>JAGMBK010000099.1 GCA_023129805.1 Candidatus Zixiibacteriota bacterium | reverse complement strand
TTCAAATAAAAGTATCTACTCCCGGTGGGGAGATTCAAACCCTGGAGAACAAATATCTGCTTTTGAACTTCAGCTTTGATAGCTTGAGGGTTATTCAAGGAAGAGCTAAAGTTTCCTCTTTTGACCTATCACGGGAGAAGGTGATACTTCTCCCTACTAACAGCATCATCGACAGTGCCCGGATCAAAAGTGGAAGCCTCTCCTTAAATCTGCGCAATTTCACCAACTTAGGGGCAGACGTGCAGGTTGATTTTCCTGAATTAGAAAAGGATGACCAGATATTATCGGTTATGCGCTACCTGCCAGCTTCAGGTCATTCTGACGTAAGTTTGGTGCTGGATGGATACACGTTCAGACCAAACGAAGGGAATGAAGTTACGGCCCAGACAAAAGTTTGGTCACCGGGATCAGAAGGTGCTTTGATTGATTTTAAATCTTCAGATTCAGTCAGCGTGGGTATAATTGTTTCAGAGATAGTCTTTAGCCAGGTTTGCGGTATAATTGAGTCAACCCGGGTGGAGATAGATCAAATCACCCGACAGTTAGAGATTCCTCCAGGTTTTGAATCAGCACACTTAACCAATGCCAGTTTGAATCTGGAAATTCACAATGGGGTCGATCTTCCAGCTAATTTGTCTGTGATCATCCAAGGGGAGAAGGGTCAAGAGTTGAGTCTTCAAGCAGAGATCGAAGCGAGCGGTCCCTTTGGAACCGCAATCACCTCCATCTTCGAGGATCAGTTGGAATCGCTTCTCAACCCGGTTCCCGAGAGTCTTACCGTAACAGGAGAGATCATCTGCGGAGACGGTCAATCCTTCGGTATAGTTGGTGAGGAGGATTTCCTCTTTGGCAAAATAATAGTTAGCTCTCCTTGGGAGTTGATTCTGGACTCCTGTCAGGTGCAGATAGACCAAGACTCCAACGAGGTGGACGATGATGTGAGGCAGTTGATCGAGGACCAGATCAACTTCGGTAAGGTGATCTTAAAAATAGAAAGTCATCTCCCTCTGGAGGCGAAAGCAAAAATATTTTTCTCCCAATATCTGGAGAATCTTTTTTCAAATCCGGATCTGGTCATCGGTCCGGTGAATATTCCGGGAGGGGAGCTAAACGATGATGGTTCTGTGAAGGAATCAAATTCTTCTCAGATTGAGATAAATGTAACTCACCAGGAGCTTCAGGTATTTACGAGTGTACCATTTTACATGGCGGGATATATTGATTTTCCGGGGACTAATGGACAAACGATTAAGGCTTCCGCGGCAGACTTCATAAAGATAACCTCTTATTTAGAGCTGAATGTGAAGAACAAAGAGGAATAAAAAGATGAAGTTTAAATTATTCATTCTGATATTTAGTTTAACTTTGCTCACCGGTCAGCCGCTTTTCGCCTTCGGGTTATCTTCTGGTAGAAGTGTGGGAATGGCTGGAGCTTATACTCAGATCGCCAGAGGAGTGGAGTCGGTCTTCTGGAATCCGGCCAACTTAGGATTTTCAAAAGGATCAGAAAAAAGCCTGCTGTTATTTTCTTTAAGCATAAACGCATACAACAATAGCTTCAATCTGAAACATTATAATGAATACAACGGTAAGTTTCTCACCTCCGAGGACAAGCAGACTATTCTGAATTCGATCCCCGAAGAAGGGTTCAACCTTTCATTGAATGCCGATGTTTCAGCTCTGGGCATCTGTTGGGGAAATTTCGCTTTCACCGTTTCGGGAAGAGGAACGTCCGATCTTCTCCTTCCCAAAGACCCAATTCATGTTCTCTTCTTCGGAAATGAAATCAACGATACCATACTTTTCTCAGAATCCGACGGAGAAGCTTTCGCTTCGGTGGATGTAGGTCTTTCCTATGGTAGATCCATTTGGAAAAAAGAGGGAAAAGAAATTTTGTGTGGAATAAATGCAAGGTACATCCGGGGACTAGCCTATCAAAAGGTGAAAGAAGCAGAAGGTGAAGTCTTCGCTTTAGAGACCGGAGTAACTGGGGAAGGTGATTTCGCCCTCCAGTCGGCTGAAGGTGGAAAAGGATATGGGTTGGACTTTGGGCTGGCTTTGAAATATAGGGAAAACTGGACCTTCGGTTTATCCTTCATCAATCTGATAAACCAGATCAAATGGGATGAAGAGGTTGAAAAAAGAGGATATCAGGTGCAAATAGACTCACTTTTAGCGGAAAACTTTGATGTGGATTCCTTGGTCACGGAACATTCTTATACCGAAGAGATTGATCCCTTTATCACCCGCATGCCCACACTCATACATGTGGGAGTGGCCTATCAGGGTAGGAGGTCGCTTTTGGCTTTTGATCTAAAACAGGGTTTCAAAAAGGGAATGGGTGTATCCAAGAAGCTGAGTGCTTCTCTTGGAGCAGAATACCGGCTTTTAAGCTGGTTGGATGTGCGGGGTGGCGTCTCCATCGGAGGAAATGAAGGTGTGACCGTTGCCAACGGATTAGGATTTAACCTGGGTGCATATCATCTGGACCTTGGCATAGCCATGCAAAAAGGGTTGTGGCCCACCAGAAGCAAGGGGGTTAGTTTAGCCATCTCCAATGGCTTCCGTTTCTAAACTAAGAAGGGGGGTGAGACGAATGCGGAAAACCAGAAACACTCGCAAGACCACTACCCGGAGAAAGAAAGTGACTACCCGAAGAAAGACTAAGAAATAACTCTCCGGAGCTCAGGTCAGGTGGCGTCCCGAGCCTGATTCGGTTCGGGACACCACCTGAAAATACCCGAGCATAGCTCCTGCAATTAGCTGATTTGGCTGAAGTCTTTGATAGTTTCTAAGATATTGGGATCGAAAAAGGGGGGAGAAGATGAGAAATGAAGATGAAATTTGCTCGACTCTCGGCTATCGTTGGCGAAACTCGTATGGAGGCTCGATGCTTGAAGCTCAAACCTCGACAGTTACTCATTTTAGTTTCAAGTTTCGCACTTCCAGCATCGATACCGTCAAACCTGCTTCGAATCTCCTATTACGCATATTTTTGGTTATGTTCTTATTAGCTGTGACAAGTTTTAAATCCTTTGCCATGCCGCCCCATCCGAATTTGGAGAACAAGATGAGATCGGGGGAAGTTGCCATACCGGAGCATCTTCAAAACCTCCGATTCATGCAGGAAAAAGGAATTGATCAACCCAGTCTGCATCCGGTAAGCGAAGTCTACCCTACAGGAACCGGACCGGTGGGAAATTATAACGTATTAGTTCTTCTGGTGGAATTTTCGGATAATTCTTCTTCAGTCAATGGGTCATTTTTCGACACCTTGATTTTTGAAAATCAATTTGGATGTGTGCATCACTACTATCAGGAGATCTCTTACGGAGCGCTGGACATTATTACGGTCAATCTACCTTCTACCACGGGTTGGAATACTGCTCCGGAGACGTATGCATATTACGTCAACGGAAATTATGGGTACGGAAGCTATCCCCAAAATTCGCAAAAACTGGTAGAGGATCTGGTTGACCTCGCAGACCCCTTGGTAGACTTCTCGCAGTATGACAACGATTCCGACGGGTACGTCGACGCTCTTGTGGTGGTGCATGCAGGACCAGGTGCAGAATTCCCACCCTACAGTCCAGATGATATCTGGTCGCATAAATGGTCGGTACCCTGGCCCTGGACGGCGGCGGACGGGGTAAAAGTGAGAGACTATACCATGCAGCCGGAGTACTGGCAATCCCCCTATGACATGACCTGCGGAGTTTACTGTCATGAGTTAGGTCATGTTTTCGGACTGCCCGACTTTTATGATACGGACAATAGTTCATACGGAATAGGACAATGGAGCCTGATGGCTGGGGGGAGCTGGAACGGCTCTCTGGGAAACTCCCCCGCCCATCCGGACGCCTGGTGTATGACCCAACTGGGATACGTAACCCCAACCGTAGTTACCAGCAACACCAGCGACGTAGAGATTCCAGCCATTGAGAACTCTCCTGTCGTCTACAAGCTCTGGACCTTTGGTTCCCCACTAAGTGAATACTTTCTTGTAGTAAACAGACAGAAGACAGGTTACGATTCGGCACTCCCATCTGAAGGGCTCTTGATCTGGCACGTAGATGAGAGCATAGATGACTATGGAGCAAACGACAATGAATGGTATCAGGGACACACCACATTCGGTTACTATAAAGTGGCTTTGGAACAATCTGATGGATTATGGGAGTTAGAATCAACTGTTCCCTTTGGCTATGTGAATTACTCGAACGACCCTTATCCTGGAAACGATACTAATAGAACATTCAACGGAAGCTCTACTCCCAACAGCCACAGCTATGCGGAAACCGAAACTTACGTGGAAGTGACCAGTATCTCTAATTCTGGTCCTACTATGACCTGCGATTTTTTTGTCAGCCCGGCAGACGTAGAAGATGAATTCACAGAAAGGTCGCCTTCAAATTATAGCCTGAAGCAGAACTATCCTAACCCTTTCAATCCCACAACTGAGATCGAATATTTTGTTCCCCGGGATGGACATATCAAACTGGAGATATTTAACTTATTAGGACAAAAGATTCAGACCTTGGTGGATCAAGAACAAAAAAGAGGAACTTATACGATAACCTGGGACAGCACCAGTGAGCAGAAAACTTTTGTCTCAAACGGAATTTACTTTTATCAGCTTTCTGCTGAGGATTTTGAGAAGACGAACAAGATGATTCTTTTGAAATAAAATCCGGACGGATGCATACGCAAAGGAGAAATTTATGGATAACTTCCTGCGGTTGACCGATGAAAAAACAAAAAGACAAAGTAGGAAAGGTAGAATCCCTTTCAAACCACATGTGACTGCTGAAAGAATCGAAAAGCTCAAAAAAACTTTTCAGCCATTCTGGATGAGAGGGATGATACCGCACAAGAAAGACGTAGACCAAACTTTAAATGCAATGAATAACCTCAGTCATATCTGAAAATAGAGCCAAATCTTTAGAGTCGTTCATCACAGTAAAGCTTAAAGGGTTTGGTAAAAAAGTCCTTGAAAATGCTAAATACTATTAACCATAAATGATCTAACATACGGCGGGAATTGGTTCTTTAGGAGCTCAGTTTTTTGCGTAGCCGAGCCTTCATGGCTTGGCTGGCAAGCCGTAAAGGCTTGCCTACGCGTGATTAATGTAAGAAACGCAAAACTTTTGTAAGAATCCAAGGAGGGTCGCCAGAGATCAGGTCCTATTATAAGCCGGGTCGGGGAGGCCGGAAGAAGGCTCAAGTCTCTTTTCCTTTGTCTTTGAACTCATAGATTCGAGCTTTGAAGACAGGATAAGGAGAAGCTTTCCGAGGCTCGAAAGAAAAGACTTTTGGGCGTGCAAAGCTTTTTTCCCGATCTTTTCCCCGAATTTTAGACCTGACCTGGCGGCTCTCATTTGATATAATACTTCATCTACCATAAAATAGAACGAAAAAGAACCAGAACCTAACTTAAGTTAGGTTCTGGTTCTATACTACATCTTAAAATTTCATCTTTGCAATAACCAACAGCAGTTTACCTGTCCCAGACAAGCCCTGAACCGCAGAGTTCAGGGCAAGCTCGAAACGTCACATTTCTCGGAGAGGTGTTCAGAATTGTATCCAGAACAAAGCACCGGAATAAAACCGTAGTGTCCTCAAAATTAAGTTCACTTTACCCAAAATCAATTGAATGGTTGTCTTCAGCGAAATTTTTATTTGTGGTACCCGGTTCCTTTCAGGATGGAAAACGCCCGATAGATTTGCTCCAGAAGAATTAGTCTTGACATCTCGTGGGTAAAGGTCATCTGAGAAAGTGAGAGTTTAATGGGACAGGCATCCAGAACTCTCAGGGATAACCCCAGTGCTCCACCCAGAATAAATACAAATTCACTATATCCTCGGCTTAAGTTTTCTTCCAACAGTCTGGCAAAGTCTTCCGAACTTAAGCTCTTACCTTTTGCGTCCAAAGCAATACGCAAATCCGATGGATCCACGTGACTGGATTTGTTCACGTATCTCAAAATTCTTTTGGCTTCAGCATCTAAGATGATCTCGGTGTCTCTGGATTTGGTGATCTTCTCCTCCCTGATCTCCACCAGGTTCAGCTCCACATATTTTTTCAATAGCTTCTGATAATGAAGGATCCCCTCTTTAATCCAACCCTCCCTGGTCTTACCTACCACAATGACCTTGATTTTGACCAACGTAAACCCCTTGATTGTTTTATCAATCTCCCTGGCTTTTTTATCTTTTAGAATAATTGAAATTATCGTAGGGATCCCGCCGCCGGCGGGATGGCTGTCCGCCTCGGAGTTCGGACAGGGACAAGTCCCGAACCACATGGTTCAGGAACAAGCCCTGCCCTACGTAAAATTACTCTACAAAAAGCAATCTTCCAACACGTTCTTTCTGCATATAACCATCCTACTTCCCGACGACAAAAAACTCCCTTTCTATTTTGGTCTCATTTCCCGCTCGATCCTTAA
>JAGMBK010000098.1 GCA_023129805.1 Candidatus Zixiibacteriota bacterium | reverse complement strand
AGTCCTCCACAAAAATCAGATTCAAAACCAGAAGCGATCCAGGATTCTTACTTGTGGTTATCTCCAACAAACCCCGATATGGCTTGCCGTTCAGATAGACCCAGACGTCGTCATCTTTGGGGGAAAATGAGACCTTATGCAGGTTGGTTTCCAGCTCCCCTTGAGTTTTCTGGCTTAAGCTTATTCCACCATCAGAAAGTTTCATCAGCATTTCCGCTGAGGCGTAATAGATGGATGGTTCGCCTTCCCGGGGAAAACATCTGATGAGGTATGATCCATTGGAGCTTACAGTTAAGCTGTTTTTTGTCTTAAGGAGTTTAATTGTCACTGCTGGTTGTTTGATCTGGGGGTAGAACACCTCCTGCTGGACAACCGGCATCTCCGTACAACTCAAAAAGAAAAGGGTAACAGTAACCAAGCTCAGCTTGAAGAGCCTTGCTCTCTGAATGGTTTGCCATTTAACAATCTTTTTGAACATCCGCTCCATCCGTTTAATCCGTTGACCATTCAAGGCGAACTTCCCTTTCACTGAATCGCCTATCTTTTTCACTCCAATCTTCTTTCGGAAAGCTTGCTGATCTTACCTAGATGATCTGATCCACTGAAACCGCAAAAGCAACCGCTTTTTCGAAAATTGATTTAGCAATACCGCCTCAAAGACAAAGATCTGGCTAAGTTTTATCTTTGATGGTACAAGCTTGTTATACACATCCAATATCGACCATACCGCCAATTCATTTAATGATGGTGACAGAACTTTTTGGTAAATTACAATCTTCGCCTTCGTTAAAAGCTCTACTGTTCTTATATTTCTACGACAAAATACAAAAGATACACTAAATCAAGCCAAATGCTGCTTTTATCACCAAGAAAGAGACCAGAAAGAAAAGTAAGACATAACCGGGATTTATGTTTCTTTTAAATGCCAGAAAGGAGAATAGGATGAATAAAAAGAAAAGAATTGTCTTCTCCGGTTGAAATGGCAGTTTTCCCATCTGATTCGATTTGAAGACTAAGAGAATACCTAAAAAAATTGCGCCCACCCGACCGCTCCATCTGGTCATATTTTGCAGATATCCTTTACTCAGATCAGAAGATATCCCAAAGCCCAAAGTGTATCCTTTCACAATGCCCCGTGCTCTCAGATAGACTTGATGAAGATTGAACATCAGCCAGAAGCTCAAAGCACCATAAACACCGAACCTGTGGGTTAAAATCAGACCCAGGATCAATAAGGCTGGTCTTAAGTTTTGCCAGATCAGGTTATCTCCTAAAGCTCCCAGAGGACCTTGCAACAAATCCTTGAATCTGATGATCTGCTTTTGAGGTGTTTTGTTTTCCTCTAATTTTGTCACAGCTCCTACAGCGTAGCTGGCAAGATATGGGTTGGCATTGAAACTTAAAAGATGTCGTTTGAGAAAATCCCTTTGCTCCTGCTCAGATGAGAATAGCTTCTTCGCCAGGGGGATCAATATCCAGACAAAACCCAGAGCGATCATCCTCTCATAGGTCCATCCGGTCTGAACGAAGAAGCTTCTCAGATACAAACGGAAAAGATCAAATCTTGAGATTTTTGGCATATGCGTATACATTCATACGAATGTCAAGCATGATAAATCGTTTTAAAACAAAAGGAAGATGATTCCCAGGCATACACCCCAGAAGCACCACAAAAGATTTTTCTTTCTTCCGAAAAGATAAATCATGGTGCCAATTCCCAATCCCCAGATTGGTATTTCTAAGTTCTGAAGATAGGGCTCCGGGACGAAACTTAAAAGTCTGACTAAGGGTTTGAGCAAAATCAAAATGCAAATGATGCCTGATCCGGTGATAACAAACCCTCGAAGAAACGATCCAGAAAGTCCCCAAAAGAAAAGGTAGCCGAACCTTTTGATTCTGACTTTTTCCGCACAAAGGTCAGCTTTTTGCAGAAGCCTGGAGTTAAGCTGTCTCTGCTTTATCAAGCTCCAGCCGGCAAAGAGGCTGAAGGGGATGCCAAAAAGAAGGATCAAAAGTAGAATGAGGTTGGAACTGTCTGGAAAAGATCGGTTCAAGATGACAAACCCACAAGAACACACCACCGTCCCCACTGCTGGATCAGGAAAGGTGGCAGTCCCGATGGGCATAACCCACAGATAGGCCAGTTGAAATAAAATCCCGATCACAAGTCCCCCAGAAAAATCGTTAAGAAGAAAACCGACAACGGGCCCGATCAAAAGGGGTTGGGAGAACATGGTCTGACATGCCTCGGTTTTGTCCAGGGCAACCAGTCCACCGAATATGGATATAAGGATCAATTCTTGAAGCATAAGATTAGATCAAGGATAAACATTTTTTTCAAATTGTCAATAAAAAACCCCGTTTGTTTGCGTCCACTGATGCGGTATGATTAAGCTACTTAAGAGTATTAGAAACAGTTGCGAAGCATTTCCACAGATCGGACAGGGGTTGTACCCCTGTCCGCCCTTCGATGAACTCAGGGTGGTGAGCCTGTCGAACCATAGAAAAAGGGCAGGGGTGCAACCCCCGCCCCAACAGGAGGATAAGATACTATCAGACACTTTTTGGGAAAAAAGATTGGGCGGCATTCAAGAGAGAAGATATCTTCTGATGCTTGGGGAAAAGTCTGAAGATCCCCCGCAGAATGCGGGGGGGGAATTCCCGAAGCGAACGGGCATCCCGCCTTTGGCGGGATGCATCCAGAGGTTGCAATAACGTTCTACCATAGATTAACGCATCTTTGGTTGCATGGGAACTTTGTAGTCCCGATGCAACCAGTGGATCTCTGAGTTTGGATACGGGGGACAAATTCGTAACAGCAACTAAAATGGAAAGGAACGTAAAAAAAATGCTCCTGGGCGTCCGATACATATTTGCATTAAAAAAAGCCCGGAGGAAAAATGACTCCGGGCTTTCGTTTGGATTACCACAAAATCACATCAACCTTCAGAACCCAGGACCATTTCCGTGAGGAGGGAATTCCGGTTGGTGATGTGGAGGGAACTTTGGTTCTCTCCCCATCCTCTATATCAAATCGTAGATTTTTTTCCGATAACGGAGCACCAACTGGTCGAAAGCCTTCTCGTCACCTTGTTTGAATCTCCGCACCAAGCTTGAGTCTTTCTCATCTTTCATATCCTTTTCTTTCACTTAAATAGACACAGGAGGACTTAAAAAGGTTTAATCCTTTTTTGTACAAAGTAAAAACATCTTTTATATTCAGTGATGTCGGGCAGCTTCGCCCACCCAGACGGGAGCGTCCGCTCGTCCGGACGCAGCCCGACCTACATGTCCTTTTTTAGATTTTTATCAAATAGTTTTACTCCCCCACCCCGCATCTCCCCCTTTCCATTTCACGGTTCGACTTCGCTCCCTTCGACCTTGCTCAGGGACAGTGAGCGAAGTCGAACTGTCACCGTCCTGTCTTCGGCCCTGCACTTCGTCCTGAGACTCAGTGTCGAAGGAAGGCTCAGACCCGAAGGGAGCCTGTCGAAGGATGGAGAGGGGGGATGGGGGGTGAGGTAAAAGAACCGGAAAGTCCTATTCTTGAATAAAAAGTAGGTGCAATCCAGCGTCACACCTTGTTTACCCTGAACGCAGTTGAAGGCTGTGCGACGTTCTCCACTTTGTTCATTTTAAAAAGCCAGCACCTAACTTAAGTTAGGTGCCGGCTTAAAATACCGGCACTTTTTTACAAATTGCTTGTCTCGTCGTTTTCTTAATCCCTTCTGCTTTTGATCAGAACCTTGGAAAATTGAGTCATGTTTTCCAGCACATCGCCAGTTCCTCTGACCACACAGGTAAGCGGGTCCTCGGCTATGTTTATGACAAGATTAGTCTCCTCTCTCAATCTTTTGTCCAATCCCTTTAGCAAAGCCCCTCCTCCGGTGACCACTATCCCCTTGTCCAGGATGTCGGCAGAAAGTTCCGGGGGGGTTTGTTCCAGAGCCTGTCTTACCGCCTCTATGATGGCATCCAAAGGCTCGCTTAAAGCCTCTCTAACCTGCACCGAGCTGATCTTCATGGTTTTGGGAATTCCCGCCACTAAGTCTCTTCCCTTTATCTCCATGCTCTCTTCCTCCTCCGGAGCATAGGCAGAGCCGATCTGCATTTTGATCTCCTCAGCAGTTCTTTCCCCGATTAAAAGATTATAATTTTTCTTCAAATAAAGCATTATGCCTTCGTCCATCTCATCTCCACCGATTCGGATGGAGATCTTGTTGACGATGCCGTTTAAGGCGATTACCGCAATCTCGGAGGTGCCTCCCCCGATATCTATGACCATGTTTCCAGAGGGGAGATGCACCGGCAATCCCACTCCGATGGCTGCAGCCATGGGCTCCTGAATTAAAAACACCTCCCTGGCTCCGGCATTTTCAGCCGAATCGCGCACTGCTCTTTTCTCCACCTCAGTTATTCCAGAAGGGACAGATATCACGATGCGGGGCTTCATCAAGTATCGGCGCCTCACCACCCGACGAATAAAGTCGGAAAGAAGTTTTTCGGTTATCTCGAAATCGGCGATCACTCCATCCTTCAAAGGTCGTATAGCCATTATCTCTCTCGGGGTCCTTCCCACCATCTTCTTGGCTTCGCTCCCCACCGCCACCACCTTTTTAGAAGAGACCTCAATCGCCACCACCGAAGGTTCATTTAACACTATGCCTTGACCCCGCAGGAAGACCAGCGTATTTGCCGTCCCCAGATCTATACCGATGTCGTTTGAGATTAAATCAAGAAAGCCCATTGCTCCTCCAAAAATCAAATTCAAAAAAGATCGAAATAAGAAATATCAAACCGATTTTTGAAATGTGACCATATTGGTGTTAAAATCTAACCTGTATTTTGAGTCCCACCTTTCCAGTCCCCTAAAACTGTAAACTGCAGACTGCAGACTGCAAACTGCAGACTGCAAACTGTCATTCGTTTTCCTCTTCTTCTCCCAGATAGATGTATCTATTTATGAGATGAACCCAATCGCTCCATCGTTTCCCTTTGGATTTCTGCGTTTTTATGATATGGGTGAAGGCATCCACCTGAGCATCCATCTCATCCGCACAATGCAGGATGACAGCTTCGATGGTCTGGGGCACTACCGGCGAGGCAAACTCCAGTTGCCCCTGATGTGAAAGAATTAGATGTTTAAGCTGAAGAGCCAGATTAGAAGGAAAGCCCTCAATTGCCTGAATCTTTTTGTCGATCAGCTCATCCCCGGAAACTATATGCCCCACCAGCCTTCCCTCATCCGTATAATCAAAAAATCCTCTGGCGGAATAGGCACTTATCTTTCCGATGTCATGAACCAATGCTCCGGTGATCAAAAGATCCCGATTCACCAATTCATACATGCTTGCCGCCTTTTCACAAATCTGGACTACCTTCAGGGTATGTTCCAGAAGTCCACCCACGTAAGCATGATGCCAGAGCTTGCCCCCGGGAGTTTTCTTAAGTTTTTCCATCAGAGTAGAATCCTCCAACAAAAGCTCCAGAAGCCTTCGCAGGTGGTGATTTTGGATGGTGGAGACGACTTTTTCAAATTCCTGATAAAGCGAATCCAAATCCTTCTCTGAGGCAGGCAAAAAATCAGAGAGGTCGATCTCCTCCTCTTTGGCTTTTCTTAGCCTTTCCACCTTGAGTTGAGGGATCTCTTTGTAGGTGCTCACCCAGCCTTTGATCTTCACGATCTCACCGGTCTGGGCTTGACCATAGATCTGCTCCGGGTTGTCCCACACCACCCCCTCAATCCTTCCGGTTCTGTCTCCTAACTCCAGCTTCAGAAACTTTTCACCATCAGATTTTTCCTTGATCTCTTTTTTACGGAGCACAAAACACTCAGTTACCTCATTGCCCGGCTTCAGATCTTTTACAAATAAAGTTTTCATTTTCTATGGTGCTTCAGACTCTTTCTCAAACGTGCCAGAAATTTAAGAGTTAATAATATAGAGCATCCGGTCGATCAAAGTCAAGGACAAAAATGCTTGTGCATGCGAAAGGGCAAACTTATATTCGGATCCGAAAGAAAATAAGCAGGCCATGAAGATATTGTATCGATACATTTTCAAAGAGCACATCGGACCATTCTTTTTTGGGCTTTCGGTGATCATGTTCATCCTGGTGATGGACTTCATCCTGGAGGTTTTAAACATGATCATCGGCAAGGGCTTGAATGCGTTCATCATCCTACAGGTTTTCGGGCTGAACTTAGCCTGGATGTTAGCCCTGGCAGTTCCCATGGCGGTTTTGGTCTCCACCCTGATGGCTTTTGGAAGGCTGTCGCAGGATAATGAGATAACTGCACTCAAAGCCAGCGGAGTCAGCATCTACCGCCTGATTTTGCCTGCTTTGGTCGCCTCGATTCTCATATCCGTTGGCATGGTCTTTTTCAATGATCGGGTTTTGCCTGAACTCAATCACAAAGCCCGACTTTTGATGACGGATATTCACCAGAAACG
>JAGMBK010000097.1 GCA_023129805.1 Candidatus Zixiibacteriota bacterium | reverse complement strand
AGGGGAAACAGGGGGAGAGGTAAAACGGAAGTTTTAAAATGGTTCGACAGTTCGGCAAGCTCACTGTCCCGAGGGAAGTCGAAAGACAAGCTCACCACATGGTGAAAGATGAAAAATTCATGCAGATGGCGCTTCAGTTAGCAGAAAAAGGGGAAGGGAAAACCTCTCCCAATCCCATGGTGGGCGCCGTGGTGGTGAAGAGAGATAGAATCTTAGCCAAAGGTTTTCACCAAAAGTTCGGCGGTCCCCATGCTGAGGCAACTGCCCTTGAAGCCTGTGGCGATCAAGCCACAAGTGCCACATTATACATTAATCTGGAACCTTGCTGTCACTTCGGTAAAACCCCACCCTGCACCGATCTGATCATCCAGAGCAGAATAAAAAGGGTGGTCTGCGCCACAACTGACCCCAACCCTCAGGTGAATGGAAAGGGTATAGAGAGTTTGAAAAAAGATGGAATCAAGGTAAGCCTGGGGATTTTGGAAAAGGAGGCTAAAAAATTAAATGAAGTCTATTTTAAGTATATCACCACCAAGCTTCCTTTTGTTATGCTGAAGGTGGTTCAAACCCTAGATGGAAGAATCATTCACCGAACTGAATGGTCGGATGTTAAACAGAGTAGATTCTCTACAAAGCTCACTCAATTTGGAAAGTTATGGATCGATGCTGTTTTGTGTGATGCAGGCGCCACTGAAACTGATTCCCTTAAGCCATTCCTCGGATCAGCCCACTCTGCCAAACCTAAGGTGATTCTCATCGGCACCTGGCGAGAGATTTGGCGCAAACTGAGAAAAATAAGAAAAGATGTGCACAAAAATATTATCTTAGCCTCCACCGACCTTGAGACTGTGAAAAGAAAAGAGCAGGGAGAATTCAAGACCTGGAAAATAAAAAAGAGAAAAGACGGACAACTCGATCTTGTTTCGCTTTTAAAAAAAGCCGGAGAAGCAGGTATCTCCAGTCTTTTGGTAGAAGGGGGAACTCATGTTACGACCCAATTTCTTAAACAAAAACTTGTGGACAAAATCGGGTATCTCATCTCTCCAGAGGTGTGGGGCAACGGAGATGAGCCTTTCGGTGATCTGAGAATAAAGAAGATATCTGATTCGATAGTTTTGACGAATTGTGAATACAAACAATCCAGAGATGCTCTGTTAGTGGTTGGGTATCCTGCTGAGTTACCAGTAGGCAGTTGCCAGTAGGCAGTAAGCAGTAAGCAGTAGGCAGATGACTGCAAACTAAGAAGTCATCATGTTCACAGGAATAATAGAAGAGATAGGGAAGATAGATCAAAAGTAGGCAGTAAGCAGTAGGCAGATGACTGCAAACTGAAAACTGATAAGTCATTATGTTCACAGGTATAATAGAAGAAACAGGAAAAATTGAGCAGACTTCTTTAAGCGGAACTAACCTGCGATTGAGAATAAAAGCTTCCCGGATTTTGTCTGATTTGAAGCTTGGTGACAGCGTAAACATAAACGGCGTCTGCCAGACGGTGGTAGAAGTAAAAGATAACCGCTTTACCGTCGAAGCGGTGGAGGAGACTTTAAGACGAACCAACCTGGATCAACTCAGACCTAGAGATTCTGTGAATCTGGAAAGAGCTCTCCGCATATCTGACCGTCTGGGAGGGCATCTGGTTTCCGGTCATGTTGATTTTGTGGGAAGGATAAAATCCATCAACCAAAAAGACCAAAGCTATATATTTGAGTTCGAGTCTCCCAAAGAATATCAAAGCCATTTCGTAGAGAAGGGATCGGTGGCAATTGATGGAATAAGCTTAACCGTGGTTCAAATTTTCAAAACCTCGTTCATTGTCTCGATTATTCCCTTTACCATGAAAAATACAACTCTCGGAACGAAAAAGATCGGCGATCCGGTTAACATAGAGACAGACTTGATCGGAAAATATGTGGAAAGGATTTTGACCGTCCAAAAGGGCAAGTTTCAGATCACGGAGGAGTGGTTAAAAGAAAAAGGATGGTAACCTCTTTTTAGTATCAACGTAGGGATCCCGCCATTGGCGGGATGGCTGTCTTACTTTGAGTTTGGACAAGGACACTTCTCCCGCCAAAGGCGGGCTCAGTGCAGGCAAGCCATGTCCCTACGCAGGGTGGTAGCCGCACCCTTTAGGGTGCGTGAATACAAAACGCAGGCTAAAGCCTGCGGCTACCAAAACCCGGGGATTCATACAGCTGACAAAAGAACCTAAAGGGCCTTTGAAGTGATTAAGGTAGGGACAACCTTTATGGTTGTCCTCGTTGAAGTCAGGACAGGGACACTTCTCCCGCCAAAGGCGGGCTCAGTGCAGGCAAGCCCTGTCCCTACGAAAAAGGAAAAAGGAGAAATAACAATGTCGGAGTTAAATACCATAGAAGAGGCGATTGAGGATATAAAACAGGGCAAGATGGTTATCGTGGTGGATGATGCGGATCGGGAAAACGAGGGGGACATGATTTTGGCGGCGGAGAAGGTGACCCCGGAGGCGATCAATTTTATCTCAAAGTTTGCCCGGGGATTGGTCTGCGTTCCCCTTACCAGAGAGCGGATTGAACAGTTAGACCTATCCCCCATGGTGAAGGTCAACACTGCCAAGATGGGCACTCGCTTCACCGTGTCGGTGGACGCCATGTATAACACCACCACTGGCATCTCAACCCATGACAGAGCCCAGACCATAAAGACCTTGATCGATCCAAAAACTTTGCCGGAGGAACTGGCCAGACCCGGTCACATCTTCCCTCTCCAGGCTCAGGATGGTGGGGTATTGAGCCGGGCCGGACATACCGAGGCTACGATGGATTTGGCTCGACTGGCTGGACTTTATCCGGCTGGGATTCTGTGTGAGATCATGGATGAAGACGGACGTATGGCTCGTCTTCCCAGCCTTTTGGAGATGGCAAAGAGGTTTGATTTAAAAATCATCTCGGTAAAAGATCTGATCGAATACAGAATAAGGAAAGAGAAGCTGGTGAAAAGAATCGTAAGTGTCAATTTCCCCACCAAATACGGGCATTTTAAGCTTCATCTTTACAAAAGCATGATAGATGAACATCATCATTTAGCCTTAGAGAAGGGAGAGGTGAAAGGAAAGGAGAATGTGCTGGTTCGGGTGCATTCGCAGTGTCTGACCGGGGATGTCTTCGGTTCGGCTCGATGTGACTGCGGCGATCAGCTTGCCCATGCTTTGAGCATGATCGAAAAGGAAGGTCTGGGAGTTTTCTTATACATGCGACAGGAGGGACGAGGGATTGGGTTATCCAATAAGATAAGGGCTTATCAGCTCCAGGATTGCGGACTGGACACGGTGCAGGCAAACATCGAACTGGGCTTTGATCCGGATCTGCGCGATTATGGCATCGGTGCCCAGATTCTGGTGGATTTGGGTCTGTCCAACATAAGGCTCATAACCAATAACCCCAAAAAGATCATCGGGATTGAGGGATATGGGCTCAAGGTTACGGAGAGAATCCCCACCGAAGTTTCCCCCACCCCGGAGAACATCAAATATCTGGAGACAAAAAGGGACAAGCTGGGGCATCTCTTAAAGGTAAGGGAAAATGGTTCCCCACAGATTATGGGTATCAATGGGACAACAAAGAAAAGATCGGATTAAGTTCGGAAAGCTTTTTTGAAAAAAATCTAAAAAAGGAGTTTTCATGGCAAAAGAGATAAAAGGTCAACTTGACGCTAAAGGAAAGAATTTTGGAATCGCCATCAGCCGGTTCAATGAATTTATCACTCAAAAACTTCTGGATGGAGCCCTAGATTGTCTGGGGCGGCATGGTGCAGAGGATGAAAAGATCACCATAGTGTGGGTGCCAGGATCTTTTGAGATTCCCTACGCCGCTTACAAGATGGCAAAGAGCAAAAAGTATGATGCGGTCATCTGTCTGGGAACCGTGATCAGAGGTCAAACCCCTCATTTTGACTATATCGCCAATGAGGTAGCTAAGGGGATCGCCAGAATATCGCTGGAGACAGGTGTGCCCACCATCTTCGGAGTGATCACCGCTGATAATTTGGAGCAAGCCATCGAAAGGGCAGGCACCAAGGCGGGCAACAAAGGCTGGGATGCGGCGCTCTCTGCCATAGAGATGACGAAGTTGTTTGAACAGATTTAAACAGAAGTTTTTATTCCAAAATCTTACTCTCTCGTTGGTAACGAATGCCCTCGTCCGTTACCAACAGCATTTCCGTCACGGACGAGGCGTCCGTGACGAACAAGGATAAAAAGGTGGCCGCACCTTTTAGGATGCGCAGAAGCAAAACGCAGGCTACCGAGTATCCGCCGAATTCAAGAAAGATCGCTCCACCACTCAGGGCGCGCCAGAGACTCCATGATTCAGGGAGTTTCAACCTTGAACTTTAAACTCTTTTTGACCCGTGTCTGCCAGAAGAAAAGCACGTGAACTGACTTTAAAGGCTTTGTATGCTTATGATATCTCGGGGACGGAGGTTGAGCAGATCTCAAATGATATCATCTCTCCCAGTCTGATCAAATCAGAGGCGAAAAAATTCTCTCAGTCCCTTTTTTTTAAAGTTGTCCAGAATATCAAAGAGATCGACAAACTGATAAAAGATCACGTCAAATCATGGGATTTCTCCAGAATCGCCACAGTTGAAAAAAATATCCTGCGCATGGGGATCTGCGAGTTTTTATTCTTTGACGACATCCCATCCACCATAAGCATAGATGAGACAATCGAGCTGGCGAAAAAATATGCTGATAAAGACTCTAAAAAATTTGTCAACGCTGTGCTGGATTCTGTCCTAAAAGGGTTGGAGAAAAAAGAGCGAATGCGAGAGTGACCATACGGTCTTGCGATTTTGATGCTCAGCGAATAGGAATTCTCGTAGCTAAAGAACATTGACATTTCTTAATGTCAATACATCAGAAGATCTTTCATAGCTTCCCAGAATCTCCTTGACTTTTAATTGTTGAACGATTAAGTTCATTCTAAATTGAATGCAGTAAAGGCCAATTAGCTTTTTATGCCTTGTTGACGAACCAGCTCAACCTTTTGCGCAGGAGGTTTCGATGAAAAAGCTTAAATGTTTTTTCGTTCTGGTGGGAGTTCTGTCTGTAACGCTTCTTTTAGTTCAACCAACCTCTGCCAACGACATCACCTATGTTTCCAGCATCCTCTGGACTGAGGTAAATGACGTTCAGGTGGTCGGTGATTATGCCTATTGTGCTTTTGGCAACGGTTTGGTGATCCTGGATGTTTCTGATCCAGCTAACCCTTCTTTTGTGAGTAGACTTTACCTTCACGGAGGAGGTGAAGGGATTTTTGTTCAGGACGATTATGTTTATCTGGCGGATGGATATGCAGGGTTGGGGATAATTGACGTGCACGATCCAGCCAATCCAGATTCCGTTGGTAGTTACGATACCCCAGGTTATGCTTATGGCATTTTTATCCAGGACAGCTTAGCCTATGTGGCTGATCGTCAGAGTGGTTTGCAGATAATCAATGTAAGTAATCCAGCCAATCCAAATTTGGTCGACAGTTACGATACCCCAGGTTATGCTTATGGTGTTTTTGTTAAGGACAGCTTAGCCTATGTGGCTGATGATTATAGTGGTTTGCAGATAATTAATGTCAGTGATCCAGCCAATCCAAGTTTTATTGACAGTCACGACACACCAGGTTCTGCTCGGGATGTTTTTATCCAGGACAGCTTAGCCTATGTGGCTGATTGGAACAGCGGTTTGCAGATAATCAATGTTAGTAATCCAGCCGATCCAGATTCGGTTGGCACCTACCTCATCGCAGGTCATGCTCGTGGTGTTTTTGTTCGGGACAGCTTAGCCTATGCGGCTTGTTTTGGGAGTGGTTTGCAGATAATCAATGTAAGCAATCCTGCCGATCCCGGTTTGGTTGGCAGTTACGATACCCCAGGTTATGCTTGTGGTGTTTTGGTTCAGGACAGCTTAGCCTACGTGGCTGATGGAACAACAGGCTTGAAGATAATTCGGGTTAGTAATCCAACCAATCCTGATTTAGTTGGCAGTTACAATACCCCAGGTGAGGCTCGCGGTGTTTTTGTTAAGGACAGCTTAGCCTGTGTGGCTAATTACAACAGTGGTCTGCAGATAATTATGGTGAGTGATCCAGCCAATCCAGATTCGGTTGGCAATTACGACACCCCAGGTTTAGCTTATGGTGTTTTTGTCCAGGATAGTTTAGCCTATGTGGCTGATGATGATAGTGGTTTGCAGATAATCAATGTAAGTAATCCTGCCAATCCAAGCTTGGTTGGCGGTTACGACACCCCAGGTAAAGCTTATGGTGTTTTTGTTCTGGACAGCTTAGCCTATGTGGCTGATGATGATAGTGGTTTGCAGATAATCAATGTAAGTAATCCTGCCGATCCAAGCTTGCTTGGCGGTTACGACACCCCAGGTAAAACTTATGGTGTTTTTATTCAGGACAGTTTAGCCTATGTGGCTGA
>JAGMBK010000096.1 GCA_023129805.1 Candidatus Zixiibacteriota bacterium | reverse complement strand
GCCATGCCGACATGATCATCATTCAAATTGGTGCCATCATCCGTCCCGAAAGCTATTAACAGTTCCACAGCGCCTTTCTCCTTTTTAAGTTATTCTTTGTGAAAAATCAATATCTCGTCAAAGTTGTAGGTCAACCCCGCCAAAGGCGGGGTTGACATTTATATTATCAAGCAGACTATCACCATGCTCGATCTACTTTCTGTCAACGGATTGACCGGATTTAACGGATGCGATTTTTTCCAATCCACTCGATCCGTTTAATCCGTTGACAGCTTCTCCTATTCTCCCCCTAACCCTCTCCTTGAAGTGGGTGTGTCGTAACCTTTAAAAGCGTACAGTTGTCATTCTGAGCGAAGCGAAGAATCTAATAATTCCAATAAGTTACAAAATCGAGATTCTTCGGCTGACGCCTCAGAATGACATTATGACACAGCCTCGAAAAGGAAAGGGAACAGTTTCCCCTCCTTCTTAAGGAGGGGATTAAGGGGAGGTTCTAATTTGATCTATTTACCAGCAGATGAACACAAGATCGCTGCACCGATGAAGCCAGCATCGTTACCCAATTTGGCTTTGACCACTTTCAAACTTTTGGTCGCAGAGGGAAAAGCTCTAATCTTTACCTCTTTTTCGATTCTGCGGATGAAGCTTGGTCCGCCTTCTGATACACCACCGCCGATCACCACCACTTGAGGATTTAAAAGATTAACCGCGCTGGCAATACCCGCCCCCAAATATGTACAGGCTTGATTTATCACATCCGAGGCTAAAACGTCCCCTTTTTTCTCTGCTTGAAATATGACCTCAGTGGTGAGTGTATCTAAATCCCCTTTGATTAGCTTATGGATAATGGATTTTCTGTATCTTTTCAGAAGTCTTTTTGTGTCTTTTACCATGGCAGGTGCGGATGCATACATCTCCAGACAGCCGATGCCGCCGCAGTTGCATTTTCGCCCATTGGAGCATATACTCATGTGCCCGAATTCAGCACCGGCGAAGTTGGAGCCATGAAAAAGTTTTCCATCTAAGATTATCCCGCCGCCGATTCCAGTTCCCAGGGTCAAACAGAGCGCATCTTTGTATCCTTTAGCCGCTCCGAATTTAGATTCAGCCAGAGCCATCAAATTGGCATCATTGTCCACGTAGATGGGAAATTTAAAGTAGTCAGAAAGCCATCTTTTTAAATTCACATCCACCAACTGAGGGATATTGGGACAGGAACCTTCAATTTTGCCGCTTTCTAAATTTACCGTTCCCGGCGAACCAACCCCTATGCCTTTTATTTTGATTTTCTTTTCCCTGGCGAAAGTTAACGATTGCTCGATAGCCTTGTTTATGTTGTTAAGGATAGCATCTCGCCCCAAATTCGCCCGTGCAGAAAGCATTCCCTTGTATAAAATCTCACCTTTGTCGGAGACTATGCCAAATTTGATATTAGTCCCGCCTAAATCAACCCCGATGAAATATCTTTTGCGCATCAACTTTTAGCTCAATTATCTTCTGTCCGCGGTCTGCCGACTGCTGTTATAGGTCTCGATTCCCTTAGCCAGAATTCTCATAGCTTTCTTTAGGTCATCCACATTCAAAACGTAGGCTATTCGCGCCTCATCCTGACCCTTTCCGGGTGTGGCATAAAACCCTGGTCCCGGGGCGATCATGGTGGTTTCTCCATCCAGATTGAAATCGGTAAGCATCCATTTGGCAAAATCCTCAATGTCTTTGACCGGCAGCTTTGCCATGATGTAAAATGCACCGCTGGGCTTAAGACATACCACTCCGGGGATTCTCATTAACTCATTATAGACTGTATCTCTTCGTCTTTTATACTCCAGAGCCATCTTTTCAAAATAATCATCTGTGATCTTAAGTGCTGCCGTAGCCCCGAATTGCTCGATGGAAGGGGAGCATAATCTGGCCTGTCCCAATTTCAAAGCCACGTCCATCACCCCTTCGTTTTGTGACACCAGACAACCTATCCTGGCCCCACAGGCGCTGTATCTTTTGGAGATAGAATCCAAAAGAACCGCACGATCGGAGATGCCCTCGATATGCATGATGCTGGTATGTTTTCCCTCGTAGATGAACTCTCTGTAAACCTCGTCTGAGAGGACAAAAAGGTTATACTTTTTACTAATCTGGGCTATCATCTCCATCTCCTCTCGGGTGTAGACCGTGCCGGTAGGATTATTGGGAGAGCAGATCAAGATGGCACGGGTTCTGGAGGTGATCTTCTCCTCAATCTTTTCTTGTGACGGAAGATGAAAGCCATTCTCTGCTTGAAGGGTGATGGGAACCAACTTCACATCTGCCATTTGGGCGAAGCCATTATAGTTGGTATAAAATGGCTCAAATACGATGATCTCATCGCCTACATCCGCTACACAGATCATGGCAAAGATTATGGCTTCACTTCCTCCGGTGGTCACCTGAATATCTTTTTCATCCACCTGGATGCCTCTTCTCTTATAATACTGCACCAGTCCTGAAAGGAACTTTGGGCTTCCTTTGGAATTACCGTATGCCAAGACCTCTTCCTCATAGTTCCGAACCGCATTCATAAACTCCGGTGGGGTAGGGATGTCCGGCTGTCCGATGTTAAGATGATAAATCTTTATGCCCTTTTTCTTTGCCTCATCAGCGAAAGGGACTAATTTCCTTATGGGCGAGGGGGGCATATCATTTGCTCTTCGGGAAAGTTTTGCCAGCCTCATAAAATCTCCTTTTCTTCATACATAATAACCTACCAGTTAAACCAAAGTAAGCAAATCGAGCGTTCTTGTCAAATTGAAAAACCTATTCTGATGTAGAGACCGAATACAAATCATACACTCTCTAAGACTTGGTCTCTTCCTCAACGGTGCTATTTCTTCGTCAAGAACCCTTCGTCCATAACATAAATGCATAGGGTAGCGGATTCACCGTGAACCGAGGAGCGCATTGGTTGCCAACGAAGGGAGGAGCTTCTACTAATGTCTGCCATCAGATTTCCCGCCAGCACGCTATTTGAGCAGGGCGTGGGAATCCTATTTAGCGTGTGATTTATGCCTGCTCATCGCAAAAATCAGCCATTTTTTTGCCCGCTTCTTTTGTGTCTGCTAATTGGAGTATGATTAATTTTGCTGAGAGTATTACCGCTGAGATTCCCATTTATATCATACTTCTGACCTTACCTCCTCTTGATCGTCTGAGACAAGCTTGGACGTTACACTGGTAGGCCCCAAATGCCTCCATTTAAGGGCTTTATTCAATGGGAGACCAATAAAAATGGTTGCTTTTTTAAATCTTTTTAATAATTTTAAAAGCGGTCGTAGGGGTTGGATTTATCCTTCCCTCGGACGGCCTAGCACTGATTCCACCTTTGGGGCGAACCATACGGTTCACTCCAAAGGCGGACCTGAACGAATTTTATTATGCTCCTTGTGGATGTTATCATCCACAAGGGGAAAGTTAGCCCCGCCAACGAGGTGAACTGTATGGTTCACCCCAACGGCGGGGCTGAGCGAAATTTATTAAATCTATTCGACCCGAAAGAATTGTAGCACTGGTGCCGTCTATCGGTGGCATTTAAAAAAAGGAGGAAGAAAAATGATCAAAAGAAGAATTCTTCTCATAATCTCCCTGGCCTTCCTGGTGGGGGGGATTGGGAGATTAGTGGCAAGTGAGGGCGTTTTCAGAATTTTTCAGATGGAGCATCTGTGGTTGGGTGAACCATTCTTTATATACACCTACAAGCTGTTAGGGGTGTTTGTCATCTGGATAGGGATAATTTTATTTGTCTGTTCTAAAGATGTGATTAAGTATAGGAGTGTAATCATAGGATCCATTCTCGCTTTGCTTTTGTTTTTTGTGGTAAGCCTTTTGACCGGCTTCATCACCGGCTTGGGGGTCCAATTCTTCTTGGTTGACTCTATCTTCTCTCTGATTTTGATTGTGCTCCTTTATTTTATTCAGAAAGAGTGAAAACATTCTGGCCGAATTTGTCCAGTTATGATGAGAAAAATTATGGCTATGATGCCGTGCATCGGCGGGCTTGTTTTCTGAGAAAAGCTCAAGTGAAAGGACAGGAGGCAACAAAATTGATAGGGAGTAAGAGAAAAGAATGTCCCAATTGTGCGGTGGAGGTGCCTAAAGACAGCCAGCGTTGTCCCGTCTGTGGCTACGAATTCCCTCAACCCAAGTCCCGACTTTTTAAATGGATTGCCATAATACTGATCATCCTTTTCCTCATCCCTCTGGTGCATTTACTGATCCGGGCGCTAAAATAAGTGGCCTGAATTGCAATATTCCTGTGGCTTAATATAACCTTCTCAAAAAACAAAAAGGTGGAAGATCTGAACCAATCTTTAAGCTTACTTTTTACTTGAAATCTAAAACTGAAGAGAAAATGAAAACCTACAGCCTCGCCAACGGTGGGGCTGAGCGAAAATTCAAATGATCAAAATTTTTCCTACGGATCCTGCGGACAATGCCTTCCATAGAAAACAATAAGCCAGCACCCACCTTAAGTTGGATGCTGGCTTATGTTGACAAGATGCAAGCCCCAAACTGTCTGGTTCAGGGTAAGCCCCCAATTTTTATTTTCTTCTCTTCTTCTTATGTAAATCTGCGGTTTTCTCTTTTATCATTCCTTCCAGATCTTCGTTTGCCAGCATCATGTTCAGCATCATATCCGCCTTGGCTGAGTCTGCCACCAAGGATTCACGGAGCTTGTTCATGCTTTCCGGATCGTCCATCACCATTTGAACTAATTGTTCTTTGGTTTCCGGAGTCTCCCAGATTTTCTGCATGATAAGCTGAGACATCTGGGGATCAGCCATCAGTTGTTCCATGGCTTTCTCTCGACTACAACTGGTAAAGATCACAAGCAAAGCCAGGCCGGCTAAAATCAAAGAACCAATCACACTCTTTTTCATCTATTTCACCTCCTCCTTGAAATAGAATTTGGTTTTCTTTTTTTCCAAGTTTATTTTTTTTGATCCATGTTGTCAAGTAAATTTTGATACAATTATGAAAAAGTTTAGATTCAGTGACAAAAATTTTTTTGCGCAGGCTAAAGCTCATTTGTCCATTTGGATCCATAGGAAGTCAACTGGTCTGGCGGCTACCATATAATGTGGTAGCCGCACCCTTCAGGGTGCGAGAAAATCTTTTCTGTGTCCGCCAGGTCCCCTGACCTGGCGGCGAACTTCTACATGATTTTAACAGTATCTCGCCTGTCGGGTTCGGGGACACGACAGACACCGAATGTAGCCGCCCAATTGGGACGAAGATGGTGTGCCCCGCCAGAGGCGGGGCGGCTACCACCTTTTTTGGCATTCACCGATAAAATCGGAAAAAGGATGGATGTATAGGGGCGAACCTCCAGGTTCGCCCTCACGATGGGTGGAGCTAAAGCTCCACCCATTACATCTATTTTATTGTAAAAATGTAGCGGAGACCTTCAGGTCTCCACCAAGGCCCTGCTCCCCGTGGGATGTTATCCCAGACGGGTCTCCGTCATCCCACGGTATCAGGTCGGAAATCTCGCCTTTGGTGTGAACCGCATGGTTCACACCAAAGGCGGGGGTGGATGATAACATCCACCCTGGAGCGGAACTTCGGGTCTTGTCTCGTAGAGGTGAACTCATTTGATGGGCACCGGGGTGAAGGAGAGAACAAAGATAAACATTGCCAGCCAGCCTATCACCTTGCGCTTAGTACCTAAAGGAACCTGATCATTTAACGTAGGCGGATGACCGATTTTAATTAACAGTACCAAAGCTACCCACAAAAACCACCCCATCCACAGAAAATATCCCAGGGGGATCAGGGCTAAGGTCGTCACTGTGGCAACCTTACGCTGGTTTTTTCCCAGAAGAGCATACATGATATGACCACCATCCAACTGTCCTATGGGCAAAAGATTGAGCATGGTGACCAAAATCCCTGCCCACCCAGCAAAGGCAGTGGGGCTTAAAAGCACACCATATCCTTCGGGAACATCTTTCAACACTATCCAGGAAAGAAATTTGAATATCAACGACTCTCCCAGAATCAAACCCTCACCAGAAATCTCCTCCACAATCTGCGAATGGGATAGTCCAATGATGACAACAATCACAGCGATCACGAACCCGGCGATGGGACCTGCGGCTCCCACATTCAGAAGATCCCGACGCGTTTTAAAGGGGGATTTTGATTTTATCACCGCTCCGAAAGTTCCAAATAGCGTGGGTCCAGGAATAAAATATGGCAGGCTGACTTTGATCCCGGCCCTTCTTGACTCGATATAATGTCCAAACTCGTGAAATGTCAAAATCAAAAGCAAAGGAACTGCAAATGAGACGCCCTTGAAGATAAGGAGAGGATTAGAAAACGGATCGGCCTGATTCATGTATGCGCCAGCAAGTAGGGTGGTGAACACCGTCAAAAGAAATAAAACTATATTGGTCCAGGGAATTTCTGTCTTTTTTATATATTCCAGCTTTCCAATATGAAGCACCACCGCACCGGTCAACCCAGTAGGAT
>JAGMBK010000095.1 GCA_023129805.1 Candidatus Zixiibacteriota bacterium | reverse complement strand
CAGCTTCATCTGCTGTGAAGAAAAGAATCGTAGGTCGGATATGTCCCGCCTTTGGCGGGACTATCCGACAAGCCTTTGTCTTGATTTTCTGGGTAAGATCAAAAGAACGGGAAAAATTATTTACGAGAAAGGAAGATTTGCAGGTTGGATGTCCTATAAGGATATCCCGACAAACCAATGTTTTAAGTTAGAAAAAAATCAGCGGCGAAGCGATAAAATACATAAAGGAGAGACAGAAGGACGCAGAGGAGCTTATGAAATACAAGGTAAACATTAAAAAAACCGAAGAGGGTTACGCTGTCTGGTGTCCTGGACTACCTGGTTGTTGGTCACAAGGGCAGACTGAGGAAGAGGCTTTAGAGAATATTAAAGATGCTATAAAGGCATATTTGAAGACCGTTGAGGAGTTAAGCAAAGGTAAAGAGTCCCGTTACGTAGAGGTGGCAGGATAAAATATGCCTAAACTTCCAGGTATGAATCACGAGCGGGCGGTTAAGGCTTTTGAAAAGACAGGTTTTTGGATTGCCAGGCAGAGTAAGCATATCACCATGAGTAACGGGGAGCGTATTATTACTATTCCAAGAGCAAATCCAGTTAATGCTTTTACTATGGCTGGAATCGTGAAAGATGCTGGGTTAAGTATTAAGGAGTTTAAAAAACTTTTGTAAAAGACCTTTGTCCGAAACCCTGCGGGATTTCGGACCTACAGGCTTGATGGCCTTTAAAAGAAGCATTTGAAAATCTAAAGAGGGAGTGAATCTTGACTGATTTTCAAAATCTTAAGCGCACGCATACTTGTGGAGAATTAAGAAAAGCAGATATCGGCAAAACCGTCATCTTAAATGGCTGGGTGCACAGATGGCGGGATCATGGCGGTCTTTTGTTTATCGACTTAAGAGATAGATACGGTCTCACCCAGGTGGTCTTCAAGCCGGATCTTTTAGACCAAAAGACCATGAACGAGGCATCTCATTTGAGGGCAGAGTTTGTGATCAGCCTGGAAGGTGAGGTAAGCGAAAGGCCGGAAGGAATGGCAAATAAAGACTTGGCAACCGGTGAGGTTGAAGTAATAGCTAAAAAAATGACCATCTTGAACGACTCCAAGACCCCTCCCTTTGAGATAGAAGAAGAGACCAATGCCAATGAGGAGCTCAGGTTGAGATACCGTTATCTGGATTTGCGTCGTCCACCTCTTCAGCACAAAATCAGAATTAGACATCAGGCCACAAAAGCAGTCAGGGATTTTTTGGACAGCCGAGGATTTTATGAGATAGAGACACCTCTTCTAATTAGAAGTACCCCGGAAGGAGCAAGAGATTTTGTCGTCCCCAGCCGGGTCAACCCGGGGAAGTTTTATGCTTTGCCACAGTCTCCTCAGCTTTTAAAGCAGATATTGATGATCTCCGGTTTCGATAAATATTTTCAAATCGCCCGCTGTTTAAGAGACGAGGACCTAAGGGCAGACCGCCAGATAGAGCACACCCAGATAGATATGGAGATGACCTTCGTCACCGAGGATGATGTCTTCTCTGTGGTGGAAGGGATGATGGCAGATGTGTTCAAAAAGGTTTTAGGGGTAGAAATAAAGCCCCCCTTCCCTCGCCTCAAATTTAAAGAGGGAATGGAAAGATACGGTACCGATAAGCCGGACACCCGCTTTGATTTAGAGATAAGGGACCTTACAGATTCTGTCAGCGCATCGGAGTTCAAGGTATTCTCCCAGACCATTAAAAACAAGGGGATCGTCTGCGGAATCAACTTCAAAGGAGGAGGGAAACTTTCTCGCAAAGAGATAGAAAACTTAGAAGAAGTGGTTAAGCAAGCTGGAGCCAAAGGACTGGTGTGGATTGCCAGATTGAGTGAAGGCTTTAAGTCTCCCATCTTAAAATACATAAGCCCGGAGGAGCAAACCTCCATTGCCAACGGGCTGAATTTAGAAGAAGGAGATATTGGATTTTTGATCGCCGACCAACCTAATGTAGTCTTCACTTCTCTGGGCAAATTGAGACTGCAGATAGCTCATAAATTTGATCTGATAGACAAAACCAAGTGGAATTTCCTGTGGGTATACGAATTCCCACTTTTTGAATACAAAGCCGAAGAGGGACGCTTTGATGCCATGCATAACATCGTCACCATGCCCTATGAGGAGGATTTGGAAAAACTGGAGGAAGGATTTGTCTCCTCTCTTTCGCTGGATCACCAGGATCATCCCTGGGTAAACATAAGAGCCCACCAATACGATCTGGTCTTGAACGGAACGGAGATCGCCTCCGGAGGCATCCGTAATCACAAGAGAAAACTCCAGCAGAGAATTCTTAATGCTTTAGGCATTGACGATGAGCGGGCGGAGAAGATGTTTGGCTTTCTTTTAAGAGCTTTAGAATATGGTGCTCCGCCTCATGGAGGCATCGCTCCCGGACTGGACCGTATAATAGCTCTGATGACCGACTCTGATTCCATAAGGGACGTGATAGCTTTTCCCAAAACCACTCAGGCTCAATCTTTGATGGATGGAGCTCCTTCAGAGGTGGATTCAAAACAGCTAAAGGAGCTGGGGATAAAGGTAAAAAAAGATAAAGAATAGAATATTTGGTGATATTATGAGGATAACAAAGAGGATCAGCGTAAGTTAGAGAAGTTCCAGAACCTAACTTAAGTTAGGTTCTGGAACGGATTCGGGCTCGATGAATCGAGCCCGCATATTGTAGGGGTCGGATTTATCCGACCCGCATAACTTAAGGCCGCGGTTCGAGGTAAGGAGGATAAAAAGAGAGATTTTGACAAAGAAAAAACGAATTGACATAGGGGACACAGATCAGAGACTGCTTTTTGGACAGGGAGGTTCGTATCTTCGTCTGATTGAAGACCAGTTCGATGTCAAGATCGTTGCCCGGGGTGACTCCATTACCCTTTCGGGTGAGGAAAAGGAGATAGGTCTTCTGGAAACTTTGTTTTGTGATCTGATCAATCAACTCAAGAGGAATCATAATCTTTCAGAAAGATACGTTCTTTATGCCATCAACATGGTGAAACAAAACGGAATCGGTCCTTTCAACGACCTGCAGGTGGGTTCCATCGTCACCTCCATAGTCACCCGGGAGAAGATAAAACCCCGCACCATAGGTCAAAAGGATTACATAAAGGCCATCCAATCTTATGACCTGGTATTCTCCATAGGTCCTGCCGGCACCGGGAAGACCTATCTGGCAGTTGCCATGGCGGTCTCCGCCCTGAAGAAAAGAATGGTAGGGAGGGTGATTCTGGTGCGTCCGGCAGTGGAGGCGGGTGAAAGCTTGGGCTTCCTTCCGGGAGATATCCGCGCCAAAGTGGATCCCTACCTAAGACCGGTATACGATGCTCTGCATGACATGTTATCCGCGGAGAAGATCCGCAAATTGATGGAGATGGGCGTAATCGAGATCGTCCCTTTAGCCTTTATGCGAGGGAGAACATTAAATAACTCATTTGTCATCCTGGATGAAGCCCAGAACACCACTGTGGCGCAGATGAAGATGTTTCTGACCCGGCTGGGAGAGGGCTCCAGGGCAGTGGTCACCGGAGATATAACTCAGATAGACTTAGACAACAAGAAAGGCTCCGGACTGGTTCAAATCCAGAAGATACTTGCGGGAGTGAAGGGGGTAGAGTTCGTGTATCTTTCAGACAAGGACGTGGTCAGACACCGCCTGGTGCGGGAGATCATCAAAGCTTATGAAAAATATGAAAATCGACAAAGCCTTGCTTCACCTCCCCGGAAGGCAAAAGACGATGACAAAAAAGATTAAGATTAATTGAGTCGACATTACAAAAAAGTATACGCCACGGGATAACGGCATTAAATTTCTATGAGTAGCGTAAAGAAGTTAATTTTCCACAGGAACAACTCAGAGAAGAACAACGTTGAACACAAAACCCTAATTTATGGTTTTCGTGCGGTTTTAGCCCTGGTCATCATTGTCATAATCCTCTTTTTGTTTCCCATCTCCTCGGTGTATCAAACCGCAAGTCTCCCGGCGGAGGGAAGCATAGCCAAAGAGGACCTGATTGCCCCCTTCACCTTTCCGGTTTTAAAAAGCGAAGAGGAGCTTGAGCAAGGCAAGAAGTTGGTGCTCTCCAACCTTCCGGTGATCTTAGATTACGATCCCACCAAAGCGGATTCTATCGCCAGGGAGATTAAAAGCTTTTTTGCCCGGGTGGACAGCATCAACCGGAGCAACGGCATTCCCGAATCCCGGATCAGGAGCATGCGTCTGGTGTTCCCTCACCTGGAGGAGGAGGGGATCTTTCTTCTGAGCACGAATGAGGATTTAAAGATATTCAGCTCCAATCTGCTTGCCATACTCAAGGATTTCTATCAGGCTGGGATGGTAGAAAAAGTGGAGGATCTGCCATTTGCGGATAACCGCAAAGCTATCATCTTAAGACCAAACGCCGAGGTCTCAGTATCCGAGGATGAGCTTCTGGATATCTTCAAAGCCAAGGAGAGGCTTCTCTCTTTAGCTTTAGTTAAATTTGAACATGACCAGCTTCTGGTCAAAGCCATGTATGAGATTGGCAATCGGTTTCTGGTTCCCAACCTTACTCAAAACCCAAAGGAGATAGGGGCTCGGAGACAGAAGGCATTGGATGCCATTACCGGGCAAAAGGGAATGGTGTTGAAAGGGGAAATCATACTGGCAAAAAATCAACAGGTGACCAAAAAGGACTTAGAGAAGCTTTCCTCGCTTTCCCAACTTCGCATCAAATCCGGGCTTAAATCCAACCCCTGGCATTTCGTCTTTCCCTTTCTGGGAAGGGTTTTCTTTGCCGGAGCTGTAATTTTAGGACTGGCTTTGTTTTTGTATTTTGTCAAACCGAATATTTTTTTCGACAACACCAAGCTTTTGATGATCGCCAGCATCCTGATATTGCAGATGATCTTAACCTATCTGATCCTATTTCGCTGGCAGCTTTCTGAATATCTTATACCGGTCACCATCGCCTCCATGCTTTTAACCATCCTTCTGGATCTGGAGGTGGGGCTGGTTTTCACCTTCTCCCTGGGAATACTTCTGGGAGTGGTCAGTTACTTTGATTTCAAATTAGCCTTCATCACCATCGTAGCGGGGAGTTTAGCCTGCTTCAGCGTCAAGGAGGTTGCCCACAGGTACAGATTCTATCGCCCCATGCTCTATGTATCTTTTGCTTATGTGGTGTTCATCTATTTTTCAGAATCGCTCAAACTTTCACCTCCGGGTGACATTCTCTCCTTGTGCGGCTACGGGCTGTTTAACGGCTTTATCTCCACCATTCTGACCATCGGGCTTTTACCCGTGTTCGAATCCGTCTTCGATGTGACCACGGATATCACCCTTCTGGAGCTTTCCGATTTGAATCATCCTTTGCTGAAAAGGCTTTCCCTGGAGGCTCCAGGCACCTATCACCATAGCATAATCGTGAGCAATCTGGCGGAGACGGGAGCCAAAGCTATCGGTGCCAACACCCTTCTGGCACGGGTGGGGGCTTATTATCACGACATAGGCAAGGTGGAAAAGCCAGAGTATTTTGTGGAAAACCAGATGGGAGCCAAAAGCAAACATGAGAAGCTTACTCCATCCATGAGTGCCCTGATTTTAGAGTCGCATGTTAAGGAGGGGGTGGAGATGGCCCAGGAGGCTAATCTTCCCCAAGCGGTAATCGATTTCATCCGTCAACATCATGGCACCACCCTGATGAGCTATTTTTACAACAAGGCTTTAGAGCAGGGAGCCGAGCAGGATTTGAAAGATGAATACAGATATCCCGGACCCAAACCCCATTCCAAGGAGACCGCCATAGTGATGCTGGCAGACGCGGTGGAGGCGGCTTCCCGTGTCTTGGAAGATCCCAAGCCATCTCGTATAAAGAGCTTGATAAAAAAGATTATCGATTCGAAGCTTGCGGCAGGAGAGCTTTCGGATTCGGATTTGACCTTCAAGGAGCTATCTGCCATACAACAAGCGTTTATGCCTGTGCTCATCAGCATCTTCCATCCCAGAGTGGAATATCCTGAGCCGGTGGAGAAAACCACCTGATCTTTCAAGAAGTTCAGTAGAGATGAAAGTTAAATTGAAAAAAATCAACATTCAAAACATTCATCCAGAGCTAAGGGTCAAAAAAAAACTGATCCAGCTTCTGGTTGAGGACATCTTAACATCCGAAAAGACCAACTTGAGTGTGGATGTGATATTTGTGGATGATGAGTTTATGAGGAAATTGAACAAAAAATTCACCAAAAGAGATAAAACCACAGACGTGCTCTCCTTCGGAATGAGAGAGGGTAAATCAGACGCAATAGAGTATCCCGGCTTAGGAGATATTTACGTCTCCTTAGACCGAGCCAAAAGGCAAGCAGAGGAATATAGGGTTGGATTCGAAGAGGAGGTAGAGCGGCTGGTTACTCATGGACTGCTTCATCTTTTAGGATATGACCATAAAGGCAAAGATAAAGAAAACATTATGAGAAAAAAAGAAGAGATTTATTTGAAAAAGATGGCAAAGCTTCTAAAATCTCCTTAATAAACCTCTCCTCCTATTTCCCCCTCTCCACAAAGAGGGTGTGTCATAATACTTGGTTA
>JAGMBK010000094.1 GCA_023129805.1 Candidatus Zixiibacteriota bacterium | reverse complement strand
CAAAAGCGACAGCCTACTGGACATCCATATAAAGTAGATAGAGTCAAAACCCATTTCTTTTCTCGGGGAATCGGAGGTTGAACTGATTCAACAAATTCTATTAGTTTTCCGTTGTTCGTCTCTGCCATATAAACCACGGCGATGTCTTCTTTTCCTGTTTTTGCAATTATTTTCATATACTATCTCTCCCCATGTTTCTAAAGATTTCCATAGCGGCTTTGAGTCCATCTCCTACGCAAATGGCAGTTTGCCTATAAATTCCATTTTTGACATCTCCAACCATATAAAGCTTATTTGCTTTCCTTAACGCTTCATAACTTTTCTTTAGTTCTCTACCTAAAATATCCAAGCAAGGAACTCTCCCGGTAGCAAATATCACATAATCGGAATCGATTTGCACCCTCTCCTGGCTATCATTATGGCTGCAGGTTAATATTACTTTGAAGTGCTCGTTATTTATTTCCCTAAGACTTACATCAGGCAAATATGAAATATTCTCGGATTTCATACACCTTTCCCAGAGCACTGGAATACAGTTAGCCCGTTTACTTTTGTTTAGAATTATAACTTCATTCTTTTGGGACAAGTTAAGGGCATAATCGAATGCTGCATCACCAGCTCCTATGATTGCGATTTTTTTATTTTTAATCCCAAAAAGTGGGTAAATTTCATAAAATATGCGATCTTTGATATCATCCGAAATCGGAAGGTCAGAGATTTTTTTTGGTTTTGTGCCAGTGGCAATTACTATAGTGGCGGATGTGAACACTTCTCGGTTAGTCTTTGTAAAAAATACTTTGTCCCTATAGTCTATCTCCAGCGCCCTTTCAAAGGTGACTGCGACTCCGGCATTTTCCAGTTGCTTTCGGAAAAGTTCTACAAGATCCAATCCTCCTATCCCACCAGGAAAGCCTGGATAGTTTTCTACTAAGTTAGCATTTCTCAAAAGACCACCAATTTCTTCCTGTTCCAAAAGTACAGGTTCAATATTGTATCTCTTTAATTGAATTGCTGTTGCTATTCCTGCCGGTCCTGCTCCTATTATAACCACATCTTTAATATCCACTTCTGGATGCCTCCAAGTGTTGTAGCTCGGATATGCCTGCCAGCCATGGGTCACCAGACCTATCCGACATTGTTTCTTTCGCTCCAAATATAGCTTGCAAGTTCGTCCAGCATTTTACTAAGAAAGTGCTGGACGTGCAAGAGATTTCTTTAATAAAAAGATAGAAGGGAAGATTTCGGAAGATCAATGTCTAATTATCTGAGATGCGATACCCGGGTCGGGACCCGGCTGATAAAGCTAAGCAATAACGGCGGACCAAAAATTCGCTCGTTTCTCAACGAAGCAGAACCATTCTATTCACCTCGCAAAAATCACCGGCTTTCAGACGATAGAAGTAAATCCCGCTTGCAAAGTTCTTGGCGTCCCATTGTACTTGGTGTTTGCCCGGGGCACGCTCATCATTAACAAGCGTTTCGATTTCTTGACCGAGGAGATTGTATATTGTGAGTATGACAAAACTTTTCCTCGGCAGCTCATAGCTTATTGTGGTGGAGGCATTAAATGGATTGGGAAAGTTTTGGCCAAGTTCAAACTTTCTGGTGACATCTTCATCGGTCGGGACACTGGTTGAACTTAGGCTGAAATTCAGTATGGTGGTGCGACCAACGCTAACACCCACGCTGGCGAGGGCTTGAGGGACATAACCTTCAGCGCTGACTTCGATGTCATAGGTTCCTGACTTGAGGTTGAAGACGCAGTAGTCGCCTGAGGCATTCGTTATTGCCCTTGCCTCTTCAACCCCCTCTTGTAACGCGCGCACAAGAACACTATCCAGGGGGACACCGCCAGTGGTCACCCGACCCGCAAAACGTGAAGTCGGGTCGGCTACCGCGATGGGAACTATCTTATTGCGCCAAAACGGCACGGGAGGGTCAAGGAAAATCGTGGTCACGGAATAGTCTGAAGTATTAATCACGCTAACGGTCGAATCCGTGCCAACATAAACTTCGCTCCCATCTGGTAGCACGATAATTCCCTCAGGATCATTACCCACGATCACGGTTTGTATCACCGTATCTATTCCCGCTTCAATAATGGAGACAGAGCCGCTACCTGTGTTGCTGACGTAAACATGCCTGCCATCTGGCGTAAATGTCAGCCAGTGGGGGCTGGACCCGACAGTGACAGTGCCGATTATGGTCTGCGAGGCAATATCGAGAACTGAAACCGTACCCGAACCGGAATTGGCAACATAAGCCTTGGTTCCACTCGGGTTGATGGCAATGCCCCACGGGTTTGAGCCCACCGGGATCGTGTCAATCACTGTATTCGAGACAGTGTTAATTGTGAAGAGAGTGTTGTCATTCTTGTTGGCAACATACACCTTCGAGCCATCCGGCGAAACTGCAATACCCCAGGGGGTCTGGCCCACCGGTATAATTGTAACGACATCGTTGGTTTCAACATCAATCACGCTCACATCGTTGGAAGCAGAGTTGGTCACATAGATTCGGGTGCCATCCGGCGTCACAGCGGGCACCGTGGGATCATTGCCTCCGGTCTCAAACGATGTCAAGAGCGCTTGCGGGCCGCATCCCGCATAAATCCACAGCGCACCCAGGTAGCTAAACTTTTGGTAGGTAGCCTCGTAGACCCTGCCGCCCCCCGGACGCACCGCCATGCCGTGCTCAGGATAAGCCGAAGAAAATAAAGCCACCACTACCTTGCTGACGGGGTCCAGAACATCAATCCGAAAGTCGCCCGGGTTCCCAAGAAAGACCGGTGGGCGAATCATCATGTCCGTATCTTGCACCACAGTTATGCAGTTGAGTGTTGCGGCGTCATTGACCACATACACTCGGCCAGTGGACTGGTTTATTTCTATAGCCCGCGCGTAGGCAGAGCTCGGGTTTGGGTTATCTATCGGAATATGTTCTAGAAATTGTGTTGAGTCGTCCAGTACAGCGATAAAATCGCCCCCGACATAGTAAACGTGGTTGGTGGAATAACGGAAGGACAGGTCGCTCGTAGCAGCGTGCATCGGTAGATGAAAATAAGCATCCGAGTGCCCCTCTATGATGGTCGAAAGCTGGTTTCCTTCTGAGCTAGTGTATACGCGATTGCCCCCCGGATCAAAAAACAGCAAGGTCGCGTCGTTTCCGTCCCCGACAACGGTAGTATCACCGGTATCCCGGTCGTAGACGAAGACCCCGCGCCAAGTAGCCGTCTGGATGTAAATCTTGTTTTTCAGCCAGTTGGCAACCACACTCCAGCCCCTGGTGGCAGGGACTCTCGCAGTTGCGAGTGTCTGGCCGTCTACGATGTCAAGAGTGTCCCTGTGCAAGTTGGTGATGAAAATCTCGTGAGTAACCGGGTTCACGGCCAGCGCAACCCGTAGTCCGAAACCGGCCAGCGGTACTTGCGTAACGCTATCTGTGGCGACATCGATAACATGAAGGGGTTCATAAAACGCATCGGTATATAACACATAGACTTTGCCCAAGCTGGAGTCGCTTGCCAGCCCAGCGAAACTTTGCGGAGAGCCCTGGAGGTCGATGTAACGAATCAGCGTGTCGGCTACGGCATCGACCACTGCGGCGGTACAGCCCGTACCCATGTAGAGCTTTCCACTCGCTTCATCAACGACCATAGGCCCGACACCCCCTTCGATAGCGAACTCCGCCAATAAATCGAAGGAGTGACCATCATAGATCAAGAGATGGTCTGTATCAGCATCGCCAACGAAGAGCTTGTTCCCCCCTTCGTAAACAGCGAGGTAGTAGGGCAACATACCGGGTCGGGTGATCGTGCCCACCACCGTCTGCCCCAAAAGCGGCACAGCCATGAACGCAATCAACAGCATGGCAATTGCCAGTTGACAACCGATCCATCTGATTGCTTGGACAAACGCGAGATGCATCTTGGTCGCAACTATTACACAAATTCTCATCTTAATCCTCCTACCGGTATCCTTTTTAAATGTTATGAGAATTTACTGCCTGCTTTTTTTCGCTCAAGGCATATCCGGGTGTGTCTTTTTCTGGCAGGCATATATCTCCCTCACTATTCGAAAGAAGCTAATTTTTCCGTTTCGATAAACTTGCCTCTATCTAAAGGAATAACCGATTCTCTTGACGGGACTAATTCCGGGTTGCAAATAAATCTTCACCTTAACTGAATTGTTTTCTCATATTCATCCAATGTTCAAAACGATCGTCGGTACAGTACCAAAGAAGACATCCTATAAGCCTTCGTCATCCGAATAGACGGGAGATAGACTTACGGGCATGACCGGCGAACGACGATCCAAGCTTGCCCATGTCTTTCGGGTTGCTTATGTAGTAACTCTCTTTTTTAAATATACGCAATCTGTCTGGAAAAAGCAAGCAGAATCTTGCCTTCGATTCCCATCTTCAAGCTGATTCAATATCCTATGAAGATAGCGTGATGAACAAACGACGTTTTTGACAAAATGATAGAAAGAGAGATCTGGAAAGGATGATGTCGGGCTCTGGGCTACACGATATTTGTTCGGAACCCGGACACCAACAGTACTTAAGGTATGCTGATGATAAGACCTGTGCGGCGAACGTGGGGATTAGACCTATTCCACATCTCTGTCTAGGGATTAGGTCCGGAACAGCACCTCCTCTTTCTCAAAAAGTCTTTTGGTCACGAAGATGGAAAATGAGGCATAGATGAAGGTGGAGACGAAGATCAATCCAATAAATTCCCAGCGAAACGTTCCCAAAAGCACCTCTCGAGCCGCCAGAGAGATATTTACTATGGGAACGAAAGCCAGTCCCCAATTCAGTTCGATTCCGGGAATGAAGGAAACCATGGCGGGGAGGATAACCACAAACATCAAAGGAGATACATAGCTCTGTGCCTCCTTATAGCTTTTGGCGAAAAGGGAAACCGACAAAAGAGCAGAGCTGAAAAGAGCGGCTAAAGGAAGCATCAGAAGCAAAAGTAGAACAATGGAGAGGGGTTTTATGGCAAACGAGATTTGTTCGGAGGCAAATTCGCCTATTTGGGCAAACCCGAGGCTGGCGGTAAGGCTCATGCTGGCAGTAGCTAAGATTATGGTTATCACAGAGGCGGTCATGACTGTCAGGAATTTCCCGGTGGCGATGTCCAGCCGGGATACCGGCGTGACCAGTATGGTCTCTAAAGTCCCTCTCTCCTTCTCTCCCGCAGTCAGATCAATAGCGGGATACATGGCACCCACCATCGCCAGAATCACGATCATGTAAGGCAAAAACATCCCCAGCATGAATCCACCCATCTTCTCTTTGGGAGCAAGATTCTCGGAATTGATTTTTATAGGATGCAAAATCGATCTCTCAATATTGCGCTCCCTGAGCCTTTCTGCCACCAGGCTGTCCTGGTAGTCCTTCAACTCACCGGACAGTTTCTCCTTGGCGATACTCGACCTGATCTCGGCACCGTCATAATAGATGGTGGCTTCGCTATTTTCCCCCAGCTTAAGTTTTTCTTCAAAACCCGATGGAAACTCCAAGGCCGCATGTATTTCTTTCTCCTTCAAGGCGGATTTGAAATCCTCCACATCCACCTTCTGAAAATCATCTCCCTTTAGAAGAACAGAAACAAAGGAGTGAGCAAACTCCTCGCCTATCACCGCAATTTTGGTCGCTTCTGCCTCAGTTTTCTTCATCATCATCACCACCACCGCGCTCATTCCAAACATCAGCACGGGAAAGAGGATAATGGGAATCAGAATGGTGGAGATCAGAGTGCGCCTGTCCCTCAGTGTCTCCAGTACCTCCTTGAAGTAGATTATCTTTACTTTCCTGAAGTTCATTTTCTTTTACGCCTTTGTTTTCTACCTCCCAGACGGGTCTCCGTCTCCCCCTTAGTCCCCTTCAGGGTGTCCTTTGATCCCGAAGATCTTCCTTCGACACCCCGCCTGTGGCGGGGGACGAAGTGCAGGATCGAGGGAAATCCTTTTCCTTCGACCCTGAGGTCTCAGGACCGAAGGGCAGGGTGAACTCCTCTCCATCCCGCCAAAGGCGGGAGAGAGGGGGAAGATCGAAGATCCGTAGGACAGGGGGTGAGGTTATCAAACCTGAACTGGTCTATTCTCCCACTATCTTCACAAAAATATCGTCCAGATCATTCAGACTGGTTCTTGCTCGAAGCTGATCCAGAGTGCCGACTTCCAATATTTCCCCTTTATGAATAATAGCGATATCATCGCAGAGCTTCTGTGCCTCCCACATCACATGCGTGGAGAAGAGAATACATTTATCTGCCTGTTTGGACTCCCTTACGAACTGGATGATCCCGCGGGAGGTGACCACGTCCAAACCGATGGTCGGTTCATCTAAGATCAAGACCTCCGGATCATTTATGAAAGTCCGGGCAATGGAGACCTTCTGCTTCATTCCAGTGGAGAGCTTGTCTACTCGCCTCTTTCTGAATTCGTTCATATCAAATCTTTCGAATATCTCATCCACCCGATTTTTTAACCTGTTCTCATCGATCCCATTTAATCTGCCGAAGTAGCTAACTGTTTCTTCGGCACTCAATCTGTGATAAAGCCCGGTATCACTTGACAGAAATCCAATCTTCTCCTTCACCTTCTCCGG
>JAGMBK010000093.1 GCA_023129805.1 Candidatus Zixiibacteriota bacterium | reverse complement strand
GTACAACCCCTGTCCGATCTGGTAGGACAGCCATACCGCCAACGAGGGGATTCCTACGACTCAAGATAAATCTCTCAGGATGATTCTCTTTGGAGATAATGCTTTTCATAATATTCTAGATATTCTCCGCTCTTTATCTTCTGCCACCAGCTCTTTTGGGCAACATACCAATCCGCGGTTTTGGAGATTCCCTCTTCAAATGGAGTCTCCGGCTTCCAGTCCAGTTCAGCTCCTATCTTGGAGCAGTCCAGAGAATATCGCCGGTCGTGAGCCGGTCTGTCCTTAACATGTTTGATAAGCGACTTGGGTTTGTTCAACTTCTTCAGGATCAGATCGGTTATCTCTAAGTTGTTCTTCTCATTTCCCCCGCCGATGTTGTAAATTTCACCTACCTTTCCTTTGTGCAGAATGGTATCCAGGGCTTTGCAGTGATCCTCCACATAAATCCAATCCCGCACATAAAGTCCGTCCCCATAAATTGGCAGGGAAAGGTCTTGGAGGGCATTGGTGATGAAAAGGGGGATGAGTTTCTCCGGAAATTGATAGGGACCATAGTTGTTGGTGCATCGGGTGATTATGGCAGGAAGTCGAAAGGTCTTAAAATAAGAGCGAACTAAAAGATCAGCCGAGGCTTTGGAAGCAGAATAGGGACTGTTGGGCAAAAGGGGAGAGGATTCAGTTGAGGAACCCTCTTTGCCCAGACTCCCGTATACTTCGTCTGTGGAAACCTGAATGAATCTGTCTATCTTGAACTTCAGGGCGGATTCAAGCAGAATCTGAGTTCCCAAAACGTTGGTTTTTACAAATATCTCAGGATCATAGATGGATCTGTCCACATGGCTTTCGGCAGCAAAGTGAACCATGGCTTGGATGCCGTCCCCAACTATTCGATTCACCAAATCAGTATCACAGATGTCTCCTTTGACAAATTGATAATTAGGATGGTTCTCTACATCCGAGAGGTTGTCCAGGTTTCCGGCGTAGGTGAGCTTGTCTAAATTTACGATGTGGTAATGAACATACTCAGAAAAAATATGTCTGATGAAATTTGATCCGATGAACCCCACTCCCCCGGTGACCAGAATCTTCATCCAAACCCCTCAACAAAACATCTTACTTTGTTTTACTTAAAACATCTCTAAATTTTTTTCTTTTGGAGTATATCTTTTGGCTTTTTTAAATGAGTCGAGCTTAGGGGGGAGTTTTGGCTTCTTGCCTTCTAATATCTCTTTTGGCGTAAAAACTTGAATTTGGAGATACTCCTCCCCATTAGGTGACTTGTAATATCCTTTGTCTAAAGCCTCCCTTTTCATTGGAGCGGTTGGTTCTTCCAACGTAATAAATATTCCCATTTTTGCTTTTTCTCTATCTATCACATGCCCCAAGTCTCTTATATCCTTTACCGATACTTTTCCACTCTTGACCTGAACCACCACACTTTTGACCTTCTCTTTCTCGTCCATAAAGTAAATAAATCCATCAATTCCCGTATCAGCTCCTCTTTTTCTATCTCCATAGGGTCGAGCGCCTATCAGAGATAAGACCCACCATTGAAATTGATATCTATTTTGCACAGCTAACTCTTTTGCCCCTTCAAAATCCACAGGTTCACCAATAACCTTGTAATCTTTTTTCGGTTCCAAGCCAAATTGATTTTTTAGCCTCCACTTAATCAGGTTAATAGCTAAATGGGTTATATCTATCCCAATCCAGGTCCTTTGCAGTTTTTCTGCTACCGCTATAGTAGTTCCACAACCACAGAACGGGTCTAAGATTATATGGTTTTTGTTCGAGGAAACCTTTATAATTTGCTCCAATACAGCTTCCGGCTTTTGAGTAGGGTAACCTAATCGTTCTTTTGCCGCTCTATTTATCACCGGAATCACCCACCAGTCTCTTGGCGGGACACCAGGAGCTTTGTCAAGATAATCCCTGTATACCCAATCTGGGTGGCTCTTTTCCAATGAGATATCAAGTCCTTGTTTTCCAACATAAGTTCCACCCTTCCCTCTTATTTGAAATCTTCTCCCGTTTTCATCTGTGTAATTAAATTTCTTAAATGTCCCTTCGCTATACGGCAGTACTGCCTCTTTCCAGTTGAAAATATGTTGGTCGTTTCTCTTTTTTGTATAGAAAAAGATAACATCATGTTTCTTATTCCAATATTTTTTTGCAATCTCCCTTTCTGTATAACACCAGACTATTTCGCTTCTAAAATTCTCCTTTCCAAAGACCGTATCCATCAAAATTTTTAGATAATGACCGGCAGTCGGGTCGCAATGCAGATAAATGGAACCTGTATCTTTTAGCACTCTTCTCAACTCAAGCAACCTGATACACATCATGGTCAGATATGCCATGACATCGTTAATCCCCACGAAATTTCTGAAGGCAGTCATCATTTTCACGACGTTTACAGGTGCCTGTTTGATTATATATTGGAAGGCTCTCTCTGTCTCTTCCGTCCAGTGCCAAGTATCCTCGAAAGCAGTTATCTGAGCGGTAGAAGGCTTTCCAGTGGGCTCTTTAAAAAGGATATTATACGTAGCCTTAGAGTTAAAGGGCGGGTCTAAATAAACCAAGTCAATTGAATTATCCGGGATGTATTTCCTGAGTACTTCTAAGTTATCTCCGTAATAAAGAGCATTTTCCATGTACTTGCTCCAAAGGCGCAAAGCCTTGTTTATCCATCTTGCCTTTCCCAATCATATGGGATGTCGCCTTCATGTGGGCTGATTCTAAACTCATCCGGCTGATCGTAGTTATAGACCTCGGTGGGTATGTTGATGCAAATGGCTTCTTGTTCACTTACGCACTTGAAACCATGCAGAACCAGAGGGGGTATTTTCACCAACATGGGATTATGTTCTCCCAAGAAGAACTCATTTATCTCTCCTTTAGTGGGAGAATCTTCTCGGTTATCGTACAACACCAGCTTGATCATCCCCTTCACCACGGCAAAATGGTCGGTCTGCTTTTTGTGGTAATGCCAGCCTTTCACTACACCCGGATAGGCGGTGGTCATGTAGACCTGTCCGAATTTGGTGAACAATTCATCATCTGCCCGCAGGATCTCCATCAGGTGTCCCCGCTCATCCGGAATCACTTTAAGCTTTTTGGTTACTACTCCATGAATCATTTCTCAGGTCTCCCAATGTCATCAACTACCAATAGGACTAATTTTAGAAAAGGAAAAATTTGAAAAGAAGCTTTGCAACAGTTTTTGTAAATTCTACACCGCCAAGCCGTGAAGGCTTGGCTACGTAAACTAAATGACATCCTGAAAGTCAATGAAGCAAGAATACTCTGGAAAACCTAAAGTTTTTGTTATAGATTCTTCTTGTTAGCCCCATCCTGAGCCACCAGATTGCTTGTCCGGAGGAGCGATTGGAAGGTGCCTGCGTCCGACCACCACCCCCCCAAGAAATCGTAGGTCATCTTCCCCTCTCGTATATAAGCGTTGCTCACATCGGTGATCTCCAACTCCCCTCTCTGGGAGGGCTTCAGCGTTCTTATTATGTCGAAGACTTTGCCATCATACATATAAATCCCGATCACCGCATATCTGGATTTGGGAACCTTTGGCTTCTCCTCTATCCCCATAATCTTCCCCTCCACTATCTCCGGTACCCCGAATCTCTCAGGATCGGGCACCTCCTTTAAAAGAATCCTTGCTCCCTCTTTTTGCTTTCGAAAATCCTTCACTGCCTGAGCTATGTCCCCCTCGATTATGTTATCTCCCAGAATGACCACGATTTTCTCATAGTCGGAGAAGTGCTCCGCCAGCGCCAGGGCATCGGCAATTCCACCTTCACCCTCCTGATAGGTATAATTTAAGTGTTTCAGCCCAAATTCCTTGCCGTTGCCCAGAAGCCTTAGGAAATCCCCAGCGTGGTTTCCTCCGGCAACTATCAGAATCTCATCAATCCCCGCATTGATCAAAGTCTGCAAGGGGTAAAAGATCATGGGCTTGTCGTAGACCGGTAGGAGATGTTTGTTGGTGATCTTGGTCAAAGGATAAAGTCTTTTGCCCAATCCACCTGCCAGTATCACACCTTTCATGATCCGATATACCAGTCTCCTTTCTCGTATCTTATGGGCATGGAGACCATCTTGGTAAAATTATGCTTCTCGCTGCGGACGGTCATCGACACCAAAGCTCTGTTTTTTGGATCCTTCTCTGGGATATATATCTGCTCTATGTCTATGATGATGTCGGTGGTATCCTTTAACTGCCAGTTATCGAAGTTACTTAAAAAAAGCTCTTTATTCCCACTATCGATCAAGCCACTGCCCAGAAGCTTTTCTGCCTCCTCTATCTGATCTTTTGCCATCAGAAGCACAAACTGGGTTATCCTTTCTCTGGCTCTCTCTTCAGTTTTGTTCTTGTTGCTATAACAGCTCAAAACAAGCAAAAAAACCAGAAAAGCTATCCATATTTTTTTCATCTTTACTATTCCGTAGTTTTCTTGGCAAGATTAAAAAGTTAAGATAAGGAATTGGTGAAAGAGGTTCAGGTCTTAAGGTTCACAGTTGTAAACCATACGGTTCATACCGCAGGATCTTGAGGCGGGATAAATTCCCAACCTATCCTTAGAGTACGAACCTCCGCTTTTGTCTGAACAAGAGATTTTTTCAAACCGATCGGAAAGTAAACTAATTATTCTTATGATTTCCTTATTTCTGTTCTTTTTTCTTCTCCTCTTTAGCCTCTTCAGCAGGCTTCTTCTCTGCTTTGGCTTCCTTACCCTTTTCCTCTTTCTTCTCCCCCTCTTCTTTCTCCTCCTCCTTCTTCTCGGTTATCACCTCCGGCTCTTCCTCAGCAACTACCGGAGCAACCTCAACCTCCTTAAATACGGTGGGAGGAACCACGCTGACGATGGAGCTTTCCGGATCAGAAAGTATCTCTACATTCTCCACCTTGATATCCGCCACATGAATTGAATCCCCGATCTTAAGATGGTTTACGTCCACTTCGATCTTCTCCGGGATGGCAGTAGGCAAGCATTCCACTTCCAACTCCCTTAACACGTGCTGAAGGATCCCACCATCCTTCACTCCCACCGGCGCCCCCATCAGATGAATGGGAACCTCAATGGAGAGCTTCTTGGTGAGGGAGATCTGGTGGAAATCCACATGTTGGACATCTCCTTTGACCGGATCCCGTTGAATCTCCTTGATCAGCACTTTCCGCCCTCCATCCTTTTCATCACCCATGGTTAAAGTAAGTAAGATGTTTTCTCCCAGTCCCCCTCTCAAAAGAGCATAAAAAGATTTGGTCTCTATCTCTAAAAGAACAGAAGGAGTTTCCGGACCATATACCACCGCAGGTATGAAACCACTTCTTCTTAGCTTCTTAGCATGTTCTTTCCCCATCTTCTCCCGGGGTCTTACTTTCAGCACGATCTCTTTCATAATATTTCACTCCTCGGTAGATCAATATTCGAAAAGGGAACTCACCGATTCTCCCTCGTGAATGCGTTTTATGGCTTCTCCAAATATTCTGCCCACAGATGTAATCTCGTATTTGCTTGAAAGCTTTTTGTTTTCCACATCTATGGTGTCTGAAACCACCACTTTTTTAATAGGTGATTTCTCGATTAACTCTAAAGACCTTCCCGACAGGACCGGATGAGTACAGCCGGCATAAATTTCTTTTGCTCCCTGTTTGATCAGAAAATCTGCCGCCTGAGTTAAGGTTCCGGCAGTGTCCACAATATCATCCCGGATGATTATATTTTTACCTTCCACCTCACCGATCACATTCAAGATCTCCACCTGGTTGGCCACATGTCTTTTCTTATCCAGCACGGCAAACGGCATGGAGAGTTTCTTGGCGAAGTTTCGCACCATCTTTATGCTGCCCAAATCAGCCACCACCACCCATTCATTTGACTCAAAATCAGCAAAGTAATCATAAAAGACCGGATTGGAGAAAAGGTGATCCATGGGAATGTCAAAGAAGCCCTGAATCTGAGCGGCATGCAGATCCATGGTCAGGACTCTGTTTGGCCCTGACACCGTAATCAGATTAGCCACCAGCTTGGAGGTGATGGGAACCCGGGGCTGATCCTTTCTGTCCTGCCGAGCGTAGCCATAGTAGGGGATCACCACGGTTATTCTTTCGGCGGAGGCTCTTTTGGCCGCATCGGTAATCACCAGAAGCTCAAGCAGATTCTCCGCCGGTGGGTTAGTGGACTGTATTATGAAGACATCCGTTCCCCGAATGTTCTCATTTATCTTGACGGAGATTTCCCCGTCGGAGAATCTTTTGATCTCCGCATCACATAGGGGAATGTTCAGATAATCACTTATCTTCTGTGCTAAGGGCAGGTTGGAATTCCCACTTATCAGCTTTACCTTCTCGTTCATAAACGCTTTCGCTCCTGATGAAAAAGAAATCGCGACTTGTCGGCACTTGCACGAAGTGAAGCGAAGTCTTTTACATCATGTAAAAGACGTCGCACCTTGGAGTCCTACAGACTAATTACTTCAACTTCTATTCGATCTTTCACGTCGTGAGCTCCTCCAAGAAGACGATCGATCCCTTCAAGGACTTTTGCATGAAAGTATCGTTCTCCGCATTCAGAGCAAACCTCCACCTCCACATTTTCAACTATGTACAACCTACCATGAAACCAGTGTT
>JAGMBK010000092.1 GCA_023129805.1 Candidatus Zixiibacteriota bacterium | reverse complement strand
CCCAGCTTTTTCATCATTCTGGGAACCTTCCGGCCGATGCTCCAGTCGCCGAGACCCAGTTTGATCCGGCCTTGGTTGTAGGTCATAACTATCTTTGCAATTAACAGTTGTTCCTCTATTTCCAATTCCGGTAGGGAGGGATATCGCATTGTCAGCATCGTAGAGACGTTGTCCGGTTCCTTGCACATAACAAGCCCTCCAGGCTTGGCCACCCGAATCATCTCAGCCAGAGCTCTTTCAGGTTTTTCCAAGTGTATTAACAGGATTTGGCACATGACCAAATCGGCGAGATCGTCGGGAAAAGGCAGCTTATATGCGTCGCCTACTTTGAAAGAGGCTTTCCCGTCTTTGGCCCATTCCTTCGCTCCTTCCTCCGCATCCCTGATTAGCTCCGGCGATATGTCCACACCGAAGTAACGTCCGCCTTGGCCAAAATACCGCCAATAGGTATAACCCAGATAACCCAAACCACAGCCCACGTCAACCGCAGTCATCCCGGGCTTCAGACCCAGCCAGGCGGCTAACTTATCCAGCGTATCCTCAAGCCACAGGGATTTGCGCTGGTCGACCAGCATCTCCTTCCAGCACTTCTCCGACCAGTCTATTTTGTTCTTATCCTGAGTCATAATATCCTCCCTAACCGAAGTCAACTATTTCTTGATGCATGGGCATAACGAAATGTCGAAGAGCCGTAGGGTCCCGCCGTTGGCGGGATGGCTGTCTGCTTTGACTCGCGTAGCCCCGCCTTCGGCGGGGTGCCGAGGCATAAAGCCTCGGCTACGCGGTTCCTAGAGAAGCACCTGTCCTACGTTCCTGTATGTCATTCTGAGCCCCGCCCCAGGCGGGACGAAGAATCTAAAAGCGAGATGCTTCCCCCGCCAAAGGCGGGGTCAGCATGACACCTTTGTAATAGCCGTTCGTTGACGGGATATCCCTCCTTTCTTCCTCACAGCTGATTATCAGGATTAAGCAGATACAAGCATCTTTCTAAACATCCTGCGGGCAGACAATCTGCTGCAAAAATCCGCTAAATCAGCTTCATCTGCTGTGAAGAAAAGTTGTAGGGACAGCCCTCGTGGCTGTCCGCCTTCGGGTTCGGACAGGGACACTTCTCCCGCCAAAGGCGGGATCAGTGCAGGCAAGCCCTGTCCCTACACATTTCAGCATTAGGAAATGCCGATGCTCTAAGCTTCGGTAATTCCTATTACTGAAACATCAGAAAGCGTTTTCTTATCTACTAATGTGTTAGGCTTTTATTCGTCCTTGGGCTGAATCAATTAGAAAATCATAAGTATGAATCATAATACCAATGTCATTTACCATCTGCCTTCGAAGTTCATTCGTTCTTGAATCAACATTTTCACGTCGGCCTATTAAAATTAGCCCAGGTATCTTTGCTCCTATATCAATAAGTCCCAATCCTCCTTCTGACTCAGAACGTGCTGCATAATTTTGGTTTCTTTGAAGCCAAGCTCGCCAATCTTGAATTTGGCGAATTGCATGTGTTAAATGTCTGCTTGGATTACCGCTTTTCGTAAACATTGGAGCATTCGGATTTTCTAATTCTACGGCTTGCCACTCATAACCGTAAGAATGTCGTTCGCCAATAATGAAGTCAGTGACATGTTCGGCACCTAATCTTTTTTGTGGCACGACCCACCTCCCATGGCCACCACCTAAATGTTGTATCAATAAAATTGGGTTTTTTTCAAGAAATGTCTGTACTTCGCTTTCATTTGTGGCGTTACTCAATACCTCATTAAAAGCATCAACATCTTCTTGAGTAATATCGTCCCACCAAACAAAAAAATCTTTTAATGTCCCGTTTGCAAGAAGTTCTTCTCTACTCGGTGGTTCGGGCGGGAAGAAGAATGAATTTTGCATATTCCCCTATCAGGCGGTTTTACAGAACCCCATTCAAGGCAATGGTAATCTCCCAACTCTAACAAAATACTCCCTGGTCAGGAGCCTGTCAACCTTTTTCTAAGAGATCTCTGAAAAGCTATTTGGAAAGGAGAATCTGAAGTGTTCACCTTTAGGTGAACCATATAAAAGTTGGTTGTGTTGCCAGAAGTTTCAGGTCAAGCTAAAGCTTGACACTCCAGCAAAACCTTTCCCCACTTGACTTTTTCAGAGCGCTTTCTAATGCTGTTTTCTCACAGAATAATTGTAACGAGCTGCCCCTAAGGTGGAGAATAACCTACTTGGTTCTCGTGCGGCGGAAGAGGAAGTAGCCCAACAGGGCAAAAATGGCCAAAGAAAGGATGTCCCCAAGTGCTCCGGGCAAGATATGGCCCACGCCTTCTGGTTTTCCCAAAAAGAATGCGTACAAAGCTATGCCCACGCCCAACAATCCCTCACCAGCAATAAGCCCGGAGCCGAAGAGTATTCCCTTTTCTCTTCTCTGGTTAAGCTCTGCTTCGTTTTTCTTATATTTTTTCTCTATGAAACGCCTTATGCTTCCTCCGACAAAGATAGGGGTCATGGTGGAGACTGGCAGGTAAAGCCCCACTGCAAAGGGCAGGGAGGGTAAGCGGAAAAGCTCAACTACGCCGCTAAGCGCGGCTCCGGCGATAACAAAACCCCAGGGAATCTGAGCCTGCAAAACCCCCTCGATCACGGTCTTCATCAAAGTTGCCTGAGGCGCGGGCAGATCGGTGGAGCCAAATTCATAAGCGCTGTTTAAGATCATCACAGCGCCGCAGACCGCAAAAGCGGAGGTTGCGGCGCCGATAAGCTCACCTATCTGCTGTCTGTTCGGGGTGGCACCCACCAAAAATCCGGTCTTGAGATCCTGAGAGGTGTCACCGGCTATGGATGCGGCCACACAAACCACGGTGCCCACGGTCAAAGCGGCCACCATGCCCACCTCATCGGTCCAGCCCAAAAGCACAAAGATCATGCTGGTGCCCATAAGAGTCATGATGGTCATGCCGGAGGTAGGATTGGAGGAGACCCCTACCAGACCAACTATGCGCGAGGACACCGTAACAAAGAAAAAGGCGAATACGGCTATGCACAAAGCTCCCACCAATCTCATATAAATGGATTCCACATTGCCCAGTATGTGAGGCACCAGGGCGATTATCAAAATTATTACAGCGACACCTGCAAGAACATAGGTAATAGGTAAATCAGCCTGGGTTCTATCTCTTTTGGGTTGAACGGTCGGGGTAAACGTTGAGCTTTTCCTCATTCTGGATTTCATCTCATCCAGGCTCAATCTGAAGGATTTCACCATGGTGGGAATCGATCTTATGATGGTGATTATACCCCCGAAGGCAACTGCTCCGGCTCCTACGTATCTTATGTATCTGTTCCAGATCTCCGACGGGCTCATATCTGTTATGAGTTTGGTGGTCTCGGGGAACAACGGGATGGTCATTCCTTCGCCATAGTAAGCGATCAAAGGGATCAATATCACCCAAGAGATCAATCCCCCTGCCACCATGATAAATGATATGCGGAATCCCAAAATGTAGCCCACTCCCAGAAGAGCAGGAGTGGTCTCAATACCTATCTGCGCCTTTTTCAATCCGGGAATAGCGGAATGCACTTTATCTTTCCACAGGTGCAAAAAGCCGATGAAGAACTTGTATACAGCACCGATTCCCAGCCCCAGGAAAACGTTGCTGGCTTTAGCACCTCCGGACTCGCTGGCGACTAAGACCTTGGCACAGGCGGTCCCTTCAGGATAAGGGAGCTTGCCGTGCTCCTGGACGATTAAGAATCTTCTCAATGGGATCATAAAGAGAATGCCCAGAAGCCCTCCTAACATAGCCAGGGTTGCCATCTGAACCAGGGTGGGATTTAAGCCCCATAAGAACAATGCCGGAATAGTAAAGATAACTCCTGAAGCCAGAGACGAACTGGCAGAACCTACGGTCTGGGAGATATTATTCTCCAGGATGGTGGTCTTGCCAAAAAGAGGTCTGGCAAAGCGGAAGAAAGCTACGGTCATCACCGCCACCGGAATAGAGGTGGAGACAGTCAAGCCAGCTTTTAAACCCAAATAAGCGTTAGCCGCTCCAAACATTATCCCGAAGATGATCCCTGAGATCACCACCCTAGGCGTGAACTCCGGGATGATCTTGCCGCTGGGAATGTAAGGCTTGAATTCTTCTGCGGAGTTACCTTTTAAGCCTTTTGATTCTTCTTGCATCTGATCGGCCTATCTTGTCACCTGGTTCAACCCAAGAAGTGATGGACGTAGGGACAGCCCTTCCTTCGACTTCGCTCGGGACGGTGAGCGTACCGAACTGTCGAACCGTGTGGCTGTCCGCTTTGGGGTTCGGACAGGGGCGAATCTTTTCCGCCAGAGGCGGATCCGCCTTCGGCGGAAGATTCGCCCTGATGCGGGCGGAGTTCTAGCTCTGCCCCTACATCTTGTGATGACGAGTTCATTTGAAAAGCTCGGAAGCTTTGACGATTTCAAAATCCTCTTCTTTGAGATTCAGATCAAAAGCCTTTATCTGATCATCCTCCTCTTTAAGCACGGTAGGATCTGCCTGTGAAGGATACTCGATTACCGTTTGATCAGACAAAAGCTCCTTTTTAAATTCTTCGCCGTCAGACACCAGAGCTACGATAGCCACGTTTTCCGGTGAAAGATATTTCCTGACAGCTCTGTCTATTTCCTCTCTGGTTACCTTCCCCACGTTCATTTCATAATTATTCAGAAAACCGTAAGTCCCGTGGAACTGTTCAGCCAGCTTGTGTGCCAATTCTCTTTGAGGGGTCTCGATCTGAAAGGGAAATTGATTTTTTTCAAAGTTTTTGATCAGTTCCAACCTGTCTTCCGGTATGCCATGATTGACCAGATCGGTCATCTCTTTCAAACACAGCTTCATGCCGAACTTGGCATTGGCACATTTGGGATAAGTCCACATGCTAAAGTATTGTGTGCCTCTGGGATTGGTCGGCTTGGCCAGCTTGGACCAACCAAACTGCTCGAAATGCTCGATGTAGCTGTAAGCCCCGTAACACAAACCTCGATCCATTCTGACGGTCTTGTATAACCTTCCTATCGATTCCCGATGTTTTCCCAGATGGACGTTGCCAACCAAAAGTGGGAAATAGTCGGGGGAATGTCGGGCCAAATTATAGGGATGACCAATTCTAAACTGGGTCTGGGCTCTCCCCTCTTTTTCGATCAAGAGGATCCTTCTTCCCACAATCGGCTCAACCTCCCTATGGAAGCTCTGGATCTTTCCAGTTTTTAGGTTAGACATATCTTTTTCGAACCGCTCCACGAACTCCTCGCCAAAATCTCCGGCTAGGCCAAGAAGGACATTATTCCTAACAAAAAATTTGTTATAGAAATCCAAAGCATCTTGGCGTGTGAACGTGTTCACCGACGATTCGGTTCCACAAACCAGATGCCCATACGGATGTCCCCGATAAATGAAGTTGTCAAAGCTCTCCTTGACCAGATTGCGATCCCTCTGGCGAATATTTTCGATGGCATCCAGTTGATCCAGCTTGGTTTTTTCTATTTGGGCCTCTGGAAATGTGGGTTTTAATATGATCTCGGAGAACACCTGATAAAACTTGTCCAGATTTTCTTTCAACGTGGTGCCGGAGATCACAATGACCTCCTTGTGAACCTCTATATTCAGTCTGGCGCTGAGAAAGTCCAAAAGCTCGTCAATCTCGTCCCGGGAAAAAGATTGGGTGCCCCGGTCTAATAATTCGGCGGTGAAATAAGCCAGCCCCTCCTTGCCTGGCGGGTCATAAGCTGACCCGGCTTTGATCATGACTTCAAAATAAATCACCGGTATTCCGGGCTTTTTTACCTGGATAACTTTCAATTTACCGGCTTTGCCGCAGAAAAGGTTTAAGCTCAAAAAGCAGATCAAAGCAACAAAAAATAAAGTTTTTAACCAATTAGATCGCATGAAATCCTCCTTCTTTTAATCCGCGTAGCAGAGTCTTTACGGCTCTGGGGAAACACGGAGGGGTGAACCCTCCGCTACGCGAATATAAAGCTAAATAAATCCTATCCCTTGGGCACCAGGCTCAACACGGTGCGATTTGTCGGTACCAATATCTTCTTTGCTACCTGTTGAATGATTTCAGGCGTGATGGAATCGAATCTTTCTTCAGCCTGAAAAAGCAAATTATAATCTCCGGCGATTAAGTGATAATGTCCGATCATGGAGGCAACTGAGAAAGGACGATTCAGACGATAAAACATGGAAGCTTTCACAGAATTTTTGGCTTTGGTTAGTTCCTTCTCGCTAACCCTTTCCTTTCTCAATTTTTCTATCTCCTCGAAGACTATTTTTTTCACCTCCTGAACGGATTTCCCTTTCTTTAAATTAGTGGAGATGGTGAACATCCCCGGATCCTTGTTCTCGTTCATATCTCCGTAGATGTAATCAACCATTTGTAGATCAGTATACAGTTTTTTGGTTAATCGACCGCTTTTCAAAAACAAAATCTCGGCAATCAGCTTCAAGACGCAGAAATCGTCTGAGGTAATATCGAACCTGGGACCATGATATCCAATTATCAGTCTGGGAGTGATCAGGCTATCTTTCCAAGTGTATTCTTTTTTCCTTTCTTCTTTTTGCGGCGGTTCTGGAGGAACGAATAGGCCGGGCGGAGGCTGTTTTTGCCAATCTCCGTAATATTTCTTTATCCATTCCAAAACCCGGGGAGTATCGAAGTTGCCTGCCACGACTATGGTGGCATATCCCGGGGAATAAAAGGTTCTCTTAAACTCCAGACCATCTTCCACCTGAATGTTTTTCTCCAAGTCCTCCTCGTATCCGATGACCGGATGATGATAGGTGTGCTTCTGGTAGGCTATCTGAGTAAACTCCGACCACAAGAAACCGTCTGGATCCTCCACCACACCC
>JAGMBK010000091.1 GCA_023129805.1 Candidatus Zixiibacteriota bacterium | reverse complement strand
AGAGGGGGACGGGGGGAGAGGTAAAGGCACTTCTTTTTCGTCAAGCACCCCGCCAAAGACGGGGATGCATGACCTACAAGACCTGACCATCACTCCCAGTTCGGATAGGGGTTGTACCCTTCAGGGCGAGCCCCTATCTGCCACAGTCGGGGACAGGGGTACGACCCCTGTCCCAGCAAGAGGAGAGTAGCTTCATTGGAGTGTCAAGCCCCGCCGAGGCGGGATCTGCGACCTTAGCTTGACCGGGAGTTCGGGCGGGATGAATTCCCGCCCCTATGGGAGACAACGCATTTTACGCATAGGGCAGGGTTCATCCTGAAGGTTCACCCTGAAGGGCATTTAGCCCTGCCAGAAGGAGTGTCCTGCTCCAGGCGGGTGTTCCATGGCTGGCAGGCTTCACCCGCCGTTCATTAACCGTCCGCAGGATCTCAGTTGAGTTCCTATGGATTCAAATGAACAAATGACCATAGGATTGGTGAAGAACACCAACGGGGAGCTAGCAGGGTGGATTAGGCTAAAAACGCTAAGATACTAAGAATTTCAGCTTCAGCCCGCTATTTAATCTTCTTATTCTCTGGAGTTTTTCCCTTTTCCCTCTTATTCGCAGGCGGATTCCATCTTTTTCGAATTTGCTTTCCGTCACTATACCCATCTTGTAAACGTAAGGAAGCAGGTCTGAGTTCCCATTGTCCAGATAAAGTGAAGCCTCTGCCCAATCGCCCTTTGCAAAATCGGTTATCTTTTCAGCCAAGTCACCGATTCCGATGTTATCCATGGCGGAGACAAATATCCTGCCACTTTCCTGGTGTGACGCAGACGGGAGGTTGAGAGTATATGCCTGGGGGAGCTTGTCGATTTTGTTGTAGGTCATTAAAGTGGGTTTGTCCAGCGAGTCCAGCTCGGAGAGAACCTGGTTCACCTTGGCAATGTGCTGCTGAAAATCGGGATGGCTGATATCCACCACGTGCAGCAGCAGATCAGCCAGCCTCACCTCGTCTAAAGTGGATTTAAAAGAAGCCACCAGATGATGGGGAAGCTTCCTTATGAAGCCAATTGTGTCGGTGATGACGATCTTAAGGCCTTCTGTAAGCTTTCCATTCTCAGAAATCTTCAAAAGTCGGGTGGTGGAATCCAGGGTGGCAAAAAGCTTCTCCTCAACAAATACAGAGGAGGAGGTGAGTTGATTAAAAAGGGTGGATTTCCCCACATTGGTATAGCCAACCAGGGTGACCTTAAATATGTCCTCTCTTCGTTTTCTTTGTACTGTTCTTTCTTTGTCGATCTTCAAAAGGCCTTTTTCCAGCTCTTGGATCTTTCTATTTACCCTTCTTCGGTCCACCTCCAGCTGGGTTTCACCGGGACCTTTGGTTCCTATACCTCCCCACTGTCGGGAGAGATGGGTCCAGCCCCGGGTCAACCTGGGGAGCAGGTATTTGAGCTGGGCTAACTCCACCTGTACTTTGGCTTCCTTGGATCTGGCTCTTTTGGTAAATATATCTAAAATCAACCAGCTCCGATCTATCACCTTTATATCCAGATTTTTTTCCAGATTATACACCTGAGCTGGGGTGAGATCATCATCGAAGATGATAAGGTTTGCCCCCAATCTTTGGGACAAGCTTTTTATCTGGTCTGTTTTCCCTTTTCCAATGAAAAAGGTGGGATTGAGCTTCTGACGCTCCTGGATTATGGTCTCCAAAACCTCTCCTCCGGCTGTCTCGGTCAGAAACGCAAGTTCCTGCAAGGATTCCTCGAGGGCAAATCTACTTAACCAGGGGAGTTTTACCCCCACCAGAATGGCTTTTTCTTTTGTCCTTAGTCTGGCTACTTCGAACAATTTTCCTTTCTGATTTAAAATTAGCTTTCTATAATATTATACATTTAAAACAGCAAAAAAGTGAGCAAAAAGTGCTGAAAGAAACAAAAATGGCAAAAATTTTTGGTTTTAGAAGTTCTGAAGCGCACAAATTTATATTTGCTTTTTTGTTTTCCAGGGACTTGTCGCCACAGAACAAGTAAAGCTGGAGGGTGTGTTGAAGAGGACATCTTGTGGAGTAGGGACAGGGCTGTCCCTACATTAATCTTAAGACGTCTATTACCTGTATTTTTACATATAAAAATCCGTAAACTTATTCTTGCCCCATAGGCGGTCTATTCGTATATTGATAGTTCGGCCTTTTTGTGAGGAGAAGTGCAGTTGGGTGAGAATTTTATCAGAATCAAGGGCGCCAGGGAACATAACCTGAAAAACATCGATCTGAAGATTCCCCGGGATAAGCTGGTGGTGATCACCGGTTTGTCCGGATCGGGTAAATCCTCTCTGGCTTTTGATACCATCTACGCAGAAGGGCAGAGAAGGTATGTGGAGTCGCTCTCTGCCTATGCCCGGCAGTTTCTGGGCATGATGGAAAAGCCGGATGTCGACTTTATCGAGGGACTCTCTCCGGCGGTCTCCATTGAACAGAGAAGCTCGGGTAAAAACCCCCGCTCCACCGTGGGGACGGTGACCGAGATCTACGATTATCTGAGGCTTTTGTATGCCCGGGTGGGCACTCCCTATTGCTACAAATGCGGACGGAAAATCTCTCAGCAGACAATAGAACAGATAGTGGATCATACACTTTCGCTCCCCAAAGGAAAGAAAATCCAGATACTGGCTCCTCTGGTTAAAGGAAGAAAAGGGGAATACAAAGAGGTGTTCGATCAGATCAGAAAGGAGGGCTTTATTCGCGCCCGGGTGGATGGGAAAATCATGGAGGTTGAGGGTGAGATCAAACTGGAGAAGTATAAGAAACATAACATTGAAGTGGTGGTGGACAGGCTGATGGTGAACAAGAAGATTGCCAAAAGATTGGCGGATTCTTTGGAAACCGCTCTCAAATTGGGCTCCGGAATGGTGATGGTGGATGTGGTGGGAAAAGGGGAGCTTTTATTTTCAGAACATTACGCCTGTGTGCATTGTGGGATCAGCTATGAAGAGCTTTCTCCCAGAATGTTCTCCTTCAACAGCCCTTATGGAGCCTGTCCCACCTGCAGTGGACTGGGAACCAAAATGGAGATCGATTCTGATCTGGTGGTCCCGGACCCAAGCATCTCCATCGCCCACGGTGCCATAGCCTCATGGGGAGATCCCATCGGCAGCTGGTATTACCATAAACTTAAAAGCATAGCCGAACATTATAAGTTCAGCTTATATGTTCCCTTTGTCAAATTGAGCCAGGAGGTAAAGAAGATTATCCTATATGGCACTGGATCCGAGGAGCTGCGGTTCCGCTGGGAGAATGAGGAGGGGAAGGGAGAATATTACGGAAGTTTTGAGGGAGTGATTCCCAATTTGGAGAGACGTTATCGCCAGACCGAATCAGGGGCTGTGCGAGAATGGATCGAAAAATACATGCGGATACTTCCCTGCCCGGATTGTGATGGAGCCAGACTGAAGAAGGAAAGCTTGTCGGTGAAGGTGGGGAATTTGAACATAGCGGAGTTGACTGAATTTTCGATAAAAGAAGCTGGTAGGTTCTTCTCCAATTTAAAGCTCTCTTCACGGGAACAGCAGATAGCAAAACAGATTCTAAAGGAGATAAGGGAAAGATTGGGCTTTTTGGTGGATGTGGGTCTGGATTACCTTACTTTAGACCGCCGTTCTGCTTCACTTTCCAGTGGTGAAGCGCAGAGGATAAGATTGGCCACCCAGATAGGCTCCAGATTGGTGGGGGTGCTGTATATTCTGGATGAGCCCTCGGTGGGACTTCACCAGAGAGACAACAAAAGGCTTCTGGGCACACTTTTAGGCTTGAGGGATCTGGGCAATACCGTGATGGTGGTGGAGCATGATCGAGAGACCATCGAAACTGCAGATCACGTAATAGATTTGGGTCCAGGGGCGGGGAAGGATGGAGGATGGGTGGTGGCTCAGGGGACTCCGGAAACTATAAAACGGAGTAAAAAATCACTCACCGGGAAGTATCTTTCCGGAAGGTTGTCCATCCCCCTTCCACCAAAAAGAAGGAATGGAAATGGAGCTTTTTTGAGCATAATTGGAGCGAGGGGGAATAATCTCAAGAGGATTCGAGTGGATTTCCCTCTGGGTGTGGTTATTTGTGTGACCGGGGTATCTGGCTCGGGAAAATCGACTCTGATTAATGAGACTATCTATCGGATTTTAGCCCAGCATTTTTATTACTCCAAACTCGCCCCCTTAGAATATGAAAGTGTTGCAGGTCTGGAGAACGTTGACAAGGTGATCAACATCGATCAATCCCCTATTGGTAGAACGCCCCGGTCCAATCCAGCCACCTACACCGGAGTCTTTACCCCCATCCGGGATCTTTTTGCCATGCTTCCGGAGGCTAAGGTGAGAGGATACAGACCCGGGAGGTTCAGCTTTAACGTGCGAGGGGGGAGATGTGAGGCTTGCGAAGGAGATGGTATCATCAAAATAGAGATGCATTTTCTTCCCGATGTATATGTGCCCTGTGAAGTTTGTAAAAGCAAAAGATATAATCGAGAGACCCAGGAGATTAAGTATAAAGGAAAGAACATAGCGGATGTTCTGGATATGACCGTGGATGAGGCATATGAGTTTTTTGCTAACATCCCCAAAATCAAAAGGAAGCTTAAGACATTGAAAGATGTGGGATTGGGTTACATTCATCTGGGACAGCCTGCCACCACCCTTTCGGGTGGTGAAGCCCAGAGGGTGAAACTTTCCACCGAGCTTTCCAAGGTCTCCACCGGCAGAACCTTTTACATCTTAGATGAACCCACCACCGGTCTTCACTTTGAAGACATTAAGATGCTGTTAGGCGTCTTGAACAAATTGGTGGATATGGGAAATACGGTTTTGGTGATAGAGCATAATCTGGACGTGATCAAGACCACCGACTTTATCATCGACTTGGGACCAGAGGGGGGTGATGAGGGTGGGAGGGTGGTAGCCACCGGAACGCCAGAGGAGGTGGCAAAGGTCCCCAAGTCATATACCGGCAGGTTTTTAAAGAAGATTTTGAAAGCCCCAAGGCATTAGTCCGAGGCCTATGAAAAACCACTGGAGGAGAATTTGGAGTGTTCACCGTTAGGTGAACCAAATGAAAGCTGTTTGTCTTGCAAGAAGTTTTTGGTCCCGCCTTTGGCGGGACACTCCAGTAAGCCTTACACCACTTGACTTTTTCGGAGGTCTCTGTACAATTTTGGATCTTTGTTTGTGATTGTTTAAATAGTAGAAAATGCAAGTACAAAGATAAACCATCTGAGGTAATAAGCCATGACTGAACCAAAAAAAACACCATTTTATAGCCTGCATGTTAAGAACAAGGCTAAAATTGTGGAATTCGCAAACTACCTGATGCCTATTCAATTCCGGGGCATTATGGAAGAACACCGAAAGGTGAGATCATCGGTGGGACTTTTTGACATCACCCACATGGGAGAATTTGAAGTATGGGGTAAGGATGCGGAAAACTTCATTCAGAAGATGACCACCAACGACGTCTCCAAGTTAGCTCTCTATCAGGTTCAATACTCATGTATGTGCTATGATCACGGGGGGATTGTGGATGATCTTCTGGTTTATCGCCTGCCCGATCATTTCCTTCTGGTGGTCAATGGCGCCTGTGTGGATAAAGATTTTTTGTGGCTTTCCGATCATCTCTCCGGCGAGGTGGAGTTGAAAAATGTAAGTGACGAAACTGCTCTTTTGGCTTTGCAGGGTCCCAGAGCAGAAGACGTTTTGAAGAAACTGACGGATGAAAATCTGTCTGATCTAAGATTCTACTGGGCAACCTGGGGGAAGGTAGGTGGGATCGAGATGCTTTTCTCCAGAACCGGATACACCGGAGAGGATGGATTTGAGCTTTATTTTTCTCCTGCTCATGCGGAAAGCATGTGGAACGCTTTAATGGAGGCGGGAAGAGAATTTGACATAGAGCCAATAGGGTTAGCTGCCAGAGATTCATTGAGATTGGAAATGAAGTATATGCTTTATGGCAATGACATCGATCAGACCACCAATCCACTGGAGGCTGGATTGGGCTGGATCGTAAAATTGGATAAGGGCGATTTTGTGGGAAAAAAGCCAACCCTGAAATTGAAACAAGAAAAACCCAAGCGCAAATTGGTTGCCTTCGAACTTAAAGATCAAGCTTTCCCACGCCCACATTACCAGATACAAAAGGATGGCAAAAGAATCGGTGAGGTCACAAGTGGAATGTTTTCTCCCACTTTAAATAGAGGAATCGGACTGGGATATGTTCCTATCGAATATTCGAAAACAGGAACAGAGTTGGATATCATAATCCGAGGCAGACCACAAAAGGCGGTTATCATTAAACCGCCGTTTTATAAAAACTTCTCGCATAAATAAAAATGCTCTCCCAGCCGATCAAACAGATTGAGCAGGTTACAGGTTTGAGAAATCGGCTTTTTGGCTCCATCTGCGATATTTATCTTTTACGGATGACTAACAAAAAAACCTGTTAGTCGTATAATAAGAATGTAAGATTGTAAGAAAACATTTCAATAACTTAGAGGGGTAAAGATCGCAAAAGGAGTCCTAAAAATGCAACAGCGGTCAGAACGGCAAATTAGGTCAACTGTCCGAATCGGACCTAAGCACCAGATCACCATAGCTAAGGATATTTTCGAAGCTCTTGACCTAAAGGTAGGTGATTTCCTGAATGCCCGCATCGAAGATAATACTATCGTGCTTGTCCCCCAAAAGCTTATTCCTAAGGATCAAGCGTGGTTTTGGACCAAAGAATGGCAGAAAGGCGAACGGGAAGCAGACGAGGCAATTTTGAAAGGTGATTTGGTGGGCCCTTTTTCCAATATTAGAGATGCTCTGAAGGCTTTGAAGAAGAAACCAAAGTGAAAATAGTCTTTACTAAACCGTTTGTGGAAGACTA
>JAGMBK010000090.1 GCA_023129805.1 Candidatus Zixiibacteriota bacterium | reverse complement strand
ACAATTTCGTATGCGGGATTTTAGGCCCACGGGGAAGAAAATACACCCCTTTTTTAGGAACCCTTTTTGTTTACATTCTTTGTATGAACTTTTTGGGTTTGGTTCCGGGGATGAAATCACCCACCTCCAATCTGAATACCACCCTCTCTCTGGCGCTCTGCGTTTTTTTCTATGTCCAGTATACCGGTGTACGAAGCCTGGGGCTTGTGGGCTATCTCAGACACATGGCGGGTGATCCCCGGGATGTGGTCACCTGGATTTTGGTCCCCATCAACATACCCATTCACATAATAGAGGAGCTGGCAAAGCCGATGAGTCTTTCTCTGCGACTTTTCGGCAATATCACCGGTGAGGATGTTTTGATCACCGTGTTTGTGGGATTGGGAGTAACCGCCTTGAGCTTCGTCCATCTGCCTGTGGGCATACCCTTTCAGTTGCCTTTTTTGTTTTTAGCGCTTTTAACCGGAACCATTCAGGCATTGGTCTTTACATTGCTTTCGACCATATATTTTTCTTTAATGTTGCCGCATGAAGAACATTGAACTCTTGAACTCTTGAACTCTTAAACTTTTGAACTTTTGAACCTTTTCATAAAGGAGGTTAGATGTCTTACCAAACTGCATTAGCCATATTTCTTCCCTTAGGCTTATCCATCGCCGCCATAGGGTCTGCCTTTGGACTGGGCCGGGCAGTTTCAGCTGCCATGGAAGCCATGGGACGACAGCCAGAGGCAGCTACAAAGATCCAACTGGGAATGATAATCGGCTGTGCTTTAATCGAGGCACTCACCATCTATGCTCTGGTCACCGTGTTTGTGCTTCAGGGCAAAATTTCCTGAGAGCTAAGACCGAACAACGTATCATTTTTCTTGCTCGGCGGACGGCCGACGAGGCGCATTTGCTCTCGCCGTCCAGTGCTAATAATCATTAGGGAGCCTATCTATGGGTCTTGAACTCGGTCAGATTATAACGCATATCATCGGGTTTGTGATAGCTGTTATAATCCTGAAAAAGTTTGCCTGGAAACCGCTTCTCTCCATACTTGAAGAGAGAAGAAGTAAGATAAAAGGGGAATTTGACAGCATCAAGGAGGAGAGGAAAAAAACGGAGAAGCTTTACTCCGATTATCAGACCAAACTCAAGGAGATCGACTCGCTTGCCCGGGCGAAAATCCAGGAGGCGGCCCGAGAAGGACGGAAGCTGGCAAATGAAATAAAAGAAAGCGCCAGAGGGGAAGCCAAACAGATCGTGACCAGAACCAGGGAGGAGATTCAGAGGGATTTGGATAAAGCCAAGATTCAACTGCGAGATGATGTGGTCAACATGACCCTGCATTTGGCAGAAAGGATCATTCAGGAAAAGCTGGATAAAGAAAAGGATCGACGGCTGATCGCTCAGTTTGTGGATGAAATGAAGAAGGGAAAGGTTGAAGGCTTCAAATGATAGAGTCAAAAGTCGCCATAAAATATGCCACCGCTCTTTTCCGCACTGCCAAAAGGACAAATCAGGTGGAAAACATTTCCCATGATCTGGAAGCACTCTCCGATCTTTTGAGGAAAAATCAACTTCTTAAAAACTTCCTTGAGTCTGCTCAGGTACTGGAGAAAGATAAAAAAGAACTTCTCAACTCTACCTTCAAGCCACAGGTTTCGGCGGCTTTGTTATCATTTTTAATGCTGGTGGTAAGCAAGCACAGAATTCAATATCTTCTGTCTATGGCTGAGGAGTTTCAGCGACTGGTCAAGGAGGATCAGGGTATAGTTGAAGCTCGTCTGATCACTGCCCGCAGTCCGGACCAAGCTCTGGTGGATCAGATCAGGCAGGAGTTGGAAGAAAACACCGGCAAGAAGGTGGAGATAAAGCTGGAGGTAGATCCATCTCTTATTGGAGGGATCGTGGTTATCCTAGGTGATAAGATAATAGACAGAAGCATCCGGTATCAGTTAGGTCAGCTAAAGGAACAGATGTTGGCAATGAGAGTGCATTAGCCCATTTGATTTGTCATCTCAATAGAGAAGGAAGGTTATATTTACACTGTTTAATCAGGAAAGAATCAAGTTTTTTTAAAAAGGTCTTTGAAAGACTACTTTGAGAGGAGAATATGGAGTGTTCACCTTTAGGTGAACCGTGTAGAAGTCCGTTGTTTTTCAAGAAATTTTCTGCAGGATCCATAAAACAGGTCAAGCTAAAGCTTGACATTCCAACGGAACCTCTCCTCGTTTGACTTTTTCAAAACTCTCTTAAAAAGGACGGAGGAAGCTTCCTTATGCCACTGAATCCCGAAGAGGTAAGCTCAATTATCCAGAAGGAGATAGAGAAATACGAGACCAAACTGAAGATGGAGAGCGTGGGGACGGTGCTGCAGGTGGGGGATGGGATTGCGCGCATCTGGGGACTGGAAGATGCCATGATGAGCGAGCTGATCAAATTCTCCAATGACGTAACCGGGATGATACTCAATCTGGAGGAGGACAACGTTGGTGCCGCCATCCTGGGTCCGTATGTTGAGATCAAAGAAGGAGACCGGGTCACCCGAACGGGAAAGATTGCCTCGGTGCCAGTAGGAGAGGCCCTGATAGGGAGGGTGGTAAATGCCTTGGGTCAGCCCCTGGATGGGAAAGGTCCCATCGTGGCCAAAAGATTTCGACCCATTGAGGGCCGAGCACCCAACGTGGTTCAGCGAAGACCGGTAAGTGAACCGGTGCAGACCGGGCTTAAAGCCATCGATTCCATGATCCCTATAGGCAGGGGACAAAGAGAGCTTACCATCGGAGATCGACAGACCGGAAAGACCGCTTTGATGGTGGATACAATACTCAACCAGAAGGATACTGATCTTTATTGCATATATGTCGCTATAGGACAAAAAGCCTCCACTGTGGCTCAACTGATAAAGACGCTTGAAGATCACCAAGCTATGGAATATACTACAGTGGTTGTAGCTACCCCTGACGAACCTGCGCCTCTTCAATATATTGCTCCCTATGCCGGCTGTGCCATAGGAGAGGAATTTTTGTATAATGGGAAGCATGTGGTGGTATTCTACGATGATTTAACCAAACATGCCCAAGCCTATCGCCAGATGTCTCTGCTTTTAAGACGTCCACCGGGAAGAGAAGCTTTCCCCGGAGATATTTTCTACCTTCATTCCCGACTCTTAGAGAGGGCGGCAAAACTGTGTGACGAGCTGGGCGGCGGTTCCCTTACTGCCATACCCATTGTGGAAATCCAGGCTGGAGACGTGACTGCCTACATCCCCACCAACATCATCTCCATCACTGATGGACAGATTTACCTGGAAACAGACCTATTTTACGCCGGGGTGAGACCAGCTATCAATGTGGGTATATCCGTGTCACGGGTGGGAGGAAAAGCTCAGGTGAAGGCGATGCGAAAGGTGGCGGGAAGGCTCCGGCTGGATCTGGCGCAATATCGGGAACTGGCCGCTTTCACTCAATTCGGAACTGAATTGGATGAAGCCACCAGAGCATACCTAACCCGTGGCGAAAGGACCGTCGAAATCTTAAAGCAGGGGCAATATGTGCCCGTGCCGGTGGAAAAACAGGTGATGGTAGTCTACGTCGCCACACATGGATATCTGGATGATCTTCCCGTGGAGGCGGTAAAGAAATTTGAAGAGGAATTTTACCCCTTCATGGAAAAAGAGTATCCGGATGTGGAGCACGCCATCGCCACCAGCAAGGATTTAGACGAAAGCACAGAGAAAAAATTAAACGAAGCCATAACTAAATTCAAAGAGGGATTTAAAGCCAAGCTGGGACAGACTGAGTCAAAAACCTAAGAGCCAAAATAATGTTCTTCGCCACTTTTGTGGCTGCAATTTCTGATAAGGCTAGTTTTTTTACACATAAAAACTTGAGAGTTCGAAGACCTCACCTCCCATCCCCCTCTCCATTTTATGGAGAGGGGGACAAAGGGGGTGAGGTTAAAAGCAAACATGGCAACCTTACGAGATTTAAGAAGAAGAATAAGAAGCGTTCAGGGAACCCAGCAGATCACCAAAGCTATGGAGATGGTGGCGGCGGCAAAGTTGAGAAAGGCACAAACCAAGGTGGAATCATCCCGTCCCTATGCTTCCAAGATGCAAGCCATGCTGGATAATCTGACTCAAGCATCCACCTCACTTATTCATCCCCTCTTTAAGAAAAGGGAAGTGAAGAAGGTGGGATTGGTGGTGGTCACCTCAGATCGTGGATTATGCGGGTCTTATAATCACAACGTCATATATGAAGCGGATAAATTTTTAAAAGAATATGAAAAAGACAAGATGGTTCTGATAATCGTTGGCAGGAAGGGATATACTTATTATTTGAAAAGACCCTGGGAGATCAGACTGAAATATCTGGGCTTGGGAGGGGACCTGAATCTGGCGCAGGTTAAGAATATCACCAACGATCTGGTCAATTTCTTCCTCTCCGGTGAGGTGGACGAGATCCATTTTATCTATACCAAGTTCCTCTCCGCCGTCACATACAAGATCACCACCGAGAAATTTCTTAATATCGAAAGACAGGTGAAGGCTGAAGATAAAGAAGGTTACGTGGACTACATTTTCGAGCCTGATCCACAGAAAATATTCTCAAGCCTTCTCCCTGACTATTGCATGATCCGGGTTCAGATGGCTCTGGCCGAATCTTTTGCCTCAGAGTATGGTTCCCGCATGATCTCCATGGGTGCGGCGACCAAAAATGCTGAGGAGATGCTCGAGCATCTCACCCTGGTCATGAACAAGCTAAGACAGGCATCCATCACCAAGGAGATGCTGGAGATCACCACAGGAGCGGAGGCTTTGAAGGGATAGACAGAATAAAAATAAAGGAGAAATCTCAGGAAAGATCACTTAAAGTGCTCTGAAAAAGTTAAATGAGGAGAGGTTTTGCTAGAGTGTCAAGCTTTAGGGGTTGTTGAAAAAGCGATTTTGTGGAGAAGTTTTTACGTAGGGACAGGGCTTGTCCCTGTCCTAACTCTAAGGAGGACAGCCACAAGGGCTGTCCCTACGATCTTAATGGAGTGTCAAGCCACGCCAAGGCGTGATCTACGACTTTAGCTTGACCCAAAGCTTCCTGTCTTCAGGATCCCCGCCTTTGACGGGGAAAAGGCAGCGAACTTTCACCTGGTTCACCTAAAGGTGAACACTCCAGATTCTTTTTTCCCAGGTATTTTTTCAAAAGACGTAACTTGAATTAAAAAAGGAGTGAAAGTGGGAAGTCCAAACTATGGAAAGGTAAAACAGGTGATAGGGGCGACAGTCGACTGCGAGTTTGATGCAGACAAACTGCCGAATATTTATAACGCCATAAAGATCGAAGATAAGGATCGGGGAATTGATCTTGTCGTAGAGGTAGCCCTACATCTGGGTGATAACCTGGTGAGGTGCGTTTCCTTAGCCTCCACAGATGGCTTGGTTCGGGGAATGCGGGCATTGGACACCGGAGGTCCCATACAAGTACCTGTGGGTGAAGGAACTTTGGGAAGGATATTCAATCTCTTGGGCCAACCCATTGATGAGTTGGGTCCAGTGAAAAATATCGAAAAGACCTACCCCATCCACCGACCTGCTCCCAGTTTGGAGGAACAGGAAACCAAAACCTCCATACTCGAAACCGGCATAAAGGTGGTTGACCTTCTGGAACCTTATCCCAAGGGAGGAAAGGTGGGGCTTTTTGGAGGCGCAGGAGTGGGAAAAACGATAATCATAATGGAGCTTATCAGAAGCATTGCCACCGAGCATGGAGGTTATTCGGTTTTTTGTGGAGTGGGAGAGAGAACTCGTGAAGGAAACGATCTCTGGCTGGAGACGAAACAGTCCGGGGTGATTTCCAAAACCGTGATGGTATTCGGTCAGATGAATGAGCCACCAGGCGCACGCTTGAGGGTGGGACTTTCTGGTTTGGCAATGGCAGAGTACTTTAGAGATGAGGAACATCAGGATGTTTTGTTGTTTATTGACAACATCTTCAGATTTGTGCAAGCCGGATCTGAGGTCTCCGCACTCTTAGGCAGGATGCCATCCGCTGTAGGTTATCAGCCCACGCTGGGTACTGAGTTAGGCGAATTGGAGGAGAGGATCACCTCCACCAAAAGCGGCTCCATCACCTCGGTGCAGGCTATCTTTGTTCCGGCAGATGATCTGACCGATCCAGCCCCTGCCACCACTTTTTCTCATCTGGACGCCACCACGGTTCTGTCCCGTCAAATCGTGGAATTAGGGATTTACCCCGCGGTCGATCCTTTAGCTTCCACCTCCCGGGTCTTGGATCCGCGGATAATAGGAAATGAACACTACCGGACCGCCAGAGAAGTGCAGATGATTTTGCAAAGATACAAAGACCTTCAGGATATCATCGCCATCCTGGGGATAGACGAACTTGCAGAAGAAGATAAGATACTGGTGGGAAGGGCACGGCGAATACAGAAGTTTCTATCGCAACCCTTCTTTGTGGCGGAGGTGTTCACCGGTACGCACGGTCGATATGTAAAGCTGGAGGATACCATCAAAGGCTTCAAGAAGATCATAAGCGGAGAGATGGATGATATCCCGGAACAGGCATTCTATATGTTGGGTGGAATAGAAGAGGTTTACGAAAAGGCGGAACAATTGAAGAAGGGTTTGGTTGCATAAAGACAGCCCGCCGCTAAATTGATCTAAAAGTTTTTGCGGCGGACAGTGGACGGCCGACTGCGGACAAAATTGTAGTAAACAACATGTATCTGTTAACCATCGTAACTCCAGAGAAAATATTTTATGAAGGTGATGTGGTCTCCCTCATCGCTCCTGGCTCCGAAGGATATCTGGGGGTTCTGACCGACCATGCTCCTCTGATCACTGCTTTAGTTCCAGGAAAGTTAACGGTAAAAGATGAAAAAAATCAGGAATTGATCCTTGCCATTGGCGGTGGTTTCATGGAGGTGTTCAAAAATCACGTAACCATTTTAGCCCACTCCATCGAATTCATCAATGATATAGATTACGAAAGAGCCAAAAGGGCTTTGGAGCGAGCCAGGCAGAGGTTGAGATCAAAGGAGAAGGAAATCGACATCCCCCGTGCTCTGACCTCTTTGCATCGAGCAGAGAATAGATGTTGTCTTTGCGAAGCTATCCGAATGGCTGAACAGGATTAGACAAGAACTTTTAGTAGGGCAGAAAGAAATGTTGGGGTGGAGCTTCAGCTCCACCCTGATTTTTTATGAGTAGACAGAGGATGTAGTTGCCCAATTCATTGGGC
>JAGMBK010000009.1 GCA_023129805.1 Candidatus Zixiibacteriota bacterium | reverse complement strand
TTTTCAAGTCTGCTATCATTGTTCGCGTTACGCTTTCACCACCTTTGACCGATACGATAATCTTCTTCGCTTCCCCTTTGTCATCCTGAAAATATATGATTCCATCGATGCCAGTATCTGCTCCCTTTTTCTTTCCCTTATATGGCTGAGCATTAACCAATGTGCATGCCCACCACTGAAACTCATATTTATTTCTTTCTGCCAACTCCTTAGCGCCGTCAAAATCTTTTGGCGTTCCAAAGACTTCAAAGGTGATGGTGGGGAATGCATCCTTGAGTCTCTTTTCAATAAGACTGATAGCAAGATGTGTAATGTCTATTCCAATCCAATCACGCCCCAGCTTCTGGGTGGCATGCACGGCAGTGCCGCAACCGCAAAATGGGTCAAGCACAAGATCACCTGGATTGCTGCTGGCATTGATGATTCTTTCCAATAAGGCGAGTGGTTTTTGAGTAGGATAACCGAGTCGCTCTGCAGCTTGTGCTTGAATGGGCAGAATATCATCCCATATATCATCAATCGGGGTGCCTTCTTGCTCGTCCAAGTAGCGCTTCAGCCGTGGCACGCTTCCCGGTTTTGTCTGGACAATCAAACCCTTCTCATAGGCTTGTTGCATGCGTTCTCTTGTCCATCGCCAAACCCGGCTTATCCCTAAAAACTCGTAGGTTAAATTAGGGCGGTCTTTATTCGGGTTGGTCAAATCGGCTAAAAAATACTTTCTGCCGGTTTCCGGCTCGGTGTGCCGATAAAACTGAGCAATATATTCGGGACTATGGGCTTTGTATTGTGGATGCCATATCCGCTGGCCTGACTTGCCATATCTGAGCAGAATATCGTGATTGGAGGCAAAGCGAGTAAAAGCCAGCCCTTTAGCATTTTGCCGCCGCCAGACAATTTCATTGACGAAGTTCTCGATGCCAAAAGTGGAATCCAGTACAATTTTAAGATAATGGCTGACGGTCGGGTCACAATGCAGATACAGACTGCCCGTTGGTTTTAACACCCGCCGCATTTCCTGCAACCGATTAGCCATCATCGTGAGATAAGCCATCACATCATTTTCGCCCAAAAACTGGCGAAGAGACTGCATTGTTTCTGCTACGTTGGTATTCGGCTGATGTAAAAGTTCTGCAAACTCACGCTCTGCTTGGTCACCCCAGTGCCAGGTATCTTCAAAAGCTGTTATCTGCGCATCGGATACATGGCCCTTAGGTGTTTTGAATAACAAGTTGTAGGCACGCTTACTGTTGAAAGGTGGATCGAGATAAACCAAGTCCACGCTTTCATCTTTAATGTGTTCGCGCAAGATATTGAGGTTATCACCGAAATATAGAGTACCCATATTCACCACCTGTCATGCTCGTTTTCGTAAGCGGATTTAACTTAAGCCCTTATATATAGGCTGCTGCCCGACCTCCAGAGAAATCCCTTCTATTCATATAAGACATTATAATATCTTATTCAACCTTGTCAACTTTTAATTTGAATTATTTATTCGATTATACTGCATCGGGGAAAGTCTTGACTTGTCGTAGAGACCCCCTCTCCCTTTATCCCTCCTATGGGTTTCGCTTCGCTCAGCCTCCCACAAGGGGAGAAGAGAAGATCGCTATCCTTTAATAAAAAAGATTGGCGCAATCTAAAGATTGCGGCTACAAAATCAAAACATATGCGTCAGTCACCCCAGACGGGGGCGCTGCGCGGGTACCGTCTACCCAGGATTCCCTGAACGGGGAAAAGTAAGCTTTTGACGCAACATTTAAACATTTAAAAATCGTTATCCGTCATCTGTTATTGTTTTTTTGTTATCTTCTCTGAATCCCTATTCGTATCTTTATCTGAGAACGATGTCCCGGTGTGTTGAATTACTGAATCTGGAGGTACGGTGAAGAATAGTCGGATAAAAAAGATAATATTTTTCCTTTCCTTTTTTCTTCTTCCTTTTTCCTTCTCTTACGCGGACAAGATCCTAATTTACATGGATCTTGGCCAGACCGATCATCTGAAAGCATACGGGGTGGCTTACTGGACTTTGGAGCAGGGATACAATGTGGAGTGGCTCTTAAACTATCGCGGTGGTTCTTTTATGACCGACTTCCATGAAGAGTTGGCTGATCTTTGCAGGTTGAGAGGGGTGGTTTTCAGCGTAATCGATCTTTCATCCGCGGCATCCATTTACAAAGAGATTGAGGAGAACAACATGGAGGTGGTGCTCCTGGAGAAGGCGCCCGCTATCGCCATCTACACCCCCCCCAACAAAGAGCCCTGGGATGATGCGGTTACCTTAGCTTTGATCTATGCGGAGATACCCTATACCACCCTGTGGGATGAAGAGGTTTTAATGGGGGAGTTAGAAAAATACGACTGGCTTCATCTGCATCACGAGGATTTTACCGGACAGTATGGAAAATTCTATCGCTCCTTTAGAAATGCCCTGTGGTATAAGCAGGACGTGGCCACCTCCGAGTTGATGGCAAAGAAGTTGGGATTCAGAAAAGTGTCTGAGGAGAAAAAGACGGTTGCCCGGGCACTCAAAGATTATGTAGCCCGAGGAGGATTCCTGTTTGCCATGTGCTCAGCCACGGAGACAATGGATATCGCCCTGTCAGCGGAGGCTGTGGATATCGTTCCCCAGGAGTTGGATGGAGACCCGATGGACCCGGACTGTCAAGAAAGGCTGGATTATTCAAAATGTCTGGCATTTATCGACTTTGTAGTCTCAACCGATGCTTATAAGTATGAGCATTCCAATATAGATACCGGGCCCGAAAAGGTCGCTGCCCGCCTGGGTCTGGAGTCTGATTATTTCACCCTTTTTGATTTCTCCGCCAAGCTGGATCCGGTGCCCACCATGCTGGTGCAGAATCATGTGTCGGTGGTGAATGGATTTATGGGACAGAACACCGCTTTTAGAAAAAGCCTTTTAAAAAAGTATGTGACCATCTTGGGAGAGACCGAAGGAAAAGATGAGGTCAAATATATCCACGGCAATTTCGGACGAGGTACCTGGACTTTCTATGGAGGACACGATCCGGAGGACTATCAGCATATGGTGGGAGACCCACCCACAGATTTGAACCTGCATAAGAGCTCTCCGGGATACCGGTTGATATTAAATAATATTCTGTTCCCTGCGGCTAAGAAGAAAGAAAGAAAAACATAAGATTTGACGTCAGATAGCCCTGCTACGACAGCACGGATTCCGCCTCTTGTCATTCTGACGCCGCCTTTGGCGGCGGAAGAATCTAAAGCTGAGATGCTTCGCTTCACTCAGCATGACAGCTAGCCCTTTGGTCTGGATTACAGGTAGATGAAGAAGTACAAGATCAAGATAAAGGTTGTAAAGATTTTAGAAAAGGGCAAATGCCCTCTTGGTCTCAAAGTGGGGGATGAATTTATCTTTGAGCATCTCCCTCCACCAGGGTTTTGTCACTGGGCATTTCACTCTCTGCTTCCTTTCATCACTGCCTTGAGATTCGGGGGCAATATTCCCTGGGAAGAGAAAGAAGGGGAGTGCCATCTCTGTTGCCCTGATCCTGAAAACCCGGTGGTCTTCGAGATCACCCGGGTGGAAGGATGATCATAGCCAAAGTGCTCGCTCTGTTTCAGCATGGAATCAGATATCGATGGAACCCTCCGTTTTGTTGTTTCTAAAAAGCTCCCTGTTCGGGCAGGGGCTTGTCCTGCACTTCGTCCCCCGCCACAGGCGGGGTGTCGAAGGAAAGGCTCGCCCTGAAGGGTTTAACCCCTGCCCGAACCAGAATCGTGGGGTAAGGATGTGCCAGCACCTAACTTAAGTTAGGTGCTGGCATTTTTGCTTTGGTTCTTTGAGCCTTATGCTTTGCAACAAAAAAGAAGCAAAGTTCGTAGAATCCGCAGTATTCCATTGATAGACTTTTTGGAGTGTTCACCTTCCTTCGACAAGCTCAGGACGGTGAGCAAAGTCGAACCGTTAGGTGAACCATGTTACAGGTTTTGGACTTCCGAAAGTTTTAAGTCAAGCTGAAGCTTGACACTCCAGAAAAAACCTCTTATAATTTGATTCTTTCAGGAAACTTTGTATGTATCCGGTTCTTCTGAATAGATAACCTCCAACTATGCAGCTTAAATCGAACGACAAAATTCGAATTTACACCGCAACAAGATTCTTCACCAGCTTTGCCTTCGGAACCATCCTTCCGGTTTATGTTCTGTATTTCCGGCATTATCAGATAAATCTTTTTCAGATCGCTCTGCTTGCGGCAGTTTTCGAAGCATCTATTCTGCTTTTCGAAATGCCCACCGGAATGGTGGCAGATATTTATGGCAGAAAAATCTCGGTGGTTTTATCCTCTCTTGTTTCCCTGATTTCGGGACTCATTTTTATATTCTTTCCCTTTCTAACAGGTTTTATCGTGGCAGGGATTATCGCCGGGCTGGGAGAGACCCTCAGATCAGGGGCTTTGGAAGCATGGCTGGTGGATTCGTTAAAACATGAGGGTAGGGAAGAGAAACAAAAGCGCGCTTTTTCTCAGGGAACGAAATTTAAGATCCTGGGCAATCTTTCGGGATTGATCCTGGGTGGATACTTAGCTTCGGTGAATATGAAACTGGTATGGTTGCCTTTCACCATCGTATTTTTCGTTTTGTGTTTGTTCCTGATTAAAAAGATGAAAGAGGACTATAAACTCGAAAGAACTATTTCACATAAAGTTATTTCTAAATTTTCCGAGACCATCAGACAAAGTTTAAATGTCTTAAAAGCGCAAAAAATAATTTTTGCTTTGATTTTGCTTGCTCTTTTCTCTGAATTTTCCTTTGAGACCATCTCCCAATTTTGGCAGGTTCATTTCGATGAGAATTTGTCCATCCCCACTCAATATTTCGGCTGGATTCTGGCGATAGCTTCTATTTTAACCATTCTCTTCATAGACAAGGTCACGACCCTCTCCGAAAGATTCATACATGAAATCTCCTCTCTGATAATCCTGGAGTTTTTATTTCTGGTAAGCCTATTGCTTGTTGCTTTGACTGCTTCTCCTCTTTTAGCAGTGATGTTCTTCATTCTTCTCCAAGCCTTTCGAAACTTCAAAGAGCCCATCTTTTTAGATTTATATAACAAGCGTATTCCCTCGCAACAAAGAGCCACGTTGCTTTCCTTTCAAAGCCTGGTGGGATCAGGGGGAGAAGTTTTAGCAGGTCTTTGTATCGGAATGGTGGCACAAAGGTTTGGATTGCGCATCACATTTGGATTCGGAACCGTGGTATTATTCGTTGGGATAATAACTTTTCTCCTCTTTCTCAGATTAAGGTCAACCAGATCATAAGTGTAACGGTTTACCTTCAGCAGATCCGAAATCCCCCACCAACCGCAGGATTTTTGGACAGAGTTGTTGCCGGATAATCTATTATAGTTGGTTCGGACAGGGGTTGAGCCCCTGTCCGCAGGGGGGATAGGGGTGCAACCCCTATCCCAACAAGTGGTGTGGGATAGTCCTGCCAAAGAGGTGAACCGTATGGTTCGCCCAAAAGGCGGGACATATTCGGCCGACTGTACCTTGCTCGGTCAGCCGCTTGATCGAAGGAAAACGTGAATCAGATTGCAGACATTATGAAACTATTTTGCACACCCAAGAAGAATTTTATTTCAAAAATTTCTACTGTCTAAAAACCATCCAGTTTCCCCCATCGCGGCACCCCGTTAAGTCTTTGTAAGCCAACTTGTTAATATCAATCCCTCTGTCCTGTCGTTACAAAATTTCCTACAGACCTTTGCCGGAATAAACAATCAGTCCGGCGGCAAAAGCTTTGCTCTTAAAGATAAGTGAAAAATTGATAGGGAGCAAAAGATGTCACGCAGATTAAGAAAAATAGTCTTCTTCTTTCTTCTGATCTTCTTTTTCTTTCGGAGTTTTATCGCCTTTGGCGGTGAGGTCAGCCCGGATCTCGTCTTAAAATTGAATCCAATGAGGGCAGATGAATTTGTCTCCTGTCTGGTGGTGATGAAAGATCAGACCAACACCGCCGGGCTGAACTTTAAGCTCAATCTATCCGAATTTGGATCCACGGGACAAAAAGCAACCAGAAAAGTCAGACACCGGATGATAATAAGATCGCTGATGGATAAAGCAGAAAGTTCTCAATCAGAGATAATAGATTATCTGAATAAAAAAACCATTGAAGGAAGCGTAGAAAAGTTCAAAACCTTCTGGATAACCAATGCCATTCAGGTCACCGCTACCAAAGATCAGGTTGAAAAAATCGCCTCCCATCCGGATGTGGAAACTATCTACGAGAATTATCCGGTAACACTGGTTGAACCGGTATCGGTGGAGAGGTCTGCGGGGAACACGGTGGAAAGGGAGCGGTGTCTTTCTGCCATCAGCGCCCGGGAGGCTTGGGAAATGGGATATACCGGCAAGGGACGGTTGGTATGCAATTTCGATACCGGGGTGGATGGAGATCACCCTGCTCTTTTTTCAAACTGGCGGGGCAACAACGGGGGCTTGCCTTCTGCTTCCTGGTTCGATCCATATGGTTCAGACTTTCCCAAGGATAACAAAGGACACGGGACTCATACTATGGGTATCATGGTCGGGATTTCAGAAGGGGACACCATTGGAGTAGCGTTCGGAGCTGATTGGATCGCTTCGGCAGTCATAGATCGAGGTGCCTCCATCTCCCAGACAATAAGCGACATACTCTCCGCTTTCCAGTGGGCTGTAGATCCGGACGGAAACCCAGAGACTTTAGATGACGTCCCTGACGTGATCAACAACTCCTGGGGAATCCCCCCGGGATATAAACCAGCGTGTGATCAGACGTTCTGGAATGCCATAGACAATGTGGAGGATGCCGGGGTGGTGGTCGTCTTTGCTGCGGGAAATGAAGGTCCAGAACCGATCACTTTGAGAACCCCGGCCGATCGGATCTCCTCGCGTACAAACTGCTTCTCCGTGGGCGCCATCGATGCGTTAAGCTTCGGTTTTCCGGTTGCCACTTTTTCCTCGCGCGGTCCCTCCGGCTGTGATAACCAGACCATAAAACCGGAGGTTTGTGCTCCGGGAGTTAAGATCTATTCCTGTTACAAGAACGGCGAGTATCGTTTGATGAGCGGCACCTCCATGGCGGCTCCTTTTGTAGCTGGGGCAGTCGCCATCCTCAGGCAATACAATCCAGACGCCACAGTGGAGGAGATCAAGCAGGCTCTTTTAGAATCATGCTCCGATCTTGGTCTTCCGGGTGAAGATAACAGCTACGGTCGGGGGTTGATAAACATCAAAAGGGCACTGGATATCTTGCCCAGACCCAATATGCCTAACCTGTATCTTACCGACTTCTACTGTGCCGGAGGAATCTCTCCTCAGCCGGGAGATCAGATCAATTTAGTGGTTGAGCTTAAGAATACCGGGGAAGATGTAGATGGCGTTTTTGCGAATCTGTCAACCTCCGATTCATTGGCTCAGATAGCATCAGATAGCACATATTTAGGTGATGTTGATAAGGGTGAAGAAGTTTCCAATCTTAGCTCTCCTTTCCGAGTGGGCTTTGATCAAAATATGCCATTGGGAAGAAAGGTCGAATTCACACTCCAGATTTTGGGACAGGAGCCGTTGTACTCTTCTGAATTAAGTTTCTCCATAACTGTGGGTTCCCTCCCTCCTAACTCTTTGGGGGATCACGATGTGGGAAACTTCGTCTTCACCCTGTCGAATTTCGGTCAATATGGTCTGGGTGATGCGACTTTTAATCCCTTAGGAGGCAAGGGCTGGGTGTATCCCCGGAATGGCAAGAATACTTTGTATGAGGCAGCTCTTTTGATAGGAAGAAGTCCGGATCAGATCTCGGATGGGGCAAGGGGAGAGGATGGAAAAACTCCCCAGCAGGATTTTGAGGTTCTTCCAGAAGGAGAACTTTCCATTCAGACGCCGGGTATTGTATCAGATCAGGACGGATTCTGCAAGTTTTCAGACAGAGGCGCAGAAAACCCACTAGGTCTGGAGATTTCCCAAAGAAGTTTTGCCTATGCTGATCCAGTCAATGATGATTATCTGGTCCTGCAATACACCGTAAAGAATATAAATCCAAATCCAGTTTACGATTTCTACGTGGGGCTGTTTTTCGATTGGGATATCCCCTTAAGCTCGCCGGATGATGATCAGGTTGGCTTTGATTCAGCTTTGTGCTTGTATTATCAATTCGACCCGGGGAGTGAAATATATTTAAGTGTGGTTCCTCTCTTTGCAGGAACCTATTTTTCAAACCAGATAGATAATGCTTTTTGGCTATATGATGGATTCTCCGATAAGGAAAAATATCAGTTTTTAAGCGGGCAGGTGCCGAAAAGCATCGATGAGGAACTTGTCACTGACAATGAGAGCAAACCTTTAGACTTGGAGAAAAAGGATTGGTCTCAGATAGTCTCCTGCGGTCCGTTTGATTTAGCTTTAGAAGAAAGCACGGTGGTTGCTTTCGCCATCGTTGGAGGAGAAAGTCTGGATGAGCTTAAAGCTAACATATCCTCAGCCCAGGCTAAGTATGAGTGCATGTGCACCGGCATAGAGGCAGAGAATGAAGATAATAATCTGCCAGAGCACTTCTCTTTGGATCAGAATTTTCCAAACCCCTTCAATCCTGCCACTACCATTGCCTTTGAGTTAAAACCTGGATATCAAGTCTCAAACATTCCTTTTCCCCCCAGAAAGAATGACGAATCTTTCATGCCTCAAATGGAGCAGATCTTAAGTGTTTATACCTCCCTTAAGATTTATAACATCCGGGGGCAGTTGGTTAAAACCTTGATTGAGGATGAACTGCCTCCGGGAAGATATGAGGTGATCTGGGATGGAACAGATGAGAATGGGAAGAAGGTAGCCTCGGGTGTGTATCTGTATCGCCTCAGGACTGAAACAAGCCAAACCACTCGTAAGATGATCCTCCTCAAATAAGGCTTCAACAGAAGATAACAAATTGGAAGAGGTGTTCGGGATTCTATCCCGAACAGAAGCACCGGGATACAATCCCGGTATCCTCAAAATTCTCAAAAAGCAAACTGTAGCGTCCGAGCTTGTCCTGAACCATACGGTTCAGGGCTTGTCTCGGACGAAAAGCCTGGTTAAAAGAGGTTGCACAGATGCCAGATTATTCGTATAATAAAAAGTTCGTTAGTATTCCGCCTCTGTCAAAGAACTTGACTTTAGGGCAAAACAAATAGAATAAAACATGAGATACAGCATCGCCAAAACGCTTTTTTTAATCGTTCTTTTCTGTTTGATCTGGTATCTTAATCCTTTCGCGGTTTGCCTTACGCCGGAGGTGGTGGAGAAACTCCGAAAGGAGGGAAGGCTGGAGGAGTGGGTGAGCCGGTGGGAGTCCGCTGCAAAGCGGGGGATGTATGAAACGACCCCCGATCAATTAGCCAGGTTGGGGAAGAGAAGTTTCGGCGATGTCGATACGTTACGGCCCTTAGTTCTCTGTGTCGATTTCAGCGACAATGTACACACTAAGGACACCAGTGAATTCTCCACACTCCTTTTCTCCAAAGACTTCACTTTCCCCACCGGCAGTTTCAGAGACTATTATCTGGAAAACTCTTACGGACAGCATGATCCGCAAGGAGGGGTGTATGGCTGGGTTAGAGCACCTCAGACTTACCACTATTACACCTGGGGGCAGAACGGGTTTGGTTCTTATCCACACAATGTTCAAAAGTTAGTCCAGGATGCATTGGCTGCCGCTGATCCCTATGTGAATTTTGCAGATTATGACTATGATGGGGATTTATGGATCGACGGCTTGATTGTCGTGCATGCTGGTCCTGGCGCTGAGCAGACCGGAGACGACTGGGACATCTGGTCGCACCGGTGGTCCATCCCCGCACAGCAAAGAGATGGCATTGGGATATCATCTTACACTATGCAGCCGGAGAGGGATTATCCAAGTGGCAATTTGATTACCATCGGAGTCTTCTGCCATGAATGGGGGCATTTCCTGGGAATTGACTGGGAGGAATATGATAGAGACTATAGCTCACGGGGATTAGGTGATTGGAGTGTAATGGCGATCGGCTGTTTTAATAATGGTGGCAAAACTCCAGCCCATCATAGTGCTTATTGCAAATTTCATTTAGGATGGACAGATGTCGACACGGTGCAATCAAATCAAACCAATGTGGAGATCATTCAGGCTGAGACTTCACCTGTTTCTTACAGACTCTGGACGTCAGGAAGTGTGGGCAATCAATTCTTCATGGTAGAGAACAGGCAAAAGACCGGTTTTGATTCATACCTTCCGGGAAGTGGTTTATTGATCTACCATGTGGATACCGACAAACCCGGCAATGACCTGGAATGGTGTCCTGGAACTGCGGCTTCCCACCATTTCAAGACAGCCATAGAGCAGGGAGACGGGAGGTTTCAGTTAGAGGGATGTGGTGGTTTTGGTTCAAATGATGGGGACGGGGGTGATCCTTTCCCGGGCCCGGAATACTCAGACAAGAGAGCTTTCGATGATACCACCACCCCCAGCTCGCGCGACTACTATGATGATTCCACTCAGGTGGCGGTGTGGAATATCTCCGGTTCAGATTCGGTCATGTATGCCAACTTCGACATCAACTGGTCCCGACCCTGTCTGTTTCTGGACGAGTTTACTTTGGATGACTCTCCGCCTGGAGGGGATGGAGATGGAAAACCCGAAGCAGGAGAGACGGTCAAACTTTACTTCACCATCTCCAATGTCTGGCTTCCCATAAACAACACCACCGTAACCGCATCTGCGGACACCGCGGGAATAATCTTCACCCATCCTACCTCTAACCTGGGAACCATTGGAACCGGTGACTCTGTCGATAATTATTCCGATCCCATAGAGTTTGAAGTTGATCCTCTCTTCCCCGGAAGACCGACCATCTTCACCCTGCATGTGGAAGGAAATACCACCTCTGGCACCTACACCCTTGATTTTGAAGTCGAGGTTCAGGCAGGAAATACAGAGATTCTTATTGTAGACGATGCGGGCGATTACCAGAGCTACTATACCTCTGCTTTAGACTCTTTAAAACAAATCTATGACATCTGGGATGCCCACAGCAAAGCAGACCCGGATTTCTCATTCAGCACATATAAATACCTGATCTGGTATACCGGAGATCACACCACCGACTTGTTCACCAAAGCTCAAGTGGAAAGCTTGATGAGTTTTCTGGATAACGGAGGCCGGTTGTTTATGACCAGTCAGGATGCGGTGGAGGTTCTGTCCAGCTCCTCTGATCCCTGGGACACACTCTTTTTAAATAACTATCTGCATGTAGGCTACGATGGAAATAACACCAAATACCTGGTGGTAGGTCGGTCGGGAGATGAGGTTGGAGACACTCTTTATATATATCCGAATTACCAGGTCACCAATCAGGACTCTAAGGATAATCTGGTTCCTGACTCTGAGGCTGACATGGTTTTGTTCTACACCATTGGCGGCGCCGGTAACTGGTGGACTCCTTCGGATTTAGTTGCCGGCATTAAGTTTGAAAACGATCTCTTCAAGGTGGTGGTGTTTGGTTTTGGATTCGAGTCAATAAGAGCAGACGGGCAGGACTTCCATGGGCAATACTGCAGCCAGCCGCATTTTGTGATGGAGAGGGTATTAAACTGGCTGAGAGGTAGTTCAGATGTTTTCGATTGGGGAGAAGAGTTTGCCAACCTGCCCAAAGCCATCCACCTTTATCAGAACTACCCCAATCCCTTCAATGCTGTGACCAGTATTCAGTATGCAGTATGCAGTAGGCAGACAAAGACGGTGGATGGTGGGAAGGCGGTTGATGGTTCACAGTTCATGGTTCATTGTCCCCTCCACGCCACCCTTAAGATTTATAATGTGCGGGGACAACTGGTGAGAACGCTGGTGGATGAGGAAAAACCACCAGGTAGCTATTCGGTCGTCTGGGATGGGAGAGATCAGAGAGGATATGAGGTCTCCAGCGGAATATATTTTTACCAGTTAAAGACAAAGGGCCACTCTGAGGTCAGGAAGATGATTTTGTTGAAATAGGGTTGATTCAAAAGAGCGTATTCAGAAAAATGGTAGTTTGGTAGGTCGGATATGTCCCCAAATGGGGGCTATCCGACATTTTTTATCTGTCCGAAAGTCCTAAAGGACATTTCGGACCTACTCTCTACCGCTTTCACTCACCAAAGTTCGTAGGTCGGATATGTCCCGCCCTTCAACAGGTTCCCTTCGGGTCTGAACCTCAGGGTCGAAGACAGGGCAGTGAGTGAAGTCGAACTGCCAACGGCGGGACTATCCGACATCTTTGCTTGTCCGAAAGTCCTAAAGGACATTTCGGACCTACCAAAGTCCCACCATCTTCTTAAGATGCACGATCTCTTTTTCTGTCAAATATCTCCACTGTCCCTTCTTCAAACCCCTTGTGGTGAGGTGGGCAAACTTGGTGCGTTTCAGATCGATCACCGGAAAGCCCGCCACCTGACACATTCTCTTTATCTCTCTTTTCATGCCTTCTTTTAGTTTCAGCTCAAAGACAGACCCCTCTTCATCTTTCTTGAGGATCTTCCCCTCACCCCGGGCAACAACGCCTTCCTCCAATTTTATCCCAGGCTTGAATTTTTTTAAAATCTTTTGATCCATCTTTCCCTTAACAGTAACCCGATAGGTCTTTTCGATTCCGAATTTAGGATGGGTTAAACGGTAAGTTAACTCTCCGTCATTGGTTAAAAGAAGAACTCCCTCGGTATCCTGATCTAATCTCCCCACCGGAAAAACTTTTTTGTCCTTTCCCAAAAGATCCAAAACCGTGGGACGGTGAAAGTCGTCCTTGACCGTGGAAAGATACCCTTTGGGCTTATTTAAGAGGATATATATGAGGTTTTCTTGAAGAGAGACCTTTTTACCATCTACTGTGACTTCATCGGCTTCCTCGTCAATCAAAATCCCTAACTTTTGCACCGGGATGCCATTTATTGCCACTCTACCGGATTGAATCAAAATATCCGCTCTTCGTCGAGAGCAGATGCCCGAGCGGGCTAAGAATTTATTTAACCTCATCTTCTGGGAAAACTTTAGAAGGAGATTCTGGAGGGATTTGTAAGGGTATCTCTGCTGCAGGCTCGTCTTTTTCTAAGAGCTTCTCTTCGGTCTCCTGTGTTTTCTCCTCCCCCACTTTCTCATACATCTGTTCAGCAAAGGTAGGGGATTCTTTTGCTTTAAGGAGCATCTCCAGCTCCTCCATCCTGGGAAGATCATCCAGATCATTCAGACCAAAGTGGGTTAAAAACTCCTGAGTGGTGCCATACAGAAGCGGTCTTCCCGGGGCGGGCTTTCTGCCCACGATGGTGATGAGCTTGCGATCCAGCAGGGTAAACACAGGTCCCTCACTGTTGACCCCTCTTAAGCGATTGATCTCTGCTTTTACAATGGGCTGTTTATAAGCCACGATGGAGAGGACCTCCAGTGCCTGAGGGGAAAGCCTTTCTCTTCTGGTGTGGGAAAATAAGGCTTTTACCCAGGGAGCAAAATCAGGAAGGGTATACATGCGAAAACCCCGGGCTACCTTTTTTATGGCGAAGCTATGTCCAGCGGATAAGTATCTTTCATTCAGTGCGCTTACCGCCTGCTTGATCTGCTCGGAGGTGATATCTTTTATAACCGCCTGAATTCGCTCGGCAGACAAAGGTTTCTCCGAGGCGAAAAGCAGGGCTTCGATTATGGACTGGTGATTGTTTTCTGCTTCCAATTTTCTTCCTCGTCTGATGAAAATACGTTAGTCAAATTCAAATTTTTAAAGACTCTTTGTAGGTAGTCGCCCCGTTTTTAGCGGGGCGCATCTTCTCGCCCAAATGGGCGGCTATCTTCTTCATGGTAGCCGCAGGTCAGTTGACTTCCCATGGATCCAAATGGACAAATGAGCTTTAGCCTGCGTCAGTTGCGCACCCTGTCTGCCGTAGGCAGATCCGCCTCTGGCGGAAAGGGTGCGGCTACCGGGTCAACAGATGAAACGGATGTAACGGATAGCATCCGTTTAATCTGTTTCATCCGTTGAAAGATACATTGTTACCTACTCATCCTTAACCATCTCCGGATAGGTTTTAGCCTCCTCCTCTCCCCTCAACACCCGGAGAGCACCTAAGGCTAAAGCTTTCATCTCATCCTCTCCGGCATAGACCAAAACTTCAGAGAGAAATCCTACCCATTCTCTCAGTTTATCCACCACATAGCCCGAATGTGCCAATCCCCCGGTTAGAACGATGGCATCCACCTTTCCTTTTAAGGCTACTGCCCGACTGCCGATCTCGCAAGCAATTTGATAGATCATGGCGTCATAGACTCTCTGAGCTTCTTTTTTCCCCTCCTGGATCATCTTCTCCACGTCTTTACAACTGTTAGTATCAAGATAAGCCACCAGCCCTCCACCGCCCACCAACCTTTTCTTTACTTGATCAATGGTGGCATTTCCGGAGAAGCACCACCGGGCGAAGTCGGACATGGGAAGACCGCCTGCCCTTTCAGGGGTGAATGGTCCGCTGTCTAAGGCATTGCTGGCATCGATTACCTTCCCCTGACGAATGGCGGCAACGGAGATTCCTCCTCCCAGATGGGCAACAATTAAGTTGACCTGATCAAGCTTTTCCACCAGAGCAAGAGCAGCCAGCCTGGCGGTGGCTTTGACATTCAAGGCGTGAAACAGACTTCGTCGGGGAAACTCTGGCAGTCCCGAATATCTGGCCATGGGCTCGAATTCATCCACGGACGGGGGATCTACGATAAAGGAGGGAATATGATAATCCCAGCCGATGCCAAAAGCCAACACCGCACCCAGATTAGAGGGATGTTCTCCCCCGTAAGCATTGCGTCCATCTTCTATCATCAGCTCATTCACTCTATATGTCCCACTTACCACCGGACGGAAAAGCCCACCTCTTCCCACCACTGCAGAGAGCTTTTCCGGCTTGAGTTTGGCATCCTCCAGAGCTTCTTTTATTAACTTCTTTCGGAACTCATATTGATCCCACACCCGGGCAAAAGGCTCCAACTCTAACTTGCTGTGATTTATGCTGCGGGAGAAAACTTCCTCTTCATCCTCAAATACAGCGATTTTAGTAGAGGTGGAACCAGGATTGATGACTAAAATTCTGAATTTTTTGTTATCCCTCATTGCACTCTGCACTGTTGGTCAATACTCTTCCCAGCTTGATACTTCCCGAAGCATCATATATGTGTCGGAAACAAGTCCCTATATTTGTATCTAGGTGAACTTCTTGATGCCTTCAAGAAATTCTTCTGCAAGCTTGACAAACTCATTCATATCCTCATAAGAAAATTCAACAAATTCTTTATAATCGCCTTCCTGTCTGGCTTCAAAGATTTTGTGTAGCATCTTTGAATAACGCTGGTCGATCTTCTCTGTATGTATGAACTCAGCATCAAATATAGATATAACTCCGGAATGTTTGCTTGTTTTTATCTTTGTATCACCCTTCAGAAAAAGCGCCAAAACACCATAGAACATGGAGTAATATGCTCTGTTGATTATTGACCTGGGGCTGAGTTTATCCTCAAGCATTTTCTTAGCATCAGAAAGGGTCTCCTCTGCCTGTCTTAGCCGATAGAGATACAGAGTCTCTTTGTCTGTCATACCTTTACCCCTTCCTTAACAATGTTTTCTACTATTGGCGAGGCTTTCAATGGAGTCTCTTCAATCTCATGCCTGGTGAAAATGAGAGGCGAAATAACAATCCGATGTTGAAAACCGACTTCCCATACAATATCGGAGATCTTATTTTTTGTCTCCTTGTCCAGGGACTCTACTTCAATAAAGATGTCCATGTCCGAATGTTCATCCTTATCCTCCCGTGCCCTTGAACCAAAAACTCTGAAATCAATCAAGCGGACAATCCCAGACAACCTTTCTTTCAATTCTTTGGCTATCTCATAATCCTTTTGCTCCATTATTCCCTTCTCCTTTGCTGCCCGGAGTAGCAGAAAGAGTGTCAACCTGCCTTCGGGATGGTTGACCTACAAAATTCCTCAACACAAAATACTTTTCACCGCACCCACCCTTCTTATTCTCTCTTCTGCCATCTTGCAAGCCGTTTCATAAGGTGAGGTGTTTTCCCTCTTTGAGATGGCAATCACCCTTGCCATTATATTATAGATCTCTTTGACCGAATCCAGCGCCTCCTCTTTGGAGAGCACCTTCAATGCATCCTCAGTTAGAAACAACTCTCCGGCGTTGACCACGAAATCGGGAGCATATACTATTCCCATCTCAAAGAGTTGTTTACACAGACCTGCATCCTCCACGATGTCATATGCCGCTCCAGCTATTACCTTGCATTTCAGTTGGGAGATGTTCTCTTTGGTTATTACCGGTCCTAATGCGCATGGAGAGAGTACGTCGCAGGGAACGGAGAGAATCTCATCCGGTCTTACCACCTCGGTATCCGGATACTTGTCCTGGACATACTTAATGGAATCGTAGTTCAGGTCGGTAACTATAAGTTTCACCTTCTCCTGCTTCAAACAGTCCACCAGTCTCTTTCCCACACTTCCCACCCCTTGAATGGCAATGGCCAATCCATCCAAAGAGGAGACCCCATATATCTCCTTCACACATGCTTTCATTCCCCAGTAAACCCCGTGGGCGGTTAAATCAGCACTTTCTGCCTTGATGCCAGTGGGCGATTGGTAAGGAAGAACATATTTCGTCTCCCTCTTTATGTATTTCATCTCCCGAGTATCTGTGCCCAGGTCAGGATAGGTGATGAATCTTCCCTTTAACCCTTCCACGAATCTTCCAAAAGCCCGAAAGTAGGCTTCATCGGTCTCCTCTTCAAAGTCCTTGCATAAAACTGCCTTTCCACCGCCCGTGTCGGAATCTGCCACTGCCGATTGATAGGTCATTATGCGGGATAATTTCAAAGCATCCACCAGTGCCTCCTTCTCCGATTCGTATCTCCACAGTCTGCAGCCTCCTACCGCATTGCCCAGGGTGGTGTTGTGGATGGCAATTATCGCCTTAAGCTTGGTGGGCTTATTATAGCAGAACAGAACCTCCTCGTGCCCGTGTTGTTCCATCAATTCGAAAATACCCATGATCGTTCGGCTCCGCCGAAATTCAAAATGCAAAACGAAAAACTCAAAATTGCAATTTAAAATTCAAAAATACATCAGCCGTAACAATTTTGAACTTTGAATTGTCCTATGGATCCTGGTGATAATTTTACATTTTGCATTCTACATTTTTAACTTCCCAAGGCTTTTTTTTGTTTCAACTCGACAAGAACCCCATGCGTGCTTTTGGGCTTGATGAAAACTATCTTCTTCCCCTCCGCGCCCATTCTGGGTCTATCATCCACCAATTCCACGCCTTTATCTTTCAGCTCTGTTGTTGCCTTCTCTACGTCCTCCACCTCAAAGCAGATATGGTGAATTCCCTCTCCCCTTTTGTCTATGAACTTGGCTACCACGCTTTCTTTATCTGTGGGCATCACGAATTCGAGCTTGACCCCGGAAATTTCGGTGAAAGCTATCCTTATTTTCCTTTCCGGAACATCTATCTCTTCTGATATCTGGCACTCAAAGACGTCTTTATAAAATTTTGAAACCTCGCCAATATCCTTTACCGCAATCCCAATATGCTCAATTTTATCCAATTTCATAGCTCTTTGTTAACTAAAAATGAAAAATGAAAAAATCAAAATTGCAATTTAAAATTCAAAAAGACAACCAATCAATAATTTTGAACTTTGGATTGTCCTATGGATCCTGGTGATAATTTTGCATTTTGCCCTTTGAATTTTGAATTTCTTTTAGCGGTGGTCTGCCGACTGTCGACGTGTCCTGAGCGAAGTCGAAGGACTGTGGACGGTCTCTCACACCAGCACATTTTCCCGATACTCTCCCCAAACCGATCTCAAAGTGTCACATATCTCACCCAGCGAGGCATAGCATTCCACGCACTGGATTATAGAGGGCATCAAGTTGTCGTTGGTGGAAGCCTTGTTTTTCAACTCGTCTAAACAGGTTCTAACTTTGGCATCATCTCTTCTTTTTCTCACAGTTTTCAACTGTTTTATTTGCTCTTTTGCCACCCTGGGGCTAACTTTGAAGACGTCTTTGATCTTCTCCTTTTCAGTTTCGAACCTGTTCACTCCCACGATGGTTCTATCTTTGTTCTCGATAGCCTTTTGATATTCATACGCACTTTTTTGAATCTCCCGTTGGTAATATCCCGATTCCACTGCCCAGAGCGCACCGCCCTTCTCCTCGATATGGTCGATGTATTTTTTTGCTCTTTTTTCTACCTCGTTGGTCAAATGTTCCACGTAATATGAACCACCCAGCGGATCAACCGTGTCCGGAACTCCGCTCTCGTAACCTATGATCTGCTGAGTTCTCAAGGCTATCTGGGCGGATTCCTGGGATGGCAAGCTTAACGCTTCATCTCGTGAATTGGTATGCAATGACTGGGTGCCCCCCAAAACCGCAGCCAACGCTTGTAAGGCAACCCGGACAACGTTATTATCCGGCTGTTGGGCAGTCAGCGTGCAGCCGGCGGTCTGGGTGTGAAAACGAAATCTGGCAGACTCCGCATCTTTAGCTTTGAACTTCTCTTTTATGATCCTCGCCCACAATCTCCGGGCGGCTCTGAATTTTGCTATCTCCTCGAAGAAGTGGTTGTGAGAGTTCAAGAAAAAAGAAAGTCTTTTGCCGAACTGATCAATATCCATGCCCGCCTTCAATGCTGCCTTTACATAAACTATGCCATTGGTAAGCGTAAAGGCGATCTCCTGAACTGCGGTGGAGCCTGCCTCTCTAATATGATAGCCGCTTATGCTGATCGGGTTCCACTTAGGGAGATTTTCCTTGCAGAACTTGAAAGTATCAGTGATCAGCCGCATGGAGGGCTTGGGGGGAAAGATGTAAGTGCCGCGGGCGATGTATTCCTTGAGGATGTCGTTTTGAATGGTGCCGGAGAGAACCTCCAATGGGATGTTTTTCTTCTTGGCAAGAACCACATACATGGCTAAAAGCACTGAGGCGGTGGAGTTGATGGTCATGGAGACGGAGACTTTGTCTAAGGGGATTTCCTTGAACAAAATCTCCATGTCCTCTAAGGTATCTATTGCTACGCCGGTTTTGCCCACCTCACCAACAGCTAAGGGATGATCGGAATCGTAGCCTATCTGGGTGGGAAGATCAAAGGCAACGGAGAGGCCGGTTTGCCCCTGCTCTAAAAGGTACCTGTATCGCTTGTTGGTCTCCTCGGCTGTGCCAAATCCAGCATACTGCCGCATGGTCCACAGCCTGCCGCGATACATGTTCTTGTATATGCCGCGGGTGAAAGGATACTCCCCCGGATACCCTAAATCCCTCTGGATGCCCCAGTCCCAAAGGGAGTCAGAGGTGTAGACGTTATCGATTTCGATATCCGATGTGGTTGATACTTCTTTGCTCTTGTCCAAAGGCGATCTCTTTACGAAAATGTTGGTTAATCTCTTTCACCAAAAGCTAAAGGTACTTAAAGAAGCTGCGTGAACAAAATGAATCTCATATTGACGGCTACGCAACGCGTAGCAGGATTATTTATAGTCACTCCATATCCCTTTGGGCGAGAGTTTTTCCACCTGCTGAATCCATGATCCTAGTATATCGAGTTGTTCTTGAATTTGATCATCGTTCATGCTTTGTGCTTGGGCTTTATCCCACAAACATTCCATATAACCGCCGAGGTCTTCGGGATAATTGATGTAGTCGTGCTCCAAGTCTTTAAATAGATGCGGACGGCCACTTTTGTCGCAATCTCCTTCAGTGGCCATATGCTTGAACCGCCACCCGTTGGGCGTCCTTTCAATCTGGTAGATTTCGTTGCGACCAAACCTGCGGCAATAAACTTCAAGTCTCATATTACTCCTCCTTCTCTTGATGCATCGGCATTAGGAAATGCCGATGCCAACTCGCTTCGGGAATTCCAATTCCCGAAGCATCACAAAGGCACGAACGTTCTAGGTTGTGTTAGATGAAGGGGTGTCACATTTCAACTGCCTTACCTTTTGAATGGTCATCTCAGATAGCTCATCAATCGATATCTCCCTAAGGTCTACGTACCCAATAGTTGGGGGGATGCCTGGGATCTCCGTATCGTCCAATCTTACAGGTAAAACATACTCTCTATTTTCTTGCAGCGCACGGGCTTGGGCAGACTTGCGCTCGTGGTTTGTCCATACCTTCGCTGCATAATGTTTTGAAATAAAGATCACACAGAATAGTGCCTTGGTTCGATAAACCTCGTCAAGCTTGTCGTAAAGATTTGCTCCCCATAGACCAATTTGCTCGTATTTATCGTAGAACACTTTTAGCCTATTTGAAGATAAAATGTCACAATATTTTTGGACGATTTCTCGGTCTTCTCCGGCGAAGGAGACGGCTATATCAAAGTTGTAGTTCGACAATCTTGGTGTTTGCGGGGTACTGATTTCATTTGCTCCTATTTGTTCTGTACCAACTCTCGGTCTTTCAATAACTCCTATTCCTTTACAGGCAGGACAAACCCTTGTTACTCCAGCCAGGAGCGAAGGAAGTGATGGTGCAATCCCAGTCCCCTTACAGAATTTGCAAGTAACTAGTTTCTCTGGAGGTATAGTAACTTCAAATTCACCCGCTCCTTTGCATGCTGGGCACACTTGGCCCTCTCCCAGAGTATCAAGCCCTCTGTTCGGAACTCGACCAGAACCCTTACAAAGTTTACACTTTTGAATCATCTGGTTTACACCTTCCAGCAATTTTCATCCTTTCGCCTAATTTGTATTATCACACTCTTGATGCATCGGCATTAGGATTCATCCTGAAGGACTCATCCTGAAGGAAATGCCGATGCCAATTTGCTTCGGGAATTCCCCCGCCTTTGGTGGGGTCTTGAGACTATTCCCGAAGCCTCACAAAGATTGACTTCGTTTCCCCAGCAAGAATTCTGGGGAAAGAAACTTGTTATCGATTTTTCTCTCTGCAGGCAAATACAGCTGCACCGGTATCTCAAGCGACGATAAGTACTTGCACAAGATTGGTCCAACCTCTTCCCATTTCAACCACCCCAGTCCACAGCCGAGTGCCGGAACAGCCAGACTCTTTACCCCCTCCTTCTTATAAGTCTCTTTAAGCCATTCCAATCCTTTCTTGATTCCGTTTATGTCGGCTTTATCTTTCCAATGTCGTTTTGTCGGGAAGAGAAGAAACCAGGTTTCTGCGTTCGCATTGGCAAGTTTGTCTGGCTCGTCAGCCAACTGCAGGTCGAGCGAAGACTCCCGCTTGTACAAGTACGGCTTGCCCATCTGAAGTGTCTTATTACGACATAAATCCTGGTAGTGTACGTAAACGTCTGGAAACTGGTATTTTGCCCGAGAAGCCAAACCCTTACCCATAATCCCGACAACGTTAACGCTAACCGTCAGTGTTTGCAGCCTCGAGAAAAACAGGTCTCCTTCCAGCACAGAAAGATGCTCGGTTAAGTCCTTTCTCCAGGGTGGTTGGAAAAACATCTCCTTTTGCGGGATGATCGGTAGATCTGACCCCTGGATCAGTTGCTTGACCTTTTCGCTTACCTGATGATCTGCTACATAAATGGACTCAATGAACTCAGGAGGTGCCTTGTCTGGAACTAATACTTCGGCCATGATTTTCCTTTTGGACCCGTCTTCCTCAGTCCAATACTTTCTGTCCAGTTCATCTCCTATTCGCGAGAGAACATCCCGAAGCTGAGAGGAAGGAAAGAACTTGGATGGGCCACTGGCCGCATTGCCATCTGTCACAAGGACACCCTCCTGGCTGAGCACATCTGCACGTAGCGCGATGATGGCAATATCATCGATGGATTTTTCGCACGTGACGCGAAAGAGCATGGGATTTCGCGGCTGGAAATAGAAATTAGCGTAACTCCATAAACTCTTCCCATCAGGGGTGGTTTTTTCTCTGCGAGTTGAGATGATTTCCTCATCGTATATCGCCGTATATAGAACCTCTTCAGCTCTAACAAGCTGATGGGATAAAATGCCTCGTTCCAATATCGACGGGATGTTATTCACGTGCGTGATGTAGTACAAGTTCTTCACCTGACGTCTATCTCCCATACAGTTTTCCCTCTCTTGTCATTCTGGGCGTAGCGAAGAATCTCAAGAGACCCTTCGCTTCGCCCTGCACCAAGTGGTGCAGGGCTTCGCTCAGGGTGACAATGATTCACTTATTCAAAAACAATCAACAGCTTATCCTTATCCACTACCTGATGTTCTTTGACTTTAATTGCCTTCACCTTCCCATCGAATTTGGCTTTCAACTCGTTCTCCATCTTCATGGCTTCCACTATTACCACGCCCTGTCCCGCCACAACCAAATCCCCCTCCTTTACCTCTATGGCCGCCACCAGACCGGGCATGGGGCTCTTTAGCTCTTTTTCCTTTTTGGTCTCAACTTTAAGCACACCCAGTCTTTTTAATCTCTGAGTCCGCTCGTCCTCCAGCACACATTCATATCTTTTTCCATTTAAAAACACAGAGACCTTCTCTTCATTTTTAGAAAACTCCAGATCAAA
>JAGMBK010000089.1 GCA_023129805.1 Candidatus Zixiibacteriota bacterium | reverse complement strand
TACCAACTGAGCTACCTGGGCAAAATTCAAATTTTGTATCGTGTTATTTCATCGCAACAGACGACATTACAAACTCAAATTCTAAACCAACCTTCAAAATCGAACCGGTGACCTTCCATACGGATGCTCTACCAACTGAGCTACCTGGGCAAAGTTCAAATTTTGTATCGTGTTATTTCATCGCAACAGACGACATTACAAACTCAAATTCTAAACCAACCTTCAAAATCGAACCGGTGACCTTCCATACGGATGCTCTACCAACTGAGCTACCTGGGCAAAAATTAAAAGCCCTCTTCATACTGTGGAGCCGAACCTTTAACCAATGTCCCCGTTTGGAAGCAATAAGGGAAAATAGTAAAAAAAAATCTTCAAAAGACGTGGTTTAAGCCATAATTTCCAACTAAAAAAATTAAAATTAACATCCTAAGATGCTAATTCTCAACATAACAAGCTTTTAGTATAACCACTTAATTTACCCTGTCAAGATATATTTTACGTTTTTTCTACAAATTTTGTTTGTTTTTCTCCTGACTTGGGCAACCTGATGTCCACCCCTTGCCCATTCACTTTAACTATTCTGCCGGGCGTGCCTGCCACCGTGGTGTTATCTGGAACGTCTCGCATCAGGATGAAGGTGTTGGCTCCTATCTTAACATTATTCCCCACTTTTATCGGTCCCAAAAGAATGGCGCCAGTTCCGATCATGACGTTGTTTCCTATGGTAGGGTGTCTTTTCCCTTTATGTTTTCCGGTTCCCCCCAGAGTCACATTATGAAACAGAACACAGTTGTCGCCGATCTGGGTGGTCTCTCCGATCACCACTCCCGTCCCATGATCGATGAAGAACCTCTTTCCGATCCTTGCTCCCGGATGAATCTCTATCCCGGTGAAAAACCTGGAGATTTGAGAAAGCAGTCGGGGGATAAGGGGTATTTTCATCCTCCAGAGGAGATGAGTGAAGCGATGAATGAGGATGGCATGAAGTCCGGGATAAAGCAAAAATTCTATATTTCTTACTGCTGGATCATTTCTGTATATCGCCTTGATATCCTCAATAATGGAAAGCATCCCAAACTCCTCAGCTTTTCAATTGACAACCCTATCTCTTTTTTTATGATCCAATACGAATATTGCAAAAAGAATCGATGAAAGAATAGCTGTTATTATACTCTCCAACTTTGTTTTTTTACTAGGCCGGCTAAGTATAAGTATCTTTCTATTCCTCTTTGAAAAGATCTGTGCTTAAGTATCTCTCCCCCAAATCCGGGACGATCACCAGAACCACCTTGCCTTGACCAGCCCTTTTGGCCACACCAATAGCCGCAAAGACATTGGCTCCTGCAGAGATGCCCACCAACATCCCTTCCTCTTTGGCTAATCTCTGCGAGGTGTGGATGGCATCCTCGTTGGAGACCTGGATAACCTCATCTACATTTTCTGGCTTATATACCCTGGGGACGAATCCTGCTCCGATTCCCTGAATTTTGTGAGGACCTGGTTTTCCGCCAGACAGCACAGGAGAATCCTTAGGTTCAACTGCAATATTCTTATTATTATATTTTCTTTTCAGCACCTCACCTGCGCCGGTGATAGTTCCTCCGGTTCCCACTCCAGCAACGAAATAATCCAGCTTCAAATCACCCAGATCTTTTATTATCTCCTCTGCGGTGGTTCTTCGATGAATTTCAAGATTTGCGGGATTGTCAAACTGTTGGGGTTGAAAGTACCCAAATTCTTCCACCAGCTCCTGAGCCTTCTCTATTGCCCCCTTCATTCCTTTCGCACCCTCAGTCAAAACTATCTGGGCTCCCAAAAATCTCAAAAGTGCTCTTCTCTCCAAACTCATGGTGTCCGGCATGGTGAAAACGCATTTATATCCCTTCACCGCCGCCACCATAGCTAAGGCTATCCCGGTGTTACCCGAGGTCGGTTCCACAATGGTCATTCCAGGCTTCAACGAACCATCTTTTTCCGCCGCCTCTATCATGGAGAGTCCGATCCGGTCCTTGACCGATCCGCATGGGTTGGAGGACTCAAGTTTGGCAATCAAGGTGGCATCCTCTTTCCCCACTAGCTTATTTATCTTTACCAATGGAGTTCTGCCAACAGTTTCCAAGATATTATTATAAATCATGCTGAGCTCCTTTTATCAAATAGGGCTATTTTTATCCTAATTTATGTGCATAAACTCCATCATAAATTTTATCGTCAAAAATTGTTTTCTCTGAATAAGGAAACTGTAATGCTGGGGTCACGGTAATCCGTTACTGCCGAGATCAGGATGGATGAGAAGAAGGCAAAATACGCAAACCACGCAAATTTCTTTGATACAGCAACTATGTCAGGATCGCAGCTACACCAGGACACCACATGATTCCAAGTGCATAAGCGCCGAGTGATCCCGCAGAGATTCTGTGATAATAAAAGATCGAGCTGAATGAGAATGTAAACAGTAGAAAGGTGATAATCTTCTTTTGGGTGTGTTTCTTAGTTTCCATTGCAGACTTCTGGTTTGTTGTAGCCGGTGGCTTAACTATGTATTATACGGCCTAAAAGACATGGCAAACACTGCAGTTATTGCAATATAAGTTTTGTAGGCCAACCATCCTGTAGGGCCTGTCCTGATCCCGCCTTTGGCGGGAGAAGGACATGCTCGACCTACACGCCTTCGGTAATTCCCATGGCTGAAGCATCGAATATGACGTTCTCCAATTATATCCTTCTATAGGTCTAACATTCAAGTTCAGTTGCGTTTATGAAGGCAGCGGAATAAACGTCAACTGCAACGACTTATTAGATGTCTTTGTCTAAAAAGAATGAGTATATGAAAATATAAACATACTAATTCCTTGATTTGGTTGCTTAATACCTGCATTTGAATAGTGCATATACCTCAAGTTTAGATCGTGGGTCTTTTGTTTTCCGATTTTTGCACCAATCCCTGCGCGATCTTCAAACTGAAAATGCGACGACAGATCACGCCCTCTAATTGTCTTTTCTGATATGTAACTTACTCCTATACCAGCTTCCAAGTAGGGGAATATGTTTCTATTTAACTGAAATTCATAAATGAATACGGGAGAATACGCAGCTCCTTTTATAGACTCATTATTATATTCCCAATAGTTCAGGGATACTTCATGGTATCCAGAAACACATCCAGTTTTCCACTTAAGCCACTTACTATCAAATTCTCTTTGAAACCCCAAACGGCAAATGTTAACTGACTCTTTACTTTTTCCCACGCCTAATGAAATACGATCAAGAGCATACGACTCAGTATTGTATAGTGACAGCAAGAAAAACAAGAGGGGAAAAAGAGAATTCGTCTTCATATCAGATCTTCCTCACTTAATCACCTAACTATTTATTACTCAAAAGACATGGCAAACACTGCAGTTTCTGCAATATAAGTTTTGTAGGCCAACCATCCGAAGGGTGGTTGAGAATGACTCTTTCTTTATATCAGAATCTTTGACCCACATTCCGGAAGTTTTGGCCAAGCAATATCTGTCTGAAACCCATCTTTTTAAGATTTAGACCCCAAGGCGGCTATTGCTAATCTAATTTTTTGTTTAGTGTGATCGTGCCGCTCGATATCAAACACCACATCCTCTATACTTATCTCAGTGGCTTCCTTTGTCATCTTACTGTTCCTTCTGAACCTTACCAGCAACACGTCACGCCAGAACCATTCTTCGCCCGACTCGTCTGGAAAGATGCACTCGACCGCTGGGTCTATTTCCCTCGCGATCTTGGTGACGAAATCCTTTGCGTCATCTAAGGTTGGTCTATAGCCCATATCCTTGTCACCTTCCTTGTTGTTTCGTTTCTTGCACTTCAGCGAGGAATTTGTCAATCTTATCGGTCAGATAATAACAAGTCTCGACAAGAATGTTTCTTGCTAGCCTCACCTCAAATCTTTCTGAGCTCAAACGATGTGAACCCGTGTCTGAAATAAGCCCATAGAATCCCGCGAGCCACTTCTCTTCTTTAGTTGAGATGAATCCCACTTCCTTGAGATAAGTGACTGCCTCACCAAATTTCCCTCTGTCTGTCCACTTTGACACAGGCCGCTTCGTATTGTAGCGAATTACAATTGCCACCTGACGCACCGATTCCTCATAGACATTTCTGATGAACGCAATACTCTTCGACCGATTAAATGGTGACCCGCTCTCTTCGATTTCCGCGTCAATGTTCTCTAGTGCTTCAACCAGCATTGTGTTGAGCGTCAAGTCCTTGTATTTGCGTACTAACTGGTTCTTGTCTTGGTTGATCTCTGTGCTTACCCCTTTGAGTTCCTCCTTAAGTCTTTGGAACTTCACCTGTCTTAGCCTCTCGCACAGCTTGGAGAGCAGGTCCTTTGACCTAGATATCAGGTCGGTGGAGGGTAAATCTGTCGGTATCTGTTCTTTCAGGGTGCCGGCGAATGTGAGCCCAAACAACTTGGAGACAGCATCAGGAACCTGCTCAGCAGGAACTTGCATCTTTCTTGTTTTCTTCTCCTGCCAAGAAGATGTGTCACTGATGCAACTCTGATATCTGCCCATTATTGATTCAATTGCTTTCAGATGAACATCCGAGAAGAGATGTGGCTCCATTAGCAGGACCTGAAATATACAAAAGATGATCTGATTGTTCGTTTCATTGACAGAACTGTAATCCTTAATCCGTTCAGAAAAACCTTCCAGTGCTTTGTTTATCCGACCTGACCTTAAATAAACCATGAAAGCACAATCGCAGTGTTTACGGGTCTGCGACGCGGCCTTGATGATCGCTTTCGCCAGCATAGGTGAGGCACCTGCGATTTTTGGAACGCACGACGCAAAATTGATACCCATCAGCTGCCAGAAGAGCTCTTTGGATTGGGGGACGTGAATTCTGGATTCTAATTGCAGAAGCAATTCCACGTGCTCGTTGCTGAATCCGCTTTTAGCCCCTGAAGGCCGCTTGCCGTCTTTCGCGGGGTAAAATGTGGTTAGTGATTTTGGCTTGGCGTCTAAAATGATGGTGATCTTTTCAGCTACGTCCTTTGGCTGCATTGTTTCCCCGCCTCACACTCCTTGTTTTCCCAGCTATAGAGGTAGGCATTGAAATAGTTTTGGGACATTTTGCTTTTCGCGTCAACTAATGCCCGCCCAACACAATGCAATATAAGCGACACAGGCTATATAATCAAGTGAAATTCTTGCACGGAAGGAATCACTCTTGCAGGTCAACCATCTTCCTTATCGCTCTTATATGCTCCGGTGTCGTTCCACAGCAGCCCCCGATGATTGAGACGCCGGAGGAGACTAATTCTTTCGCTTTCTCTGCCATAAACTCAGGCGTCTCAGGGTAAGTCGGTTTATCACCCTGCATTTCCGGAATACCTGCGTTGGATTGAATGATGATTGGAAGCTTGCTATGCGTCTTAAACTCTTTGGCAATCTTTATCATATTCTCAATGCCGTTGCCACAGTTCGAGCCTACGATATCCGCTCCTGCCTCTTTCAGTCCTTGCGCCGCATCTTCTATGCTTACACCCATTACCGTGTAAAAGCCTCTGGGTGTGGGATCAAACGTCATGGTTGCCATAACAGGAGTTGGTGGTGAAACGGTTTTTGCTGCTTTTATCGCGAGGGTTGCTTCTCTTAAATCAGTCATTGTCTCTATGCATATAGCGTCGATGCCGGCGCTGATGAGTGCTTTTATCTGTCTTTTAAAACTATTATATATTTCTTCAGGCTCGGACTCTCCATACGGTTTCAAGAGTCTTCCACTTGGACCGCAGGAGGCGGAGACGTAGGCACGATCACCTACAACTTTTCTCACTGCCAGCACGGCATTTCTGTTTATCTCCTCTGTTTTATCATCCAGCGAATAAAACGAAAGCCTGAGAGGCGAAGCTCCAAAGGTATTGGTCTGAGTTATATCTGCCCCTGCATCAAAATAAAGTCGGGCAATTTCTTCAAGGACCTCCGGACGTGTAAGATTAAAAGATTCCGGAGGCTCACCCGGTTTAAGGCCGAAATCAAAAAGCATTGTTCCCATGGCACCGTCGGCAACAAGTATCTCACCATCTTTTAACCGCTTGAGCAAACTTTTCATGTTAGGTCTTCTTTACGGAGATCTTTGAAAAAGTCATTGTGTAGTGCTGAGAGCCCTTCAGGGACTGTTGAAAAAGTAACCCACACCTCTCTAAGTCGGGGAGTAAACATTGTCGTAGGGACAGCCCTTGTGGCTGTCCTCATTAGGATTAGGACAGAGATTCATCCTGAAGGACGAGCCCTGTCCCTACGAAAAAACTTGTCCATTAAATGGCTTTTTCAACAAGCCCTTCAGGATTAATCCTGCCTACGACAACTTTTTATATTACTTCGGCTTCGCCTCGCAATGACATTCCAGTTATCGCGTTTGTGTTAGTAAAAGTCTCTTTACAGACTCCACTGCGTTAGTGCTGTCATAACCGTATGCATCCGCTCCGATTCTTTGCGCAAATTCTTTTGAGACAGGAGCGCCACCGATTATTGTTTTTATTCTGCCACCAAGTTTTTCTTCTCTTAAGAGATCTACGGTCTTTTTCATAACCGGCATAGTGGTTGTAAGAAGGGCGGACATGCCAATCACAGTTGCATTTTCTTTCTTGGCAGTCTCAACAAATTTCTCAGGTGGAACGTTGTTGCCCAGGTCAATAACCTCAAAGCCAGCGCCTTTCAGCATGATGCCCACGAGATTTTTCCCGATATCATGCAGATCACCCTGAACCGAACCTATAACCACCTTCCCGATTGTGGGCATCTCCTCTTTGGTAAACATCGGTTTCAGTAGATCCATTCCCGCATACATTGCCTTTGCCGCAAGGAGAACTTGTGGAAGGAAGATCTCATGAGCCTTGTACTTCTCCCCTATTATGTTCATCCCTCCAATAAGACCACACTTCAGTATCTCTTTCGGCGGTATTTTTTCTTCCATCGCCTGCCTGGTGAGTGAAGATACCTTTTCATCATCACCTTGCTGTAAACTTTCCGAAATCTCTTTTAGAATATCCATTACATTGTGCCTTTCTTGTCGTTAGTCTTCGATTCTTCAAAGAGCGCCCTTATCCTATCGCGGCAAGAGTGTGACCTACACTCCCTACAGAAAGGATAAGAGTCTTCAAAGTTATGAATCTCTCTATCCCCGACAACTATCACACCCGACATTGATTTCAAAGGCTTCATCAGAAAACTATCGAGAAGTGTGATCCCAATCTCTTCTGGATGAAGAAATTCAAATA
>JAGMBK010000088.1 GCA_023129805.1 Candidatus Zixiibacteriota bacterium | reverse complement strand
TCTCCCCCTCGTAGGTGGAGATGGCGACTCTTCGGACAAGTTTGGGGTCGAATCCAATTTTTTTCAGAATAGATTTCACCTCCGTGGATACCATTCCTGCATTCGCGAAATCGTTTCCTTGAATGAAGAGCTCACGGCCCAGTAACATCTCCTCTATCTTTTGCTCAACTGAGCTGGTTTTTGACCCTAGGTATCTCCCTCTCCTGACTGAATCTATCCTGATACAAGCATCGTACATGTCCAACTTTGTGGAGAGTAAAACCAGATGGTTATCTTTGGCGAACTCTTTGGAGCCATCTTTGGGTTTCTTGCCCCGAATGAACACAACCCCCACAAATTCTGCCATGTGGGCGGAGATGACAGCCTGTCGGGTTGCCAGCCCGGTAAGCAGAATCGAATCGGGTTTGCCGAAGGCTAAAACGTCGCTCATCAAATCAGATGCATATACCTGCTCAACCGCAGTATCGAGTCCCTCCTCTCCCTCGATCACGGAAGCCTCCAGCGCTTCCCTTATCATTTTTATCTCCACGAAAGTTGCCCACCAATGTGCCCCCAAAATATATTCTTTCATGTCATTCTGAGCGTAGCGAAGAATCTAAAAACGAGTTGAAAATCCCGCCACAGGCGGGGATGTTTCGCTACGCTCAACATGACACCATCATAAGCCACCTTATTTTACTTCGTTTACTAAATATCCAAATCCGTTATTTACTTCCCAGACCCAAACCGTAAAGCTTTCCTATCAACTCAAAGGTGGGAAGTTCGCTGGACAGGATGGCAATATTATATTTGCTGGCAAGATCCACGGTCTCCTGGGGAACCTCTTTGCCGCTGGTGATGACGATGGCGGAGACGTCCACCAGATTGGCTGCGGGAACGATGCTCTTATGAGTCTGGATTGTCAGCCATAGATTGCCGGATTTGGCGCTGGCCATAACGTCGCTTAACATATCCGAGACGAAAACACCGTCCACATCCCGGTGCTCGAACTTACTTAACGGTTTGAGTCCGATCTTTTCAAGTAATTCTTGAGTAGTCATGAAAGCTCTCCTACTTGATTTTGTGGAATGAATTTATGTTGAAATCAAAATAGAGGTTTTCTGCTCTTTAGTGGTTCTAAGGAAAGCATGCCCACGTCGTGAATAAAATCACCTCTGCAGCGGGAAAGATCTTCGATCAGATTAAACGGAACAATTTTAATCCTCGAACGTGATGTATCCCTCCTCTGGTTGAAATAGTCGGTGAGTATATCCAGCTTGTATGAGGGAATCGGTTTCTCCTTTGCCTGAGGGAGAAAACCGAATGCCACCACAATCCAAGTTCTTTGGGCTTCATATTTCTTTCGCAAGATTTCCACCTCACAATCGGGCAAACATCCGGTGCAGTGCAGAAGTCCCATCAGGTCCTCGAACTTCTCCACATGGTTGCACTTAGTGCACTGCAGGTCAAATCTGAATGATTGGGCGTTTTCCACTCGGCTCCAGAAATGGTCACCTTCACGATACTTATCCCCAAGAATGGGAGCTTCTTCTGTGGAGAAGTATGTTCTCAGGCCATTGCAGTGAAAGCATTTCTCGAAAACTACAAAACCAAACTGGATATTTGTCATTTCCCACCGATGTTGGCATTCAGACATTTTCGACTACTCCCTGTTCTGAAATGGTTAGTTAGGTACTTCTTCACACTTTTGAACTATGGGCCATCTTAAACAATATAATTAATCGCCGCCATAACTCAAGCATATTTTCCATTGCTTGAAACATCCTTCCGTGAGGACCGTGCGGTCGCAAACTAACTTTCACTTCGCTCTCAACAACAGTGGGATTTATAACTTTGACCATACAGATATATTCTGCTGAGCCGTATTTGCTCATGACGCCACCACAACACACCAATGCGGATAAAGCATAACCTACATGCTCCCAAAAGTCAAGCGCAAAAGTTTGGTGAAGGGAAGGAACACCCTGAGTCTAAAAATTTACACATAAATTCAAACATTGCCTACAAAACAATTGACTTTGTTCGGATTTTATGATATGTTTTAATTGAAGTTTTCAACTTAAATCTGTCCACAAGATCTTGAGATTGGAGGAGAAGATGAGTCAAGATAGGTGGAAGACTGCCATAACCCAGATACGAAAGGGGGAGATAAGGGTAAGGGGGTACGACATGGTAGAGATGATGGATAAACTCTCTTTTTCCGATGCTATCTTTCTGACCTTGAAAGGTGAGCTTCCCAAAAGAGAAGAATCGGAGATGATGAGGGCGATTTTAGTCTCCAGCATTGATCACGGGGTCACCCCTCCTTCGGTTATCTCCACACGAAATATACTCTCAGGTGGGAATTCCCTGAATGCGGCTGTCGCAGGAGGGGTGTTGACCATTGGAGACGTTCACGGAGGAGCCATAGAGAGGTGCGCCAGGATCTTGCAGGACCGGGGGAAAAGACCGGATGAGGTCTCCTCCATTGCTAAGGAACTGGTCTCCGAGTTTATCTACAAAAAGAGAAGAATTCCCGGCTTCGGACATCGTCTGCACGAAACCGATCCCCGAACAGTTAAACTTTTTCAGATAGCTAAGGCTTTAAATTTTCAGAGGAGACATATGGAGCTAGCACAGGCAATTGAGGTGGAGTTGAGCAATGCTTTGGGGAAAAAGCTTCCCATAAATGTGGATGGCGCCATCGCCGCAATCATATCAGATATGGGATTTGACTGGAGAGTAGGAAAAGGCTTCTTTATCATTTCCCGGGTAGCTGGACTGGTGGCTCATGCATACGAGGAGATGACCAGAGAAAAGCCCATGCGCAGATTGGGCGATTGGAATTTTGAATACGACGGACCCGGAAAAAGAAAAATTCCGGATGACTGAAAATAAGTTGTCTTTTGCAACTGCGCCATAAGTTAAATCTTGAACCTTCAGACAAAGCTTTGTGATTGGAAGCAAAGCTCTTCCCCCTTCCCTTTTCCTCTTTACCAAAACGAGTAGTTGTAGGGACGAAATACTCCCCTTTTTGGGGAACTTTCGGACGATTTCTCTCTTTATATTCGACTCATTCGAATCGCCCAATCGCTGTTTCTGCCCCTCAAAAACAAAACGCCAGCCCCGTTTGAGTAAAACAGGGCTGGCGTTATACTTCGCTGTCGGTTGATCTCCGGCTTTAGAAGGTCGTCGTCAGGCTGAACCTATGGGCGTTTTCTAATCTACCCAGATCGGCCCAGGCATAGTTGATCCCTAAATTTCCAAATCCAGAGATCTCAAAATCATAGCCACCACCGAAAGCTATACTTTCTTCATCGGCTCTTATTTTATATCCGACTCGGAGGGCCAACTGATCCCGCCAGCTATACTCAAATCCTACACTGCCCTGTTGACCCCGATCGCGGGTATTGTATCCATCCAGCGCCGCCATGAGCTTGTTGTCCTCATCGAACTCAAAATCGTATGCCAGGCCAAAGCGGAAGCTTAGAGGCAGGGGATCGGATTGGGTATTCAGCCTTATTTCAAGCGGAGCGGTGGTAGGATCGTCGTCCTGATCATAGGTGGTCTCCAGCTCGGTCCCCCCGAACTTGCTGTCCGTTCCAAAGTTTCGGGTGGACATGGCTATCCTGAGGGTTCTGAAGCCGGTGTAGTATATGGTGCCAACGTCGAAAGCGACCGATCCTGAGGAGAGCTCGGAGATCTTCTCCCTTATGTATTTGACGGTTACTCCAAAGGAGAACCGGTCTGTCAATTGGTGGGCATTGCTTATTCCCACCACCCAGCTATTCGCTCCGAACATCTCGCCAGTCCCCTCCGGCTGCTCTAAGGTTGTTCTCTCCATGTCATCCATGGTCAGGACCGCCACGTGAACTCCAACATTTCCAACTCCGGATATGGGAGTCTGATAAGCCAGATAATTATATTTGATATCAGCGATCCAATCGGTGTAACTGAAAGCCAGGCTGTTTTCATCCATGTTCGCTATGCCCGCGGGATTATAGTATAAGGCCATTGCCCCTCGGGTAATAGCCGCATTGGCTCCCCCTAAGCCCACCACCCGGGCGTCCACGTCCAGCTTTAGAAACTGAGCGCCGGATGTTCCCAGATTGTCGAATTCCGCGGACTGCACTTCACCCGCAAAACATGCCAAGTGAGCCAAAAGTATAAACACTAAAAACTTTTTCATCGCAATTTACCTCCTCAATAGTTTGGCAAATTATCGGACCACGGCGAACTTCCCGATCTTCTCCCCGTAATCTGAATCCACATGGTAGATGTAGATGCCCGCGGCGATCTTCTGGCTGTTCTTGGTCAGAAGATCCCAGTTCTCATTCCCATCAAATATCGCGCTCTCATGCTCTAAGGTCTGTAGATGATCGCCGGAGAGAGTGTATATCCTGATGGTGCATTTGTCGGGAAGGTGGGTGAAAGCGACAACTGAATAATCCCGGCTCCGCTCCCAGGCGTTCCGCACTATGTAAGGATTGGGAACCACCTTTATGTCATCTAAGTTCACCAGGCTTTCGTCCACCTTCTTGCTGACGGTGCTGAAAGTGAATTTGTCTGTGACTAAGTTCACGAAGTAGGGAGTGATTCTGAATACATCGCCATCGGTCCAGGTGCGGGGATTACCCTCCGCGTCCTCCTTGGCAACGAACCAGCCGGCATAGAGAGCGTCGAACTCTCCTGCATCCTGAAGAATTTGTCGGGTAGTATAGTATTCCTCAGGCGTATCGGTGTAGTCGCTCGCAAGGATGAAAAGGTACTCTCTACCTCCCGAACTCAGACTCGGACCCCAGGTGCTGTCATATTCAGGTTGCCCGTTCGCTTCGACGAACGCGATATTTATCTGCCTAGAAGGATCAGAGGTGACATCCCATGCGGTGAATGGGACTTCGAAGTGGCCGATGTATCCGTAGCTGGGATCACCACCACGGAGATAGTCGTATGCCTTTTGCCGTTCGGTGTCCGAGAACCGAACCTCGATCGTCACGTAGTCAGCTGCAGCCAGAGAACTTCCAAAGAAGTTGACACCCAAATCGAGACCACCCCAAAAGTACCCACCTCCCCAGTTCACTCCTGTGAAGAATCGATTGGCCGAAGGATCATACACCCATTCTGAAATTCCTGGTGACGGACCTATGGCTTTCACCACCAGACCGTCTACCACCGGGTAGTCGTCGTTTCCGCTCTGGTTGCTCATGCTGTCCAATACAAACGCCTGAGTGTTCAGATCCTTAAGATACCAAAGAAGCGGCGGATCGCCTTCATAGAATCCCACCTCATAGTTGTGGCCGGTTACGTTGCCGGGTTCGACCACCGTTACCTCCACTGAACCATTGCTTGAACCTGAGCTATGTTGAACATCGTATGCACTTCCTTGGACAAGCCCTGTAGCATGGGAGCGGGGAGTCACGGCTATCCCTCTTATTCCGTTCTCCAAGCTGCGGGGAGAGGAGAAGGGTTGAAAATCATAGGCGATGACATCGTAATAATAGATCATTCCATTGATCAATCCGGTATCTATGTAAGCGTGTGCCACCTCCTGGTTAACCCCTTCTGCTTCTTCCAAGTATCCAGTGATTTTGAAAATGACATCCTGCGTTGGAACGTAGGAAGGGTCATCTCCGGTGAAATTGATCGCCATTCCGCCAATCAACAGGTTAACCCCGTCGAAGTAGTTATCGTAGGTCCCATCAGCTATGTTGTCGGGCAAGCTCAGGCTGTAATACTCATCATCAAACAGCTCGAAGACGTAAGGCGGCTCACCTGTGTTGTACCAGTGATCCTCCTCCTCGCTGGCCGGGATGGGAACGCCAAGGGTGAGGTCAGTGACGGAGAACGACGTATCGGATTTGACCTGTATCAGATACTCATGACCTGCGAAGAGGGCCGTCCCACCATTGGGTAGGATATAACCTTCGGTATTGGTCTCGTCATAGCTGACCGTACCCTCAAAGGCGGCACCAGATAGCTGCACGACGTCCACATGCCGTGGGGTGACGCTGGTTTTATCCCAGGAGGCTAAAAGCTCAAAGGTTCCAGGGAGTCCAGACGTGCTTCGGTAAACCTTGTAGCCTTCAAAATCCACCTGCCTGTACATGGGATCATACAGGGCATCCCCAGGATCGCTGGTAAAATCATAATACGGGTCCTCCGAAAGCTCCGCCGCGTCGTCCCAGGTGATGTAGACCTTTTTGTCGTCCGGGGTCAACGTAAAGTTGGGGTGATCCGGAGGCCGGGGAAGGATGAAGCCAATGTCGTAAATAGACTGGGCTATATCTGCAATCTGAGGAAGCTGTTCCTCATCCGGAGCCATCAAGACCGCCACCACCACCCTGACGGTATCACCAACGATCGTGTTAACGCTGGCCACTTTCAGTTCCTCGTTTACTGAATCCCAGGCCCAGACCGTATCGATCACCGTCTCCCCTACTGGAGCCAACAGGAACGGCCCGGTGTTCTGGAAGAATCTCTGATCCACCGGGGTGGTCCCGGTTCCCAGATCAAAGGGAGCATAACGCTGGTCTCCCACATCCGGGTAATTGTGCCCGGCCATGATGATGTACTTCTCCAGCTCGGTATCCGGGTCGCCCGACTGCAGGTTTGAAGTCTTGAATGAGGCCAAGCCCAGTGGTTCTCCCTTTTTAACGTCCCTTACCCACACATCATTCCACTCGACCGAAACAGTGTCAATCTTATCATCCCCATTCAAGTCGACATCATAACCGGCAACCGGACTTTCCAGAAATTTGTAGGCCAAAAAGCCCGGGATTCTGGCGAATCCCTGCTCGGCAAAGTCACTGTCATAGCAATACCCCAAGTTGCGGGTGGCGTCGAAGCCGACCAAGTCGTCGTTGGCAGTGGGACCCACGTCGGGATCGCACATGATGGAGAGAAAGCAATTTCTTATGGGGACCTTATCCTCTCTTACGTTTACTATCTGGTAGATGAAGAAGTGGATGGTCTTGTTGTTCTCGTAGTTCCACGAGTGGGTGCGCTGGATGACCTTAACCCCCAAACCATATTTGGCGATATCTTTCCCATCTCCGGCATTGGAGTTGATCCCCGTGTCCCATCTTTCGATATCCTGATCATCGAACTCGCAGTAGCTGTCCTGGATGCCGACGATGTCCGGCAGTGGCCAGTAATCCGGGGTATCGTAATCCTCGGGGTGACCGGTGATGAAAATGTCAGTCAGCCCGGAGAACTCCTCTGCGCCTCCGCTGGGGTTATACCCGATCACCACTCTGGGGTCGGTGATGGTTCCGTAAAGAACAGTATCCCTCCTTGTTCCCACATTCGAGAAAGCAAGCGTTTGCAGGCTGGGATCGTTTATGGTTCCGCCCACCCAGATGCCGGCGCCGTAGATATACATCTCATTAGAGCCTGTGGGCCACTCGCCTCCTGCGGCTCCCAGATCAATGAACTGCCCGAAGGGGGCATAGTTGGTCATGGGCACTCTGAAATCGTTGATGTCCAGACCGTGCCTTATGTACCTGGTAGAGTGCTCAGTTTGAGCCGCCTTTGCCAAAGGTGG
>JAGMBK010000087.1 GCA_023129805.1 Candidatus Zixiibacteriota bacterium | reverse complement strand
AGGGGTTCACCCTGAAGGGATTCACCCTGAAGGGGACAAAGGGGGAGAGGTAAAAACAGCAACAGTTGACTTTTTGCGCATACTTAAACATTAGCAATTATTTTTAGGAAGACTCTGAAAACAAAAATAAAGGATTAAGATGAGAGGTAAGACTACAGAACTCAGGGTGGGGGTGGTGGTACTTCTGGCCTGCGCCATCCTCATCTTTGGACTTATCTGGGTTAAGGGAATCAGGTTCGATCAGACCCGATACAAATACTCCGTCATTTTTCCTAACGTGGGATCATTGGAGGTAGGGGATCCGGTCTCTGTCTCTGGAGTACCTAAAGGAAAGGTGGAAAAGATAAAACTATATCAGGGGGATGTTCTGGTCACCTTCAATTTAACCACGGATGTGGTTCTGAAGAAGAATGCCCAGTTCACTATAATGAACGTAGGCTTGATGGGAGAAAGATTCATCGCCGTTAAGACCGGTTACTCAGATACTCTTTTGGATCTTTCTCAACCCATCCGAGGATATTACGACATCGGCATTCCGGAGGTGATGGGCAAGATGGGTGAGATGATCAACGAGATCAGAAGACTGACCGGACATCTGGAGGCGGTGGTGGGAACTCAATCCTCCCAGGATGCGCTGATTCAAACCATTAAGAATCTGAAAGAGATCAGCCAGAAGATGAACGCCCTTCTGGATCGGAACGAGGAGCGATTTGATCAAACACTTAAAGATTTGTCATATACCTCCGCAGAGCTAAGAAAAATGGTGACAGAAAATAAGGACAAATTACAGAGCACCGTAGATAATTTCAGCTCCGCCTCGGAAAAGCTGAACAACATAACCACAACCCTAGACTCTCTCTCCATCTCCCTGAAGAATCTGAGCTCCAAAATAGAAAGTGGAGAAGGGACTTTAGGACAGCTAATTAATGACACCACCCTGTATGAGCAGATTAAGAAAACCGCCCAAAATGTCGATTCATTAATACAGGACATAAAGAAACACCCCAAGAAATATCTGAAGATCAGCATCTTTTAACATGGATTTGTTGGCTTTTCAGAACGTGAATAGAATTGGGGGAACAGGAAAGGGTAGGTTTGTTTGGATATGATAATTTATCAAGAGAACAAATAATGAAATCCCTGAAAGAGCAGATTTCGGGGTCGCTTAGCTGGAGTGTCCCACCCCGCCGAGGCGGGATCTACGACTTTAGCGGGACCAGTAATAACTTGAAATACAATAGGCTTTTTTTGGGGTCCACCTAAAGGTGGGCACTCCACATTTCTTGCCCTCCTTTCAAAATTAAAAGGGGCAGAATTATCCGGGGGAAGCTTTTATGAAAAAAATCAAATTCGCTTTTGCCATTCATAATCATCAGCCCATTGGCAATTTTGAACATGTGTTTGAGCATGCTTTCACCCACAGCTATCTCCCCTTCCTGGAGATCTTAGAAAGACACCCCCGCTTCAAGATAAGCTTGCATTTCTCCGGAATTCTGCTTGAATGGATAAAAAAGCATCATCCGGAAATCATGGACAAATTGAGATCTATGATTGGGAGAGGTCAGGTGGAGATGCTCACCGGAGGATATTATGAACCCATACTTGCGGTCGTCCCGGATAGCGACAAGATCGGACAGATCCAGAAACTGACAGATTTTTTAAGACAAGAATTTGACACCCAACCGGTGGGGCTGTGGCTGGCAGAAAGGATCTGGGAACCCCATCTTCCCAAAGCTTTATCTGAAGCAGGGGTGAGGTATACCATTGTGGACGATTCCCATTTCAAATATTCCGGGCTCTCAGATGAAGAGCTTTTAGGTTATTATCTCACCGAAGAGGAAGGGCACCTTTTGGCTCTCTTCTCCTCCTCCAAATTTTTGCGCTACTCCATCCCCTTTAAAGAACCGGAGAAGACCATTAAATATTTTAAGAAGATCGCCTCCGAGAATGGAGAAAATCTGATCGTGTATGGAGATGATGGAGAAAAATTCGGAGTGTGGCCCCAGACATATGAGCACTGCTTCAAAGATAGATGGATCGAAAGATTCTTTGATGAAATTGAGCACAATGCAAATTGGATCGAGATGATTCATCTGAAAGATGCCTTAAATTTGCTTCCTCCAAAAGGGAGGATTTATCTTCCCACCGCCTCCTATCATGAGATGATGCAGTGGGCTTTGCCTGCCCGCGCCTTTGCCGAATATGAGGAATTTGAACACATCTTGAAAGAACAGAATCTGTATGAGCGATTTGGACCCTTCGTAAGGGGCGGCTTCTGGCGAAACTTTCTGGCAAAATATCCTGAAGCCAACAACATGCACAAGAAGATGCTTAACTTAAGCTTAAAGATCAGCGAAATCGAAAATCAGAAACGGAAAAGCAAAACCAAATTAAATAAAGCAAAAGACTTTTTGTGGAAGGGACAGTGTAATTGTCCTTACTGGCATGGGGTGTTCGGTGGATTGTATCTTCCTCATCTCCGTTCCGCGGTTTACGAAAATCTTATCCAAGCAGAAAAGCTTGCAGATGAGCTTACTCATACTGCCAAGAATTGGGTGGACCACCAGGTTATTGACTTTGATAAAGATGGCAGAGATGAGCTTTTAGTGCATACCCCCATTTTCAGTTTGTATTTCTCCCTCTCTTCTGGAGGGAGTTTGTTCGAGTTGGATTTTAAGCCAAAAAGTGTAAATCTTTTGGATACCTTGACCAGAAGAGAAGAGGGATATCACAATAAGCTTTTGGAGAGGCAGGAAAAACAGCAAGATGAGCAGAATGAGCAGGTGGCCAGCATCCACGATCTTATCCTAACCAAGGAGGAGGGGCTGGAGAAGTTTTTGACCTATGATTGGTATCGACGTGGTTCTCTGATCGATCATTTTCTGGGGGAGCAGACAAAGGTGGAGGATTTCTCCGCATGTCGATATCCCGAACAGGGAGATTTTGTAAACCAGCCATATCTTTATAAGATGCAACGTGGGGAAAAAGGTTTTGATCTCACCTTATACCGGGATGGATTCGTGTGGGTGAGGGACAAAAGAGCACCACTTACCGTGGCAAAAAAGATCTGCCTTAAACCAAACAGTTCTAAGTTGGACATTTCATATCTTTTGGTAAATAATTATTCGGCGAGAGTCAACTTATGGTTCGGGATTGAATTTGGCTTGGCCATTCCGGGGAACCAAGATGAAAGAAGCTTTTGTTACATCAAAGAAGATCAGATTGAACACAAGGAGTTAGTCCAGATGGGTAATGCAGCAAGATGCCAGGAGTTCGGGATCAAAGACCATCACCTGAATCTGGATATAAACTTCAAGCTTAGCCGCCAATCCCAACTCTGGCGTTTTCCCATCTATACCGTCTCATTATCTGAAGAAGGATTCGAAAAGGTTCAGCAAAGTTTGGTTTTATTTCCTAATTGGAAGCTCTCCTTGGAGCCACAGGAGAGGTGGGAAGTAAAAATCCTCAATAGCTTCAATCCGTTAAAGTAAAAAATCTTTTGGGAAGCGGAGGAGCTAAGGGTTATTGATTTTTGACAGCCTCGAAAGGCATGTCTATAACGCAATAAACCTTATCTTCGAAAGTCGTTGTTCGAATTCGATGACTCGACGACCCCTGAACAAGCGATTGTCTTCTCATCTTGCCAAATTCCGTCATGATCTGCTTCGCCTTCAAGGAATCGCCACGGCTCAAATGAATATTTGGTTTTTTCAAGGATCTGATGACGCTCAACGCCAAACATTTCTCGATAACGCAGAATACGTTCCCTCTTAATTTCGCTCTAAAACATCTACTCCCGAGAACGCCTTTGTCAATCTCGCTCTTGAGGTCCATGCCCCTGAACCATGCTGCAATTCTCTTGCCAGCTATTGCGTCGCCAGCTTCGTAATACTTAGCCATTATTGTTTTGGCTTAATTTTCCCTTCTTTTTCAAGCTCAGCGCACAGGTCGACAACGAGTTCAAGGTCTAACCGAAGCTGCTCCGCGATGTCGGAGTAGTAGAGGGAACCGCTCTTTTGAAACAGTTTCACAATCTCCTTTTTCGCCTGGCGCATAGAGATTTCACGCAGCACAATGAAGTTTTCAGCCCTACTAATGTAATCTCCGCGAAGAATCTCCACAAGCTCAGCGACTTTGCCTGATAGATCGCTGATGTCTTGCCTAAGTCTAACATTCTCCTCAATCAACTGATCTATATCACGGCGCTCAATCACATAGAAACTCACAAGGTGAGGCGCCGTCGCGGTGCGTGGAACCCAGGGGTATTCTTGCGCCCGTGCGGCGAGAGGAACAGTGGATGATGGATCTAATTCTCTCAGTAGGTCCGGGTGAAATGCCCCCTGAGGCGTGTCTACGGCGGTTTTGTTGCTTCCTCTTTCATCCATATTTCTTCACTCCAAAGTAAATTGATTTCTGACTACCGCGGGTAGCTTGGTTTTGATATGTTCCTTCAGAAAAGCGAAAATTTCCTTGATTACGTCGTTGGGGTACGAAGTGATTTTTTTATTGGTTTTTTCCAGGTAATTGTTAACATCCATTAGTACCAAAACTGCGTCCCTTTGGGCACCGTCCGAAACCTTTACAGCTTTAATAAGCCAATTTATGTTATATTTAGCCTGTGACTGCTGTGTAAAGTGAAAATCTAACTCAGTTAGATTCGGCGGCGTGAAATCCGCCTTAAAGAAAGTTCGGTGTAGATAGGTCCGTGAACTCTTTTTAGCAGCAAGAGGAAACACGAAATGGACAATCACCCCCATTCGCGTGATGGCCCTTCCAGTATGCTCTTGAAATGCACTAAAAATCCTAGTCGCTTTTTGCTCCGTTTCACGGAGCACCTTATTAACTTCTCTGCTTCTATCCTTCTGCACTTGGACTACGTAATCCATCCTAATCTGAGAAAAATTGCAGCTTTCTATGCCGGGGAAAATTACCCGGGGAAGTTCTTCTGGCTCATTTTCCGGCACGGGAGCTACTATGGCGGTCTGGGGCAAAATCTCTCGTAACCGGTCCTCGATCTCGAAAACTTTGTGCCTTACCTTGGGCTCTTTTTCGAAGTCAATAACGGTTTGAATCTTAATTATTCTTCCTTGCGCCGTATTCAACTCTTTGCTTATTTGCTTGGATGCTCTCATACGCTTAACTTATCGACATTGTCAGCCGGAATTTCACTATCGGGCCATGCTCTCTGCCCAACTTATCATTTCTTTTAAAGCTCCGTCTTTCTAGTTAGCTCTCTCTCTTTCCTGTTTTACGTGTTTCCCTCTCAAAAGTCAAGCATTTTTCACCTCATGTGCGCCTACTCTGCCGTCCGGGTGTTTTAGGGGGTTTTTATTTGACAAATAGTGTTTTAGCTGTTATTCTTGAATGATTGTAATTCGCATCAGGGTAAGGTGCCCTGATGCACTTTACGAGAGGGTTCAGCAAAGTTTGGTCCTGTTCCCCAACTGGAAGCTCTCCTTAGAGCCGCAGGAGAGGTGGGAAGTAAAAATCCTCAATAGCTTCAATCCGTTAAAGTAAAAAATCTGCGTAGAATGTAGTGCCCGAGTTTATCCTGAAGGTTCACCCTGAAGGGCTTGCCCTGAACTACATAGTTCCGGGCTTGCCTCGGACAAGGATCGTCTTTACGTGAAATACCAAAATTCCAGAACCTAACTTAAGTTAGGTTCTGGCTAAACCCCGCGCCATACCACAGTATTGATCTCCAGTTGGCCAGCAAAAGTGGATGTATGAAAACTCAAAAGGCTGGGGCAGGGATTAAACCCCTGCCCCATCAGATTAATCACCAGCTGTCCAGCCACGTTGTAAATCTTCAGATTATAGTTCATAGCTTCTGGCAGAGTGAAGCTTAGGTTAGTGTATGGATTGAACGGATTGGGATAAGCCGCATGCAATGCAAAGGCAGTCGGGGCTACCTTGTCAGCAATGGAGGTCGAAAGCTCTCGGCGGTCACGCTCACCAGTTCGGCATCACCTTCAAAACTCAACACCTCAGCGGTCTTCTCAATGCTGTTGCCCTCTCTGCTCCACACCAATACCTTGTTGTTCTTGTTGACCATCTCCATGTTGGTAGCAAGCAGGGTGGGAACAACCGCAGAATCAAACTCAAACAAAATGGCACCAATGGGGCTGGCACACTCTGTGGTGATGACGTTGTTGTAAACGATCACCTGAGCAACCTCAGAGCAGGGAGCCAGCTTGGGAATCTCCACCGCATCGTGCAGGATCACCCGAATCAGGTAAACTAAGTCTGACAGGGTCAGACTCCTGCCGTCAGCATTCACATCGGTGGCACAGATCTGATAAGGTGGATCATAACGGAACACCGAGGTACCCTCAACAAAGTAGCTGGCAAACAGAACCACATCAGCTACCTCGTAGGTTATGGTGTTGTAGTTGATGTCTCCACGCTTGCAGAAATCTGGACCAGCCGGGCAAACATCAACGCCACCGCAGTTCTGACCGCAGACACCGTCCTGGAATACCAGAACCGGCTGAATTCTGTCGGTGGGAACATCATCACACAAGCCTCACCATAGAACTGACACGGCAGGGTGCTGGCATATAGAGTATCTCCGGACCAGCTGGAGGAAAGGGTTTGGAGTGTTCACCTTCCTTCGACAAGCTCAGGACGGTGAGCAAAGTCGAACCGTTAGGTGAACCAGACAAAAGTTCTTTGTCTTTTCCCCGCCAAAGGCGGGGATCCTACGGTATGAACTATTCGGTTCATACCTGCGGATAGGAGGTTTCAGGTCAAGCTATTCTGCAAATCTTTTATGCTTAAAAGGGTGGATATGACTGGATTTATCGAAACCGTCTGCTCTTTCTATTCTGAAAGGAAAGGTCGATTTTTTTCAAAATCCGCTGCGAGAAATCCAGACCTTTTATCAAAAGCGAATCGGGGGTTTTTTCATATCTTTTCTTGTTCTTTTCCCATTGCTCGATTATCTCCACGATCTCTTTATCTTTGGGGTCATCTAATAGCTTTTTTAACCTTCTTTTAGTTACAGGGAATTCACCTGTTTTCCACTGAACGTATACCTTCAGGGCGATTGTGGCCTCTCTGAATCTCCAATACATTTTTCGGGCTACATTCTCGGCTATATGGAGATGAGTATATAAGAATTTGCTCCAGTAACCCACCGTATTTGCTATCTTTTTTATCTCAATTATCATCTCCTCTTTGGTCGGCTCAGGAAGAGGGCATTTTCCATAGAGCAGTTTTGCTCCATAGTGGAACTGGTGGCGGGCAAAGGGGACGAAGTTATCCATATCCAGTCTGGAGAACAAAAGCACGGTCATCTTTTTGTATCTCTCTTGATTTAATACATCTCTTAGCTTATCCAATTCTTTTTTTGTGATCTTCTCCAGCATAACCAGCGTATCGATGTCGCTCTCCGGACCTGCCTCACCCGTAGCCCAGCTTCCATGATGAATGATAAAGACCAGATTTTTCCCGTAGGTCTTTTTCATCAGGCGTACAAATCTTTTCAATAATTTTTCAACGTCGGTTTTGGTCAAATCAGCCTCCTACCTCACCCCCTGTCCTACGGATCTTCGATCTTCCCCCTCTCCGCACTTGCGGAGAGGGGTTCACCCTGCCCTTCG
>JAGMBK010000086.1 GCA_023129805.1 Candidatus Zixiibacteriota bacterium | reverse complement strand
AGTATTCGGGATATGGTGGAGATCATCAGAGTTTTAGCCAATCCCGGCACCCCGATCAAAAGGCAATGTCCGTTGGACAAAAGCGCAATCAAAAGCTCATCGATCACCCGCTCCTGTCCCACGATCACCTTTTTGATTTCATTTTTTATCTTGTTCCGAGCTTCATTTAGCTTCTCTACCGCTTCCAGATCTTGTTTTTCTGCCATTTTTTCCTCCTGAGTGGTCAATATTTAATATACACCCGAAGCGTCCTGAAAATTTAAAATTTTTTAAAAAATTGCCTAATCGAAAAGCCCCGAGTGATGATCGGAAGGAGTCAACTTGCCTTTCCCGACGGATCCTGTGGTATGAACCATTTGGTTCACACCTGTGGACACCACATCGTTATAAACACAATATACAAATGGTTCAATTTAGTCAACAGAAAAATGAGGTAGTTTTTCTTTTGGATGGGGATATTGAGAGCAGGTCGGTTCCATGTTCGGGCGGGGGTTAAACCCCCGCCCGAACAACACAATATTCGCTCCCTTCGCTCTGTGAGGATGTTATCCCCGACGGGTCTCCGTCATCCTCACCGATGTCTTGAACGACTCCGGGGAGCGAAAAGCAGAAAAAGGGCGGAGTTGAAGCTCCGCCTCTATATTCCAATCCCCGCCAGATATGGCAGACACTCATTTTTTCTTCTTTTCCGGTTCCGGCATTTCTTCTTCTATCCCAGCTAGTCGTCGGGCGAGTTCGGCTTTCTCCTCTAATTTGGCATTTGCCCGGATGACCAGCCTGGCTCCATCTGGCGATCCTCCGCCATGCATGCATCCGGGAACGCCAGCACCTATGGTGAGCCATTCTATCAATCTTGCTGCCCGGGTGCGCGCCTCAGCCGATACCCTGGCTTTCAGATATTTTTTGACCAAGTGTCCATATTTCTCATCTTCAAAGTCCACCCAAGAGGGGATACAGCCGGTTTCGCCGATGCCTCCGGCAATGTCCTGAGCCAGAACACAGGTCTCGTAAGGAAGAGTGGTCACGTGCACCTTGTTCACATTGGAGAGCAGAGGGTTGGGCTGCCATACTCCGGAAGGATGCTTTCTTCCCAGAGTGGCGGCGGCAATTCCCATCCCGAAGGTGGTCTCATTGTTGACCACCATGCGGATCAGCTTCTCAGAGAAGACTTTTGAGGAAAGACCATTAGCCCGCGCCATAAGCATCGCCCCCCCCACCTTCAGATCCCCCTGCCCTGCCACACAACTGCCAATCGCCGCCCGGTAAGGCATTATGAAATTCAAGACCGCACCTAAACTGTATTTATACTCTCCACACATAAATACTCTTTCGTTAGGCACAAACACGTTTTCAAAGAAAAAATAAGCCTGGGTAATTCCTCCCATCTTCACCGGAATATCAAAACCTTCTTCCTCTTCTCGGGTATCAGACGGACGGCGAGTCTCCACTATGGTTAATCCCTCGGTGTCCCTGGGAATCACAAAGGAGATAGCCCACTCCCCCTCTGGCTCCTTGTATCCAGCGCCGGGAAGAACGAAGATTTCATTGCAAGCCGCCACTCCACAGATCATCACCTTGGCACCCTTGACCACAATACCATCCTCTCTTTTCTCCACCAGATGAAGATTCATATCCGGATCATCCTGCTGTGAGGCTGACTTGGTTCTATCGCCCTTGGGATCGGTGAGAGCACCGGAGATACTTATGTCATTTTTTTGTGCTCCAAGTAACCACTTTTTCAATCTCTGGTGATAATCCGTTCCTAAATCCTTATCCATGTCGAATGTCGCGGCCCACATAGCGTTGATGCAGTTCCAGCCAACACATCTTCCGCCGGTACAGGTACCGGTGAGATTGAACATAAGCCGTTTCATTTTGCAGTTTGCCACCATGTCATCAGAGCTTTGGATTATGGAAAGATAGCGGGAGATCTTCTCACCGGTCAGGCTTGACGTGGTGGTGACCATATCCTGATATTTTGGGTCGTTTTGTGCCGCATAAATCTGGGCATGCCCTTCCACCGTCGATCTGGTTGCCGGGTGAGTGGTCACATCCTCTATCGATTTTCCGAATTTGTAGATGTTGGGCCGCATCTTTCGCAAACTTTCTTTATACTCCTGAACAGTCTTTAATGCCATCTTACACCTCCAGAGTTTTTAGAGTTTTTCATTCTTCTGTATTATACTCAATTGACAACAAAGGTCAAGCGTATTATGTTGATATAATTAGAAAAAGCGCCGGTAGCTTGTGAAAAAAATTACAAAGCCTTCTAAAAAGGCTTGCCAAAAGGGGAAATTTGGTTATAATGAATGTTTATTTGGGGGTGATGGTAAAATCGAGAAGATAAAGAAAGGTTGATTTTATGCTTATTTCAAAAGTTATGGTTATCGGCGGAGGAGTTATGGGGAGGGGAATCTCCCGGCTTCTGGCAGGCACCGGAATTGAGGTTACCCTGGTTGATTTGAGCCAAGAGATCATAAAAGAAAGCCTTAAGCTTCTGTCCGAAGAAATGGATTTAGATATTCAAAAATGGGGAATGACGGAAAGTGAAAAGAAAGCGATCCTTTCTCGGATAAAGTGGACAACCGAATATGATGACGCCCTTGAGGTTGACCTGGTGGTGGAAGCCGTTCCAGAAGATCTGAAGCTTAAACAGATGTTGTTAGCCAAGCTGGATGAGGCCACCCGTCCGGAGATCGTGTTGATCAGCCATACCTCCACCCTTTCCATAACCGAGATAGCCGCCACCACCAAAAGACCGGACAAAGTGATAGGACTTCACTTTCTCCCTCCGGTTACCAAGATCCCTCTGGTGGAAGTGGTGAGAGGACTCAAAACCTCTCCGGAGACTTTGGATCTGATTAAGGAGTTTGCAGAACAACATTTAGACAAGACCGTGGTTACGGTTTATGAATATCCCGGTTATGTCACCACCCGAATCATCGTTCCGCTGTTAAATGAAGCCATGCATGTGCTCATGGAGGGAATCGCCACGGCTGAAGATATCGACACCGCCATGAAATTAGGTTACGGCTTCAATATCGGACCTCTGGCTCTGGCAGATATGATGGGCTTAGATGAGGTGATGAAGTGGATGGAAAATCTAATACATGAGCTTTCTGATCACAAATACAACCCCTGTCCGCTTTTGAGAAAGCTGGTGCGCGCCGGACACTTGGGAAAGAAAACTGGACAGGGCTTTTTTAAATATGATGAAGAGGGAAACAAAATAGGAGAAGCAGATCTGTTTCCCAGATGAAAAAAGGAAGGGCAATTTTTCGAAGCTGGTTTAACGGTGTCATGCACCATATGGTGCATGACGGTGGCGAGGCTCGTTTCGAAGCTGGAAGCTCGTGGATTGAAACTGGAAAACCTACAGTAGATGAAAACTTCCGAGCATCCCGCCTTCGGCGGGAAAATCGAGCTTCGTTACGAGCTTCGTCAACAATGTGAAGCTCGTCCCGCACTTTGCGGGACGCACATTCATACGAACAAACGATAGAGGTTATTGCGAGGTTTTAAAATGACGAAGTGAAAAGTAAAGTTCGAAATAAAAAATGAAAAAAACAAAAAATAGATCGCTCAGTCAACAATAAAAGGACATGAAGATACTGGTCTTAAACTGTGGCAGTTCATCGGTAAAGTATCAATTCATCGATATTGATAAAGCTTATGTGCTGGCCAAAGGAATGGTATCACGCATCGGGATGAGTGGAGCGGTTTTGGTTCACAAGCCCCATGACCGACCTGAGGTCACCATCTCCGGAGAAATCTTAGATCACATCATGGCGGTGGAGCACGTGATCGCCATGCTACTTTCACCCAATCATGGAGTGATCCGGGATAAGTTGGAGATAGATGCGGTGGGTCATCGAGTGGTGCATGGGGGCGAAAAATTCCCCGATTCGGTCCTCATAAACCAGGAGGTGATGCAGGTTCTGCGAAGCTGTATTGAGCTGGCGCCGCTTCACAACCCCCACAATATCCGGGGAATAAATGCCTGCAAGCAGATACTTCCGGGAATCCCTCAGGTGGCGGTATTTGATACCGCCTTTCATCAGAGGATGCCTGCTTATGCCTATCTTTACGGAATCCCCTATGTGCTGTATAAAAGATACGGGATAAGAAGATATGGTTTTCATGGCACTTCACATTTTTATGTTTCCAGACGTGCCGCCAAGTTGATGAGTCGACCGATCGAAGACCTAAATCTCATTACCTGTCATCTGGGAAATGGAGCCAGCATGACAGCGATTAAAGGAGGAATCTCGGTGGACACCTCCATGGGATTCACCCCGCTGGAAGGACTTTTGATGGGAACTCGTTCCGGTGATTTGGATCCAGCCATAATTTTGCACATCATGGCTCAGGAGGAACTCTCCTTACACGAAGCCAATACCCTGCTTAACAAACATAGTGGATTGCAGGGCATCTCCGGAATCTCAGGCGACATGCGGGATATCATCAGTGAAGCACAAAAGGGAAATTCCTCTGCACAATTGGCGCTGGACGTGTATTGCTATCGCATTCGGAAGTATATCGGAGCATATGCCGCAGTGCTGGGAGGCTTGGATGCTTTGATCTTCACCGCCGGCATAGGTGAAAACTCCCCTGTGGTGAGAAAAAAATCCTGCGAGAGCCTGGAGTTTCTGGGCATCAAAATCAATGAGGAAAAAAATAAGCAAGCTTCAAGCAAACGAGCAAAAGAGATACAGACCAATGATTCTAAAGTAAAGGTATTTTCCATCCCTACTAATGAGGAACTGGTGATAGCCTTAGACACCAAAAGGGTCATCCAAGAAACAAAAGAGAGAAAAAGGATGCTCAAGGGGGTTTAAAGTTGAAAAGAGCTTTTTTGATCCTTTTATGCGTAACTTGCGTAATCGGATGTGAAGAATCAAAGATAGAAATTCTCCAGAGGAGATTGGATAATTTCAGAAATGTTTTGCCACCTGAGTTGAGGGAGGAGTTCGACTCAAAAAACTATCAGGCGGTGGTGAAAGGAATTGACTCTCTTCTTCAGGATATTCCCGCCTTCAAAGATAAATATGAAAGATTAAAGCACGAAGAGTTGATAGATGTCTTCTCCCCACAAGAGGTGGTGGATTTCTTCAGAGAGTATTTTGTGGAGGAAATAGAAAGGCTTAAGCAAGCAAAGGAGAGAAACTGGTAACGAAGTTATTCGAAGCTCATTTAACGGTGACGAAGTTGGTCTCGAGGCTTGAAGCTCGCTAATGGAAGCTGGAAAATTCCCAACAGATGAAACAGATGAAGAATTTCAAGCATCGAGTTTTGAAAAGCGCGCTAACGATAGAGTCAGGTTTTAATTTTTTCACGGGAGGACGGATTGAACGAGATACTTGAACTGAAGAACCTGGCACCAGAAATAAACCTGCTTAAGCTGAACGTTCCTTTGATCACCCAAAAGGCAAAAGCAGGGCAGTTTGTGGTGCTTAGAATCAACGAGGAGGGTGAAAGGATTCCCATGTCCATCACCGATCTGAACCCCGAAACGGGGATTTTGACCATCATCTTCCAGGAGGTAGGAAAAACGACCGCCCATCTGGCAATCTTAAAGAAGGGGGATGTTTTGGCGGATGTGGTCGGTCCTTTGGGAATTCCCACCCATATGAAGAACTTCGGCACCTGTGTCTGCGTTGGTGGAGGAATTGGAATTGCACCCATTCACTTCGTGGCAAAGACCTTGAAGCAGGCGGGGAACAAGGTGATTTCCATAATCGGTGCCCGCAGCAAGAATCTGTTGATCTTGGAAGAGGAGATGAGAAACTTAAGCGACGAGCTTTTGATTTCCACTGATGATGGCTCTTATGGTCACCATGGCTTTGTGACTGACCTTTTGACTCAGCTTCTTTCAAAAAAGGTTAAAGTTGACTTCATAATGGCTATCGGGCCGGTGGTTATGATGAGGGCGGTTTGCAAGGTGACCGCTCCCTGGGGGATCAAAACCGTGGTCAGCCTGAATCCTATTATGGTGGATGCCACCGGCATGTGTGGAGCCTGCAGGGTGACGGTAGGAGGAAAGACCAAGTTTGCCTGTGTGGATGGTCCGGATTTTGATGGGCATCAGGTCGACTTCGATGAGCTGATCAAAAGACAGGCTATGTATCTAAAACAGGAAAAGATAGCCATGGAAAGATTTACCCGGAAGTTCGGGGGAAAGACCAAGCAGGGAGTGGGGAGATGAATGCCAAAGATAAGCTAAAGATACCCCGACAGAAGATGCCGGAGCAGGGTCCCAAGGAGAGGATCAAAAACTTCAGGGAGGTTCCCTTCGGCTATACCCCCGAGCTGGCTATGGAGGAGGCTCAAAGATGCTTGCAATGCAAGAAGCCAATATGCATAGATGGCTGTCCGGTGGAGATAAATATACCGGAGTTTATCCGATTGATAGCCGAAGGAGAGTTCATAGCAGCGGCAAAAGAGCTAAAGAAGACCAACAGCCTTCCCGCTATCTGCGGAAGGGTATGCCCTCAGGAGGATCAATGCGAGAAGGTATGTGTGCTGGCAAAAAAGTATGAGCCGGTGGCTATTGGACATCTGGAGAGATTTGCCGCTGACTACGAAAGGGAACAGGGAGAGATGGAGATTCCCCAAATCGCCCCGCCAACCGGAAAGAAGGTGGCCATAGTGGGATCAGGTCCTGCCGGCCTGACCCTGGCGGGCGACCTTATCAAACTGGGGCACCAAGTGACCATCTTCGAGGCATTACATAAAACCGGAGGTGTATTAGTCTACGGCATACCGGAATTCCGACTACCCAAAAGCATCGTTCAGGCTGAGGTGGATTATTTAGCCAAATTGGGTGTGGAGATCAAGACCAGCTTCGTGATAGGAAAGCTATGGACCATCGATGAGCTGTTCAGCCAGGGATACCAGGCGGTGTTCATCGGAACCGGAGCCGGACTGCCTAATTTCATGCACATCCCTGGCGAGAATCTCAACGGCATTTACTCTGCCAATGAATATCTCACCAGATCCAATCTGATGAAGGCTTACAGCTTTCCTGAATATGACACCCCCATCTTTTCCGGGAAGAATGTAGCAGTTTTGGGTGGTGGAAATACTGCCATGGATTCGGTGCGCACGGCATTAAGACTGGGTGCGGAAAACGCCTACATCCTCTATCGCCGGTCCAGAAAGGAGATGCCGGCTCGAATCGACGAGATTCATCATGCTGAACAGGAGGGGGTCCAGTTCCATTTGCTCACCACCCCAATAAAATACAATGGCACCGAGGATGGCTGGGTCACCTCCATGGAATGCCTGAAGATGAAGTTAGGGGAGCCGGACGCTTCCGGACGAAGGCGCCCGGTGCCAATCGAAGGCTCAAACTTTACCATGAGGGTGGATACGGTCGTGGTAGCCATCGGTAACAGCTCTAATCCTTTAGTTCCTCAGACTACTCCTGGTTTGGAAGTGAACAAGTGGGGGAACATAATCGCCGATCCAGAAACCGGACGAACGTCCCGTGAAGGCATGTGGGCAGGCGGCGATATAGTCACCGGCGGAGCCACGGTGATATTAGCCGCCGGTGCAGGCAAGAAAGCCGCCAAGGACATACATCGATACTTAGAAAATTTGTGATATTAATAGTTGCACCTCTCTTGGACTTGATTGAAGCGCTGAGATACGAGTAAACCAGACTCCAGTATCCAGACTCCAGACACCAGTCGCCAGTCCCAGGCACCCAGAACCAGGGGTTAGGG
>JAGMBK010000085.1 GCA_023129805.1 Candidatus Zixiibacteriota bacterium | reverse complement strand
CCTAAAATCCCGCATACGAAATTGTCCAGCGCCTCCACCACCATCTCAACTAAATTTTGTAATTTCCCCGGCATGATGGACCTTTTCCGATACGCCAGATACGCCACCAAACAGACGATGATCACCACCATCCAGGAGAAGATTACATTCTCCCAGTGATGCAGAAATCCGACAAAAGCCACCTCTCCGAACTTATGGTAAAGAAAGGTGATAAAATTGGGAAGCTCAGGTGCGCCCTCCTGGGCTTTCTCCGCTGCGTGTTTTGCTAATTCCTCAGTTAACAGTAAATTCAAAGGCAACTATTCCTTTTCTAAAAGATTGCTTTCCGCTTCTTAGCGAGCGGATTAAGATTTAACCTTGAACCTTAGACCTTGAACCTTAAACCTTAACTCCCTCCCGTCTTTTGATCCTCCACCTGATTGGTTGAAGCCATTTTCTTCTTCTCGTTTGAATCCAAAGAGAGAACCCATCTTCCCAGAGCTTTCAAGAACATCACCACAAATATGAGAGTGAATCCTGAAAGCAAGCTAATGGCGGGGAAATAATTTATTCTTAACAGAAGATAGCCAGCCGCATACAGCAAAGGAAATTTAACCACAGCTATTATGATCACTTTGCCTTTTCTGACCTCTTTACCGGGTGAGAAGATTTCGGTGATCAGGTGGGTCAAGAACAGAAGATTTAAACATCCCCAGATGGTTCCCGCCAGAATACCTGCTCCAAATTTGAAATCGTAATAAACGGTGACGAAAAGAAAGCCTAAAACCGCCAGCACCAGTGAGGTCTTTATCACTCTGTGAATGAATTCTACACCCATGATCAGAAATTTGGAAATCCCGCCCTTCAACAAGCTCAGGGTGGTGACAGTTCGACTTTGCTCACTGTCCCTGAGTAAGGTCGAAGGGAACGAAGCCGAACCACCAAAGGCAGGAGCGGTTTTCTTATTTAACCTGACTTGCTCTTTTAATCAAATTGTAAACACCTTTTCCCGCGGCAACAAATCCAAAGAATATGAAGATCATCATCAGATAGGGGGCAGTACCCAGCTTTTTGTCCAGGAAATCTCCGATGTAGTATCCCAGTATGGGTCCCACCGCCATAAGCATGGGGATGGTGGTCAAAATACCGATCTGACGGTAAGTCGAATACTTATCATCCTTTTTTTTGTTCACGCTGTGAGACTGCTCATTTTTTTCTTTATTCGCCCATCTTTTTGTCAAACAGAGCTTGCTGCAAAAGGTTTTTTATTATAATATCTCACGTCAATCAAGTCAAGCATTTTTACAACCGCTTCAGATGTGTGTTTATGGCAAGGGAAAAGGATGAGGATGCAGGGACAAACTTCAGGTTTACCGCCAGTGGAATAGAGTTAAAACACCGCTTCCAAATTATCTTGATGCGCCGGCATTAGGAAATGCCAATGCAACTTAGCTTCAGGAATTCTTCCCCGCCAAAGGCGGGGAATCTTGAGACTATTCCCGAGGCATCAGAATTGTAACTTTTGTAGGTGGGATATGTCTTGTCGAAGACAAGACTATCCCACATTTTTTCTTTGAGAAGATTTTTTGCGCTTAAAACCTTCTCGATCGAAGCGCTCAATTACGGCTTTTATCAATATGGGCCAGGCAATGGTGGCATCACAGAGCACCTCTGCCCACTGCCCCCCCTCTTTTTTGGGAATAAATTTCCCCCAGGATACACCTTCACTGTAAGTGCATCCGGAAAGCCCGCCCCAATACACTGGCTCCGGACAGATTCTAACCCCGTATTTGAAACGGTTCAATTCATTCCCCTCACCAAACCTACGATAGATAGCCTCCAGATAAGGCGCCACCTGCTGGCTCCAATTTCTGGGAACTCCTCCTCCGATGGTGAAAATTCCGGTGTGCTTTGCCTGCTTGATTCTTCGGGTATAATCCTCTAAGTCAAGGAAGGGATCAAAACGAAGGGGAGGTTTGTCTTGCTTCTGTCTTATCCGATTATAGATGGCGAAATCCAAGCCCAGCTCTGAGTCGGTGAAAGCGGGAATGTAAACCGGGATCCCTTTCTCCCGTGCACTTTTAAGGATTCCACGTCCCTCCACGTTTTTGGAGAGATATTCTCCCACCTTCTTTAAGAGTTGAAAACTTGAACACGGTGATCGGTCATCTATATCCGCCCATATTTTATCCAGAATCAGCCCGGTGTCATTCAGGTGTTTTTCAGCCTCGATGGTGTCGTAAACCCGGTTGTATCCATGTTTGAAAAGCTGGGTATCATTCCAGTTTCCCTCATATTTAAAGTGAGCGGCTCCAACATTTTCCACCAGACCATGCATAACCAGAGCCCCGGTGGAGACCACCACATCCAAAAAGCCTCGATCGATCATCTCACATAAGACCAATCCCATCTTTGCCATGGTCATGGCTCCGGAGAAGGTGCCCACGATGAAACAATCGGGATCTTTCAACATGGAGGTATAAACTTCGAAGGCTTCACCTAAGCTTCTTGCCCCAAAAGCAGTATCCGCCATCTGAACCAGCAATTCTTCAAAGCTGGTTACCTGAGAGAGATCCAGGGCATGAAGAGGCTTGAGCCCATGAATCAAACCGTCCCCAAAATCCTCCAGCCTCCTTATTTTTTCGTTCTCATTCATTGCTATCGAGAATCATTTTTTAGTTTATTGGGTGTTGATTTTTTACTCTGCCCGAAAAATCTTTTCTATTATAGCCCACCTGATATGTTAAGTCAAGATATTTCTGGGAGAGCTCTGAAAAAGTCAAACGGGGAAAGATCCTTCTGGAGTGTCAAGCTTTAGCTTGACCTAAACTTCTTGAAAGACAACGAACTCTAAACTGGTTCACCTAAAGGTGAACACTCCAGATTCTTTTCTCCTTGCGGTTTTTTCAGTCCACTGATGTCGGGCAGCTTCGCCCAGGCGAGTGTCCGTCTGGACGTAGTCCGACCTAATGTAGCGGAAACTTTTAGGTTTCCATTAATGAAGTTGAAAATAGGGGAGAGGTTTAAATCGATTACGATTGAAATATTAATTCCTGAGGTTGAGAAGAGACTAAAAAAGAGGATAGTCAGTTGAGCAGAAAAGCGAGGAGGCTTTGTTACTCAACTAGCTATCCTCGGAAGGATGGTTACAAATTTCCTGCCCTGATTTTTTTATCGGCAATCTGTATAATTTCTTAACACCTGAAATTTGTCCACCGCCAACCCAAGAAAGTTCATCTGTTATTCAGCCTTCTATAAGTTTCACTATGACCTTTCGATTGCGCGGTCCATCGAACTCACAGAAATAGATTCCCTGCCAGGTGCCCAAGACTAAACTTCCCCCATCTACCAAAAGAGTTTCTGAGGAGCCGATGATGCTACTCTTTATGTGAGCGGCGGCGTTACCTTCCAGGTGAGAGTAATTGTCATCGAATGGGATGACTTTGTTAAGCTCTTTTACGATATCATGTCTGACTGAAGGATCGGCGTTCTCGTTTATGGTCACCGCGGCAGTGGTATGTGGAACATATACGGTGCATAAACCAGATTTAATCTTAGCTTCTGAGACTACCTTCTCAACCAGATGGGTGATGTCGATCAACTCCACCCGGCTTGAGGTTTTAACCCTTAATTCTTTTATCATATAACCACCTCTTTAATAAGGCTCGATGCTCGGACATTCGTATGAATGTGCGTATGCACTCATACGAGCTTCGCATTGTTGTCGAGGCTCGCAACGAAGCTCGTCGGCTCGAAACTCGACACTCGAAGATCGCTTCATACAGTTAGATGTTCCAGCTTCCAACTTCAAGCCTCCAGCATCGATACGAGCTTCGCCAACGTTAACCGAGCTTCGATAACTCATTTTCATGAAATCCTCATGACACTTTATAGTAGGTCTCTTATTAAAAGAAAACCACAGCTTGTCTACCATAAATCAAACGGTTGTTTTCGCTGTTTAGCTAAACAAAGCCTCAGCAAACCAGACTGGATCGAATCTTAAGAAATCATCCGGTTTTTCACCCAGTCCCACATATTTAACCGGAACCTTAAATTCGTCTGCTATGGCGATCATTATTCCCCCCTTGGCAGTTCCATCCAGTTTAGTCAAAAAGATTCCGCTCACTCCCACCGCATCATTAAACATCCTCACCTGGGATAAGCCATTTTGTCCGGTGGTGGCATCTATTACCAGAAGGACCTCATGGGGCGCTCCGGGAAGAGCCTTTCCCATCACTCTTTTGATTTTTTTCAGCTCCTCCATCAAATTAACTTTGGTATGAAGCCTTCCAGCCGTATCAGCTATCACCACGTCAAATCCTCTGGCACAGGCGGATTTTATGGCGTCAAAGGCGACCGAGGCAGGGTCCTGATTGGGCATGCTCCCCACTATCTCCACTCCCACCCTTTCTGTCCAGAGTCCGAGCTGTTCTCCTGCAGCCGCCCTGAATGTGTCACATGCCGCCACTAAAACTTTTTTTCCCTGATCTTTAAAATCTTTGGCTAACTTGGCGATAGATGTGGTCTTTCCGGTGCCATTAACCCCTATCATCATGATCACGTGGGGATAAGAGAGATTATTACCGGAAACTTCCCCGGCAGTCAGGATGTAGGCGACCTGATCCTTGAGAAGGTCGGTAACTTTTTCCGAATCCTCTATTTTATTCTTTGTAGCTTCTTTTTTTAGACCTTCCACTATCTTGGCGGTAGTGGATGGTCCCACGTCCGCCTTAATTAAAATCTCCTCCAAATCATCCAAAAGTTCCTGATCGATCTTTTTATGCAGTCTCACCACCTGGGAGATTTTTCCCAGAAGATTTCCTTTGGTTTTGGAGAGACCAGATTTCAGCTTTTCCAATGAGAATTTCACTGATGCCTCGTCATTTTCAAGTCTATTTTAAAGGTTGGTTCGGGGTGCCCTTCAGGATGAACCCTCACCCTGAACCAGAAATGTTGCGGGGTAAGGTACCCCGCAACAACAACGGATGTAGGTTTTAGATACCAGTCTGATTGAATTAACATAAAAACTCTATTTTGTCACCACCTCATGCTTCTCAAACTTCACCGACACGATCTTGGATACTCCCGGCTGTTCCATGGTGACTCCATAGAGGATATCCGCCGCCTCCATGGTGAGCTTATTATGGGTGATAAGAATGAACTGAGTGTTTGAACTGAAATGCTTGATCAGTTTAAGAAACCTGGTGATGTTTGCGTCATCTAAAGGGGCATCCACCTCATCTAAGATGCAGAAGGGACTGGGCTTCACCAGATAGATGGCAAAAAGCAGGGCGATGGCGGTTAGGGCTTTCTCTCCACCAGAGAGCTGAGAAATATTAAGAAGCCTTTTGCCAAAGGGACGAGCAGATATTTGAATGGGAGACTCCAGAGGGTCTTCTGATTCCACCAATCTCAAATCAGTCTCTCCCCCCTCGAACAATTCCTCGAAGACCTTCTGGAAATTATGTTTGATCTGCTCTAAGGTCTGGGTGAAAAGCATTCTGGCGGTATGGTTGATCTTGACGATGGTGGAGGTTAAAGTTTGCTTCGCCTCGGTTAGATCCGTCACCTGATTCTGCAGAAAATCCAGCCTCTTTTTGGCAGACTGATATTCTTCTAAAGCCAAGAGATTAACCGCTCCAATCGATTTCAGTCTCTCTTTTAATGTATTCAAGTTCTCCTTCAGGCTTTCGGTATCCTCCGTCTTAAGAGAAGCTGAAGGCTCGAGTTTCTCCAAATCTGTTTGATACTCTTCCCAGATCTTATCTTTGATATTTCTGGTTTGGGAGGAGAGTTCCACCTTCTCCATCTTTAGTTGATGTAGCTGGTCTAAGACTTTTTCTTTAGCACCACGTGAGACCTTTAAATTTTTCTCTTTTGAATTCAAGCTTTCCTGCCATCGGGTTTGGTCTTCTACGAATGAATTTGAGTTTGCCTTCTCTTCTTCGATTTTCTGGAAAGTCTCTTTCAGCTTCTTTTCCTTTTCAATAATTGTCCGGGTGATTCTTTCGATTTCTTCTGTGGAATCCTCAGACTCTTTTTCTTTTTCCGCCTGAGCGTTTTTTATCTCTGAGATCAACTCCGAAAGTCTGATCTCCTCATTTTTTATCTGCTCTTCTTTTCCCTGCAAGGAGACCAACTCAATTTTGAGCTGGTTAACCTTTTTAAAAGTCACTGTATGATTGGCCTCGGTTTTCGCAAGCTTCTGTTTTTCTTCTTCTATAAGAGAAGAGAGGTTTTCTTTCTGATCTTGGTGCTCTGCTATGCTCTGGTTCTGTGTTTCAACTCCCTGATTCAGTTTGTCTATTTTCTCAGCAATCTCTTGAGTAAATGTTTTAAGCTCAGATTGTCGCTTCCCCAGACTTTCTTTTTCAAACTCAAGGGTCTTGAGCTCAATCTCAGATTGTTGAATCTGTTGGTTAAACTCTTCGGTTTCAACTGAGATACCAGAAAGCGTCTTTTGAAGCTTTTCTCCTGCTATTTCTTTTTCCTTCTTCTCTATTTCTACCTGATCGAGCCTTTGGGCCAGTTGTGATATCTGCTCTTCTAATCTCTGAATCTCAAGCTCCCTTCCCAGAAGAGATATCTTCTTGGGTGAACCTCCGGAGAGGCTACCTTCCGTTCTGATTATCTCTCCCTCCAGGGTGACAAGATGAAAGCCCGGCTCTATCCGGGAGGAAAGCCTTAGAGCCTCATTTAGAGTCTCTACCAGGATCACGTTTGCCAAAAGCAGGTCCGCGATCTTTTTGAAGTTTTGCTCACATTCGACCAGATCGGATGCCCATCCCATCGCCTCAGGATAATCCTTCAGATCGATTCTGGGCGAATCAATCTTTATGTCATTGATCCTGTCCAGAGGCAGGAGCGTTGCCCTTCCTTTTTTCTCGCTCTTCAGATATTGGATAGCATCCAAAGCTGACTTTTCATTCTGACAAACTATGAATTGAAGGGATGATCCCAATGCCGACTCAATCGCTTTTAGATGTTCGGGTTTTGTGGTGACCAAATTTGCTACCGTATCGATGATCCCGGGAAGCTTTTCCTTGGCAGAAAGCACCGATTTTTCCCCTTCACCATATCCTTCGTAATGTTCCGAGATCTGTCTTAACATCTCCAACTTAGCTTTCTCTCCCTGAAGAAGCGATCTTATCCTCCCTTCCTCCGAGCCAAGCTGAGCTAAGTCAGATTGATTATGCTCGAATCTCTCCTTCAAAAACTTCGCCTTTTCAATTTTGCTTACCAGCAACTTTTTTCTTTCTTCATCCACAGAAGTTAGGTTCTTTAATTTTTCGGAAAGGTCGTCGGTTTTCCCTTGAATTGACTGCATTTCTTGGGTGAAGATGCTCTCCCGTTGCTTTAACTCATCCATTTGGGTTTTTGTATTTTCCTTTTCACTTCTCAGCCTGTTTAAATTATCATTCAACTCCTGCCAGTCTGAAGTAAGCTTTTCCAGCTTTTCTTTCATTTGCTGAAGTTTATCATCATTGGTAAGAAGCACCCCTTCTTCGGTTTCACAAGCTTTCTTTTTAGAGCTAATCTCCACAATAAGCTGGCTTAGTTTTTCTGCCTTTTCTTCTTTTTGACTTATCACGGAGGAGGATCGAACCTTCAAATTTTCCAACTCCTGATTATTTTTGTCAATTAACTTTTCCAGATTGGCTTTCCGTTCTCGGTTTACCGAGATTTCCCGCTCAATCCGAAAGCTCCTCTCAGAAAGTTCGCTGACCCTCCTCTGGAGCGAGGCCGACTCTTTTTCCTGCTCCAGAAGCTTCAGCTTAAGGCTTTCTACCTCCGCCTCCTCTTTATCCAGATCAGAGCTGGTCTTGTGGGACTGATCTACTGAAATTTTCAACTTCTCCTCCAGCTCCTTTTCCTGACTCTTTAGGATTTGAAATTCATTCTGGCTTAGTTTGATCTCTAGGTCACTTATCTGCTCTGTCAGTTTTTTATATCTTTCTGCTTTACCCTTTTGCCTTCTGAGAGAGTTGGTTTGCTTTTCCACCTCCGAGAGTATGTCGCCCAATCTCAGGAGATCATTTTCCGTATACTCCAGTTTTCTTTCCGCCTCCCTTTTTCTTAATTTATATTTGGTGATACCCGCGGCTTCCTCAAACATAAACCGCCTTTCCTCAGCCTTTTCAGAGAGGATGGCTTCCACCATCTCCGGTTGTATTACCGAGTAGGCATGGATTCCCAC
>JAGMBK010000084.1 GCA_023129805.1 Candidatus Zixiibacteriota bacterium | reverse complement strand
GGGTCGACTGACTCTGAAGTTCACCGATTTTGGCTTTGCGGAATATGAAGAGGTAAAGGATTTCACCTGGTGGAAAGGCACTCTCTCTTATCTCGCCCCTGAGATCATTAGAGGCGAGAAATATAGTCATCAAGCAGATCTATACTCGCTAGGTGTTCTAATTTATGAGACCTTGTTTGGAAAGAGACCTTTTGATGAAGAACAGATCACGGATCTGGCCAAAAGTCACCTGGAAAAAGATGTGGTGATTCCTGAAGAACCTTCGCTTCCCGCAGGCCTGAAAAACCTAATCCTAACGCTACTAGAAAAAGATCCAATAGATCGCTACTTTTCAGCAAAGGATGTTTTGAGTGAAATAGAAAGAATCTCAGGGCTGAGAATTGATGATCTCGAGGCGCCACTGGCAAAAAGTCTGATCGCGTCTAGCGATTTCGCCGGAAGAGAAAATGAGCTTTCTGTTCTAAGAAAAGCTTTCAATCAAGCCTCGACAGGCGAAGGCACCGTAGTCCTTATTTCAGGCGAATTAGGAATGGGGAAAACAAGACTGTTGCAAGAGTTTGAAGCTTGGGCTCAAGTTGAAGGTGCGTTGGTGGTCGAGGCTTCTTTGGTTAACAGTGAATCTGTGGAGGCGCTTCAAAAGGTTATTTCTCATCTTCAAGAGAATATTTCCCAACCCTCAGTCCTAATTTTCGAGCATTTGGAGGTAGCAGATGATTCAGCCCTTGAGTCCTTTTCTGATCTGATTTCTCAAACGCGAAACAAAAAGGTTTTGGTTTGTATGACTTTGACAAACGATTTCACCTGTTCCGAGAAGGACAAAAGGGCATCTGAAATTGAGCAAGAAATCAGATCGGCCTACAAAGATTCGATTATCCAAATTAGGCTGGAGAAGTTGACGGAAGCTGAAGAGAAAAAGCTTCTTTTCTCAATTTTTGCATGGAAAGAGAAGGAAGAGGAGATCGCGGCAGCAGTCCATAGAAGAACAAGGGGCAATCCTCTTTTGACTGAGCAACTGATGGAGTGGTTGGTTAGCCATAAGCAGATCGAAAGGCAAAAAGGTCGTTGGGTAGTGCAATTGGAACAGATTGATGCAACCCCGGTTCCACTTGGATTTGCAAAAGAGATAGCAGGGCGTCTTGGCCGTCTGAGTGAGGATGAGTTAAATCTCCTCTCTATTGCTTCTGTTTCAGGTCTGGAGTTTGAAGCTGATCTACTAAGTAAAGTATCAGGCATTGATCCTGAAATTGTCATACACCACATGGAGAATATTCTGGCAGAACAAATCTTGGTGCGGTCATCCACGTCGCCAGATAAAGACAAAGTTTGCTTCCTCAATGGTTTCACGCGTGATTTCATCTATGAGCAGATTGATCGACGAAAGAGGAGAAATTTTCACGAAACGGTTGGTCGCTATTTAGAACAAAAATATGCTACTGACATTGAAACCCACCTTGATCAATTAGCTGATCATTTCTACCAAGCAGGAGATAATGAGCGTGCGCTAAAATACGCTCTGTTGGCTGCTGAAAGGGCGGAGGGCTCAGGCAGAAGGAATCAAGCCATAAACCATTACCTGCGCGTGCTGGAACTCCGTGATAAATGTCCCTTCCCACTACCGAAAGATAAAGAACAGATTTTGGAGAGTTTAGCAGAGCAGTACGAGGCTGACGGTGATTACACGAAAAGCTTGTATTATTTTCAAAAGGCCTTAGAACTGTTGAAGGGCAAGGATTTTGATAACCGGCACGTTGCCTGGATTTACAGAAAAATGGCCAGAATCTACCGGAAAACAAGTCAGCATGAGAAGACTATAGAACCGCTTCATCAAGCATTACAGCTGTTAAATCTTGAAGACTCACCACAAGAATATGCTTCAGTGCTAATTGACTTGGCTCGGGATCATAGGATCAAATGTGAATATGACAAGGCAATTCACTATTTACGGAAGGCAATTTCGGCACTCAAGGGTCAGCAACTTACAAAGGATATGGGTAATGCTTTGACCTGCATGGGGGGCGTTCATTGGTCAATGGGGAATTATCGCCTGGCTTTCGAGAATTTATCAAAAAGCCTTGATCTTTTCCAAAGACTTGGAGAGATTCAGAGCACCGCTAAGTGCTATATTGACCTGAGCTTGGTTCTAAAAAGTCGGGGGCTTCCAAACCAAGCCCTTGAGTATTCCCGGAAGGCGCACGCAATTATAGAATCGTTTCATGACCCATATAGGCTGTCCATATTGGAGAACAATCTTGCCCTGATCTATATCGACCTAAACCGCTGGGATCAAGCTTTGGAGTGCCTTTCAAAAAGCGTGAAACTCAAGAAGCGAATTTCTGATTTGAAGGGACTAGCCCTGTCCTATAATAACATGGGACTGGCTTATCTAAGGAAGGGTCTCTTTGACAAATCCGTAGAGCATCTCGCTACTGCTCTGCAATTGTTTCAAGAAATTCGGGATAGAAGTGGCGTGGCTTTGGTTTATTATAACCTGGGAGACCTGCATAGGTGCAAGGAAAAATGGAAAAAAGCTTCGGATTACTTAGAAAAAAGTCTAAGAATAGCCAGAGAGCTGGGCGAAGAAGGTAGGGTCGCTGATTGTTTGCTCCTTTTGGGGAAGATCGCCATGGAACAGTCCAACTTTGATCTATCCACGCAAAGTTTGAATCAGGCGGCAGAACTGTTCTCAAAAAGTCGGGATAGATTTGGAGAGGCTGAAGCTCAGCTTGCAGTAGGAGAGCTGGCTCTCCGGATGGGAAACCTGCGACGGGCCGAAGAACATCTGAATCAAATTAGACTGTTTATAGAATCACTAAACAACAAATGGTTTGACGGAAGCTTCAGGCAGGTTTATGCCCATCTCCTGAAGACTAAAGGAGAGAAGGGGGCTTGTTTGGAATACCTTCTGGAAAGTGGCAGGATTTTTAAGCAATTGGGAGCAAGATATGAGCTTGGCAGAACATATCTTGAACTTGGGAGGATCAAGTTGGAAATGGGAAGGATCAAAGAAGGAAAAGCCTTTTTATGCGAGGCTGTGAATATCTTCGAAAAGTCAGAAGTTGAGGGAAAAAGAAAGGAGGCGGAGGTTTTGTTAAGCCAAATGAAAGAAATGCGACACTTGGATAGAGAAAGAATCCAGACTTTTTACAAGCTGGCGGAATTATTGAATAGCATTTGGGATACAGATGAATTGTTATCAAAAGCCTTGGACTTGGTCATAGAGCTCTTAAATGCAGAGAGAGGATCTGTTATTCTCTATTCTGAAACAGATAAGACCTTTGAACTAAAGGTTTCCCAGGGACTCGAGCCAGAGACCTCCCAGGATGCCATCGCTATCAGCCGACAAGTTCTGAAAGACGTGATTGAAAGTGATTCGCCTTTGATCGTGGAGAACGCGACAAATGATCCACAATTTGCCAGAAGTAAAAGTGTGATTATGTATAACATCCTTTCCATCCTTTGTGTTCCCCTAAGAACCAAAAATAGGCTTATCGGAACCGTATACTTGGATCACCGAAGCCTTCCCGCAGTATTTTCCTCAGACGATGTTGATTTCCTGAAGGCCTTTGCCAGTCTGATCGCTACCGCTATTGAAAAAAGTGAACTGTACGTCAAAGCAAATGAGGAAATCTTTCAGTTGAAAGGCGTCCTGCACAAATCCTACCAACATCCTCAGACCATCGGAAAAAGCGCAAAAATGCAGGAAATTTTTAATCTGGCGGAGAAAGTAGCCAATTCGAAAACCAGCGTTCTTATTTCTGGCGAGAATGGGACCGGCAAGGAGCTAATTGCTCATCTCGTCCATACAAGAAGTCAAAGACGAGATGGACCATTTATACGAGTGAACTGCGCTGCCTTGCCCGAAACCTTATTAGAAAGTGAGCTGTTCGGGATTGAGGAAAAAATAGCCACAGGAGTCGGCTTCAGAAAGGGGAAGTTTGAGCTGGCAGACGGCGGAAGCATCTTTTTAGATGAAATAGGAGATATGAGCTTATCTGTCCAAGCCAAGGTGTTAAGGGTTTTGCAAGAAAAGGAGTTTGAGAGAGTAGGTGGGCAAAGACTGATCAAGGTGGATATCAGGATAATCTCGGCGACCAACATGGATCTGCAAAAAAAGATCGAAGAAGGTACATTCAGAAAGGATTTGTATTACAGGTTAAATCCGATAGTTATCACCATTCCCCCTCTTCGCGAAAGGAAAGATGACATTCCCTATCTTGTGCACCACTTCGCGAAGCAATTCTCAAAAGAGAACAATAAACCAGAGATCAAGGTGACTAAGAAGACAATAACCGCCTTGCAGAATTATAGCTGGCCGGGCAATGTACGAGAGTTAGAACATCTTATTGAGAGTGCGATGCTGCTAGGCGAAAATGGGAAGTTCCCCAAGGAGCTTTTACCAGACGAGGTTCAGAAAGGAAAGGGATTGGTCAATCTGGATAAATATGGTAAGCTTCAAGAAGTGCTTGACTGGGTGGAAAAGAAAAAGATCACTCAGGCTTTACAGAGAAACAAATGGAATCAGGTCAGGGCAGCTGAGGAATTGGGTCTGAATGAAACCTCATTGAGAAGGAGGATCAAGAAGCACAAAATCAGAAAGGCAGCTCGAATTAAGCCGTCATAGATGACGATTCCTCCTTCTAATTATCTCAGTACAAATAAGTTAGGCAATACTCCCCCCAAATGTCCCCTAGCAAGGACTTCGGCGAAAGCGCCGTCTTCTGTAACCTTTTCCGAAAATTAAAGTTACGAACACGCCTTCACTGATTCGTCATTATCGACGAGTCTATCCCCCCATTATCCAAACAAAGCCGACCTTCCGTTTTTGTTATAAGCCTCTGGCCTACATAGAGTAAACTCACTGCTCATGTTTTGGGCACTGGGCTTGCAATGACTGACCTTGGAAAGACCCAAAAAACCCTCAAACACGGAGGTTTCTATGCTTTCCAAGTTCAATTCACTCGGGGTCCTGACCCTGATCCTCGTGGCCTTTTTGCTGTTCAGCTGCTTCACGGGGAGCGCAGTTTATGGCGGCGGTGGTGGAGGTCAGTGGGACGATGAGCAACCCCCAACTCCCACTAGCGGCGGATCGGAAGGCGGCGATGGAAGTTCCATTATCATTGCACTTACGACCATTTTGCAACTGATTCTTTGAGAAGGGCAAGGGAGAGCATAAAGAAGACCAAGAAGACACATGAGTCTCACAGGGGGCTGAGTCGAGCCATCCAATCTCCCGTCAATGTGGTGCTGGAAGGAGAGGCTGGGGTGGGCAAGGAGCACTTCGCCAAACTCATCCATCAGGGAAGAAACTGGGGGGGTGAGTTAGCGGTCTATGATTGCGAACGGACGGTTCGAGACCAAACAAGGATAGTCGAACAGCTCACCTCCCCAGTCTTTTTTCAAAAACTCCGAAGACCAACACAGAAGGACACCTTTTTTATCAGAAGAATCGATTTCCTACAGGCACACCTGCTTGCCCGACTCTCCGATTCTCTCGGGGAGTTGGGTAAGAGGGGGGCTTTCCCCAGAAACAGACTTCTGAGTTCAGGGATAATTGGGTCGCTGCAAACGAGCAGACGTAAAGAATCACTAATCAACATCCAACTTCATAGATTCTTGAATAGTCTTTTCTGCGTGAAGATCAGGGTTCTTCCTCTAAGAGAGAGGAAAAAAGAAATCCCTAAGTTGGCTGAGAGATTTATATCTCACTTTAATAAAGAACAGAAGAGGAATGTCTTAGGAATCACTCTTGATACACTCGAGCTTCTCCTACAATATAATTGGCCCGATAATATCTGCGAACTGAGAATGGAGATCGAACGAGCTGCGACTTTGACCAAAGACTATGAGTCAATAAAACCATCCGTGCTATCGGAGAACCTAACTAAATTTGCATCAAAAATGCATTCACTTGGCTAAAAGTGGCTAAATCAGACCGATTGCTTTTAATTCTAAATCTTTTAAGGTCCAGGAGAAATTTCAAGGCTTCTGATCTGGCTAATGAATGTGAGGTTTCTGAAAGGACGATGTATAGAGACATTCAAGCCTTATCTGAAGTTGGGGTCCCGATCTACTTCGATCGAGGATACAAACTCCTCACCCATGCCTTCTTGCCACCTCTAAATTTTACTTTTGATGAACTTCAAAGCATCTACATAGGACTAAGCTCTAGCCCGGTTCAATCAGTCGACTGCCTAAGGAAGTCTGCCAAGCAGGCATTGGCAAAGCTTGAGTCTTTGATGCCGGAAAAAATCAAAGTCGATTATGAAAAGGCAAAAGAGCAAATCACGGTTCAGCCGAAAGAGAAACCTTCCTGTGAAAGTACATCCCTCATATTCGAACTCCTCAGGAAAGCGATATCGTCGGGGGAAAAAATCAGGTTACATTTTGTTTCGGCCTTGTTCTCCGATGTCATCGAGCTTGTTCCTAAGGCTTTGATCTACAAACAAGGAAACTGGCATTTAGCAGGGCTCATTCAACAGAAGATAAGATACTTCCGACTGGAGATGATAAAAAATATTAGCTTTTCCTGAAGTCACTTCATTTCGGACCAAAGCGAGGCGTTCCTTCAAAACAGGTTTGGCATTTACCGCTTTCCGCTGAAAACAAAAACTTTCCGCCTGTCAGTTTGATCCATCCTTTTACGTTCCATCTTCCGCCTGGAATTAATTCTATCCTGGTATGATGTCTGCCAGATTTGTGTTTGATGAATCCAGAAACTTCAAGCTTCGGAGACAGCGTCAGTTTTACCTCGAATTGAGAATCTGCTGTTTTTGATTTTCTTCTCTTTCCCCTCTCAAGCAGAATGTTGGAATCACCCTTAAGGAGTTTTGAAACCTGACTCATCCTTCTGCGGCTGATTTTTCCCCTTCTTATGAAAAGGGTGATTTTTTCTTTCCTTTGCTGCCTTGCAAGCCTACCATTCCATTTCCCATCGGCACCCAAAATCCCCAAAAAAGACTGTGAGCTTCCCAAATACTCCACTCTAGCGGAAATCTTCCCTCCTCTGATCGTCAGATTAACCTCTCCGTCATTTCCGAAGCTTCTGATGAAGGTGCAAAGTCTACGCTTCCTTATGTGAAATTTGATGGAGTGCGAAGTGCCTTGGCTCATAAAAGAAAACGTGATCAGGCTACTCTGGGCCAACTTTGAGTTCGTTTTTCGTTTTGCCTTCAACTCAGACTTCCCTGTTACTCGGGGCTATCACAAATTCCAGGTTGATTCCTAGATGTTTTGACTGACAGAAGCTGACAGTCTATTATAGCCATTTTTCCTTCTGGAGTCAACTCATTATTCGCACAAAAACACGCCTCCTTTTAAAAGGGTGTCCTAATTAAGAAATACTCAAAAAATCAAACCTTAAGAAATTTCGGTATACCTCTGTAATCTATTATCTCTGAGAGGCGGGTGGTGACTACGTTACCGTTAAGGGATTTCTTTCCCTCATTCAAGTAGGCCTTGTGTGGTTCACCCGGCGGTTGCTTGCCTTAGATTACAGCTGCAAAATAAATTAACGCCTCGCCAAACAAGCGACCTACATCATCTCAACCGACTGTTCCACTTTTGTTTCAATTCCACTTCGATTTTTATAGGTTTTCGTGGGTTTTAATGGGCTATTACAAAGTTGTTAAGTTTTTATATGTCTTTGTAATAGCCCATTTCTCAACCGCTTGTTGAGATGACTTGAGAGGGATTGCATCCCGAACAGAACACCGGGATAAAATCCCGGTGACCTCCAAAAAAATAAAAAGGAGTGCACCCCGCTATCGGCGGGATGCGGTTTTCTCCGAATTTTATGAGACCGCGAAAGCCCCGCGAAACGGGATCCTTCGGACAAGCTTTCGCACTCCAAAAACACTAAGAGGTGTTCGGGATTGTATCCTGAACAACAGAATAGGATCACGATGTCCACCAAAAAACAAAGCCAATGAGTTTCAAAACCCATCGGCCTTTTCTCTTTTAGACTATGAACTGTGAACCACGAACCATGAACCGCTTTAAATACCCCCGGCCCGACTCGAACGGGCGACCAATGGTTTAGGAAACCACTGCTCTATCCAAACTGAGCTACGGGGGCGTGTTTAATTCAGTTAATAGTTCACTGTTCATGGTTCCCCTCCCTACCCCTTTTGTCCTTTTGTTCGTCACGGTCAGACGATCGCCCCCAGACGGGCCCGTCCGGGCGTCCGTAACCAACCAAAGGGATTTTGGAAGGTTTTGCTATGAACCATTTACCATGAACTATGAACTGATTTATTCATACGTGATAAGGGTGAAAAGATCGTAATCTTTTAGCTTATCCCTGCCATTCAAGAATCCCAGCTCAATCAT
>JAGMBK010000083.1 GCA_023129805.1 Candidatus Zixiibacteriota bacterium | reverse complement strand
AAGCCCTGTCCCTACGCAAAAACTTCTCTCCCAGATCGGACAGGGGTACAACCTCTGTCCGATCTGGAGAAGCATCAGAGCGGGATGTTTTACTCTTTTAACTTCACTATGGTTACGCCGGAGCCGCCTTCGTTCCATTCTCCAAGTCTTATACCCTCCACCCGGTGATGATGAGACAGAAATTCTCCAATCTTTTTGCGCAGAGCACCGGTCCCCTTGCCGTGAATAACAGAAACTGTGGTAAGTCCTGCCAGAAAAGCATTATCTAAATACTTATCCACAATATCAAAGGCTTCTTCTGCCAGAAGCCCTCTTAAATCTATCTCAGGCGATACCTGAGGGACGGAATAGAGGGTGCCCACGTATTCAGACTCAGCCTCGACTTTTTCCTCTTCTTCAATTCTGGTCAACTTCTGTTCCTCCACATCATAGGTCAGGTTTCCCACCAGAACCTTGAGTTTTTTTGATTGCTCGTCTTTGGATATAACCTCCCCCTTTATCCCCAAAGGCTCGATCCAGACTGAGTCACCCGGCTGGATAATGCCCAACTTTTTGGTCACCTTCTGTTCAAATTTTTCCAACTCCTCGGAGAGAGAGATTTTTTTCTCCTCCAGGACTCGATGCGCCTGCTTCACCACCTCTTTTTGAGCCTGGGTCTTTCTAATCTGCGCCACCAATCTCTCCAACTCAACTCTGGTTGCCTCCACCATCAGTTTTGATTCTCTCAAAGCTTTGGTCTTCAATTCCTTTTCTCTCTCATCCAGCTTTTTCACTCTGTCCTGGTACAGATTCATCAGCTCTTCGGTGACCTTTTTCTGCTCTTCCATTGCTTGCCGATTTTCCCGCACCTTTTTTAAATCCTTCTCCAGGCTCTCCAAGAGCGCTCCCAAATCCCTTTCCTCACTGCCTAAAACTTCTTGAGCTTTCTGGATTATCCCCTCTGGCATGCCCAATCTTTGAGCGATCTGAATGGCATAACTAGAACCGGGAAATCCCATCTGAAATCGGTAGGTTGGGGTCAAGGTCTCCTTATCGAATTCCATGGAGGCATTTCTTACCTGCGGATACTCTTGGGCTAATATCTTCAGTGCTCCATGGTGGGTGGTGATGATGACTTTGGCTTCCTTTTTGACCAACCCATCTATTACAGCTTCACCTAAGGCTACCCCCTCTTTGGGATCAGTCCCTCCGCCCAACTCATCCAAAAGAATCAGGCTTTCAGAATCAGCGTTTTTTACCGCGTCTCTGATGTGGAGCATATGAGAGGAGAAGGTGGAGAGTGACATCTCGATGGACTGCTCATCTCCGATGTCTGCGTAAACCCTCTTAAAGACGGAGATCTCTGAGTAGGGTTTGGCAGGTATGTGCAATCCTGCCAGAGCCATCAAAGTGAGAAGGCCCGCAGTTTTCAATGCCACAGTCTTTCCGCCAGCATTGGGTCCGGTTATAATTAAAGTGGAATAATCCTTCCCTAAGGCTAAAGAAAGTGGAACCACCTCCCCCGCCTTAGGTGGTTCGGCTTTGCTCACCACCCTGTCTTCGACCCTGCACTTCGTCCTGAGGCTCAGTGTCGAAGGAAGACTCAGACCCGAAGGGAGCCTGTCGAAGGGCGGAATCTCCGATTTTTTGTCTTTGGGAAGATGAAACAGAGGATGACAGGCTTCGATTAAGTTTATATACCCCTGTTCATTCAGCAGGGGAGGATTACCATCGTAGTCAAAGGAGAGTCGGGCTTTAGCATGGATGAAATCCAGCTCTTGCAGAGTCCTTACGGTAACATCTAAGTCTTTAAGCTCTTCTTTGATCATCTCCGAAATCTCCCTTAAGATTCTTTCGATCTCAGCTTCCTCCTCAAAGGAGAGCTCCCTTAGCTGATTGTTCATTCCCACCACCACTATGGGTTCCACAAAGACGGTGGCACCGCTTCTGGAACGGTCATGAATTATTCCCCTGCTTTGAAAGAAATCAGATTCATCCATGGGAATGACGTATCTTCCATCCCGGATGGTGATGATGTCATCCTGGCGGGGTCCTTTAGCCTTGCGGGCACCGATCATCGATTCCAGCTTATCCAGGATCCGATTCCGCAAAGTCTTTTTTTGATGACGGATGTCGGATAATCTTCCCGAGGCTGAATCTCTTATCTCTGCTGAGGGGTCCACCGCTGAATTGATGGTGGAAAGGATATTATCAAAGCTTCTTAACTCCGAGATCAAGCCGCATATGTGAGGATATTTTTCCTTTTTATTTTTAAAGAATTTGATCAGAGATCCGGAGATGTTCAAAATCTGGGAGATGTTTAAAAGCTCTCTGGGGTCAAGACATGCCCCTTCTATCTCTGCTTTTTTCAATGAAAGGCGAATGTCCTTCATGGACGAAAGGGGAAACTTCTCCTCATATAACAGTATCTCCTTCAGCTCGGTAGTCTGTCTTATCTCCGTTTCCGCTATCTCCTTATCTTTGGTGGGGAGGATGGATGTTGCCAGTTCTCTTCCCATCTCAGAGAGGCAGTGCTTTGAAAGCATCTCCCTTATCTTATCAAACTCCAAAACTTTCAGTGTGTGCTCATTCATCAGATCAACTCAGGCTTTCTTTAATTGCCTGAAGAAACGAAATCCCAACAGAACCGTTTTTCAAAACAGACCATATCCTTTCCCTCCGTTGGGAAGGTTATCCTGCTTTATATCAGCCCAGGCGTATCTATGTTCCGAAATAGTCCTCCATAGTGCGGATGATTCTGGAGACTGAAGAACCTTCTGCGGAGAATCCCCCCAAGTCTTTAGATGATTTACCCGGCTCAGTCCTTAAAGCTGTTTTCACCTTTTCCACCAGACTGGGGTTTTCCGGGTGAAGGAATGTAGTCTCATCATAGATCATGGGAACCACTCCCCTCATCCCTGGAGCGAAAAAGGAGCTATCCAGCTTGGCTACGAAAGAATCAGGGAGGGGAAGAAATATGAACAGAAAAAGGATCACTCCCAAAACAATCCAGCCCTGAAAAATTCCCATAATCGCTCCCCCCACTTTGTCCACATTACCTAATGGATTAAGCGAGGCGAACTTGTAAAAAAGATAACCCAGAAGCTTGATTCCTACGTAGACCAATACAAATACCACAATAAACTCCATGAAAACCACCATCACCGTGGACACTCGCATGTGTGAAAGGAACTTGGCAGTAATCTGATCCGTATAATTAATGGCGAAGATCACCCCGCCTACCAATCCCAGTATTCCCATCAGTCCACTGAAAAGTCCCCTTCTGGAGCCGATAATAATCGCCACCAGAAGCAGTCCAATTAACACGAAATCTATCCAGTTCATCTATCCCCTCGCTTTCTTGCCGCTCCGAGTTTGGATCCTGCGGACTTTTTCATTGAACCGAATTTCACGGCCAAGCTGAGGTTTATCCTACTTACCAACTCTATCTTTTGCCGTCAAGCCTGACTGAACCGGGCATAACAAGACGACACGTCACCTCGATTTTCAATGGGGCAACGTGCCGGCTTTTGGATAATTGATTTTTTCGGTCTTCATTTTGCACCAGAAGGAATTGTGCAAAATTCGTATGAATGTGCGTATGCACTCATACGAGCTTCGTATCTGTTTGCTTGAAGCTACATCATCCGGCTCTCTTTTTAAGCAAACATCTTCACTTAAGAGTCTGAGATCGACTGTCCGCAGGATCAAAAGAAAGCTGAGAAGAGACCATCTGGTTAACTCTTTTCCCGTCTGCCCTTCCCTTAACTTTGGGCATGATGACCTTCATAACCTTACCCAGATCAGAAACACCTGCGGCGCTTGTCTCTTCTATCGCCTGGCTGATGATCCGGGAGAGCTCTTCTTCGGTTAGCTGTTCAGGCAAATACTTTAAGCTCAACTCCAACTCAGCTTTCTCCTTGGAAGCCAGATCGTCTCTTCCTCCTTTTTCGAATTGCTGAATCGAATCTTTTCGTTTTTTGACCGACGAAGATAGAACCGAGATCACCTCATCGTCGGAAAGCTCCGAGCCCTTTTCTATCTCCTTGTATTTGATCTCCGATTTGAGCATGCGCAGCACACTTAACTTTAAAGAATCTTTGCTCTTCAGTGCCTCCGTTGTGTCCTGGTCGATTCTTTGCTTGAGTGAGGAGCCACCCGTCGGCTTTCCTTGATCGCTCATGAATTAATATTCCTCTCTTCGCCGATTTTTTCTTCTTGCCGCAGCCAACTTTCGTTTGCGGCGCTCGGATGGCTTCTCAAAATGCTGATGCTTCCTGATATCTGCTATGATACCAGACTTCTCGCAGGATTTGTTAAATCTGCGCAAGGCTTTCTCGAAAGTCTCGTCAGCCCGAATTATCACGTTGGTCATCTCATCTCAAACCCCCTTTCTCTGTCATAGATTCATCAACTCCTTTCCAAGTTTAGTATACGATACAAACCTGAGCTTGTCAAGAGAGATTTACATTTATGCGAAAATTCTCGAAGAAAAGGATTTAAATCACCACAAAATTGGGCAAGTGATTGTGAATCAAAAGCTTAACGTTTAGCTTGCTCTTGAAAGGATGCTGATCGGGTGGGAGTTGTACTCCCGCCCGTAAAGGTGGGATAGGGGTGCAACCCCTATCCCAACGTGAGGCGCTTTTAGCTAATTGATTGTTAACCATAAACTTACAACGTATTTGCTTCGGGAAAACATTTGCTCCTGCGCCGAGTCTCTGCACAAGAATAACCAGTGAATGGGTCGCGCTTCATTTAAATGCAACTTCATGGGAACCAATACATTATCTTGTCAGAATTAAAGTCTATGTCCACTATTCCAGATTTTTTGACGCTACAACTACAGTCGAAATGTTCTCTGTCTAGGGAACTTTCGGACAATTCACCGGTATACGGATCAGCGTTGTGACAAAGGTTGAGGAAACAAACAGATAGGTAGCTTGAGTTCTTGAGGTAAAAAAGCATTTTGTAATCAAATATCTATAACCAATCCGTCATAAGCCATGATGAGTTTTTCAAACCCCCTCTTTTGAGCCTTTTTTAAAATCTCTTTTTCTTTTCCTTCCAGCTCCGGAGGGATATGGGTGAAGATTGCGGATTTGACCTTCTTTTCTACCATGAGAGGAATTAGCTTCTCCAACCTAGGATGAAAGCATTCAGTGATGAGAAGGTCTGCATCCTGAATGATATCAGTTAGGTCACTCGAAGATTCGATGTCGCCGGAATAAATTATCTTCCGGTTAGAGAGATTCAAAAGAAAACAAAAGCTTTGCATCTTATTGGGGAACCTTAATTCATCAATTACTACCTGATTGCCCAGTAGATGACGATTGGGATATACCTTGATGCTGATTTCTTCATCTTGGAATTTAAAGTTGGATGTCACCGGATGCAGTGTGAGTTTCGGCGTAATCTTTTCTGGAAAAAGATAACAGGTTTGGAGAAAATTCTTTACCCCGGAGATAGCCTCCTCTGGAAGATACACATTCAATGGGGTCCTTCTTTGAAGAAGATGCATCATCTGAACCAAAAGAAAAAGACCGCCCAGATGATCCACATGCGAATGGGTTATGAAGATTGAGTCTATCAATTCCGGATCGATTTTGTTTCTAAGAAAGGAAAAACTCACTCCCTCACCGCAATCTATGAGGAAGTTTAACCTCTCCGTCTGAAAGAAGAAGGAGGAACAGAAACGAGTTGGGGAGGGCATGCCAGAGGAGGAACCTAACACTGTTATCCGGCATCTGCTCATTTGGTCTAACCTCCCGGTCTTTTGAGATTTATTTTTCTTGGTTTTTCAATCAAGATATGACTTCGGGCGAACCTAAAGGTCCGCCCCTACACATTTTTTTCATTCCTCTGCTCTGCGAGGATGTTATCCCAGACGGGTCTGCGTCATCCTCGCTATGAACTGTTGAATAATTTGTCCGCAGGTCATTTGACTCAACTGAGACCCATAGGAGGGGATGATAACATCCCCCTAAGAGCGATAAATCAAAAGACCACGGTATATTTCTTCATTTTCTTAAAATATTCCACTGTTTTAGCTATCCCTTTCTTCAGGCTATATCTTGGCTTCCATCTAAGAAGCCTTTTCGCCTTGGAGCAATCCAGCACGCTTCTTTGCTGTTCTCCCGGTTTTGGCGGATCGTGCATTTCTTTTTGTTTTGAGCCGGTTGTCTTTTTCAAGAGTCTGAAGATACAATTTATGTCCGTCTCTATGCCGGTTCCGATGTTAAAAATATCGCTTTTCAGATACTTCAAAGCAAGTAGATTCGATTCCACCACATCTCCCACGAAGACGAAGTCCCTGGTTTGCGTTCCGTCTCCATTGATGACAGTTTCTTTGTCTGTCAGAATTCTTTCAGTGAAGATCGCCACCACTCCAGCCTCTCCAAAAGGATTCTGTCTAGGACCGTAGACATTGGCATAGCGGAGAGAGACAAAGTCTATCCCGTAGGTTTCCCGGTAAAAGAGAAGATACTTTTCTATGGTCAGTTTGGCTACCCCATAGGGGGAAAGAGGATTGGCGGGATGATTCTCGTCTGCTGGAAAATAGTCCTGTTCTCCATAGATGGCCCCGCCGGTGGAGGCAAAGATCACCTTTTTGACTCTGTGCTTGACGCAGGCGTCAAATAGGTTCAAACTGCCCACGATGTTTATCTCTGCATCGAAAATCGGATCGGCGACTGACTTTCTGACATCTATCTGAGCGGCGTGGTGGCACAAAACATCCGGCTTTGTCCTTTCAAAGATTTTGTCTATCACCGCACTTCTAATGTCGGCTTTGTAGAATTTAGCTTTTTGGTTAACATTAGATTCCACACCGGTAGATAGGTTATCTATTATGGTGACTTTATGACCTTCCTGAATAAATCTATCCGCCACGTTTGATCCAATGAAACCGGCTCCGCCTGTAATCAAGATCTTCACCAGTTCTCCTCCTGTGGGCAAGAGGCAAGCTTAACTTGCACCTCTATTTTTTGATGGGCAATTATACTCCTCTTTTCCCTCAAAGTCAATACAAAAATCTTCCCGTTTTTCAGTTCTCTTAGTTTGGGGAATTAATTATAATTAGATGGAGGATATACTTCCCGGAACAGAGGACTCCTTTGGGGTCCGAGGAGCCCCGCGGGGATGCGGGGCTCCTGGAAGGGGCTGTTTTACTTGAAAGAAGGAAAGAAATGCAACGACAATTTAAGCAGAAAACATACCAAATTTTGCAAGAGGCACAATAAAACCACTTATTTCGTCCCTAATCTATTGGCACAAAAAGCTTTACGAGAGCCGACAGTCTTACTCAGACTTAACTCCCTATTTTTCAAAAGAGCTGAAAATTCGAAAATTTTTACGATTTACCCATAAATTTTTTCGAATATGAGATTAGAATTGGCCAGGAGTAAATCTTTTCCTTACGATCGAATATATAGAAAAATGGACAGTAATCATATCGGCGTTTTATTGTGAAAGCAGAAATGTCACCGGTTTGTCAAAAAAAACACAAAGCTTCTGGGGTAAAGCTTATAGATAAGTGGCTTTTCCACTTTAAATTCCTTGTCCCCCAAGTCCCCTGACTTGGCGGAATATTTCTGTCCAGGTTATGTGACCTAACAAGCACGTGAAAATTAAACCACCGTTACGATTTTAGGGGCAGGAGCTAAGTCTTTACTGCGGTTCCACTTACTGTCACCATCAGCATTCCCTTCCTTACCGTCTCGTAATCCAGATCCACTCCTACTATACCATTTGCTCCTAGAGTTCTGGCGTTCTCCTCCATCTCGCGGAGTGCGATCTCCCGTGCTCTGGTAAGTTCTTTCTCATAGGCGGCGGACCTGCCTCCCACGATATCAGTAATAGAGGCGAATATATCTTTGACGATGTTTGCCCCCATTATAGCCTCCCCGGTCACAATGCCCAGATATTCCTTGATCTCCTTACCCTGAATGGTTGGGGTAGTGGTGACGATCATTTAACGCCTCCTGTTTTGATTTATCATTGATCCTTTCAACCTAAATATGCCCAATAAACCGGGCAACCACGAAACCCCTCCGATGGTTTAGTCTATCTAAATTTTGATCTCATAAACTCTATACTTTTTGTAAAGCTTAGCGCCCAGAAGCTTAAGCACCCGATTCATCAGGGTGTTGTTCTCCAATACCCATGACATCTCCGCCCAGGTATATCCTCTTTTTACTCCCACATTATAGGTCTCCACATAAAAGACCGTATCAATTCCTCTTTTTTGAAACTCGGGGACAACTCCCATGGTTATGATGCGAACGCCATTGATTTTGTTCCTGATCTTGGTATGCCACAGAAGTTTGAAGATTCCAAAAGGGAAAAGTCTTCCGTTCAATTTGGCAAGCACCTGATTGAAATCGGGCAAAGCCAG
>JAGMBK010000082.1 GCA_023129805.1 Candidatus Zixiibacteriota bacterium | reverse complement strand
CTATCTGATACGCCCAGTCAAAATATATCTTGGTGTCGCCAACGACTTCTTCTACTCTGAGCTTAGCATAATGATCGTTTGCGGTCCAGATTATGTAGGAATGTCCCACTATGACCTCCACCCATCTGAGGTTGGACCAACCTTTCAAGGGTGACCAGTCCACATCATCTAAGTCATCTGTATATCCAAAATCCTGAATGTCCGTCTGGTCGTTCGCCCTACACAAAAAGAAAGTCTCCAACTCTTCGTCATATTCCAGATAAATATCTGCGTGAGAATCCTGCCAGTGCAAGACCTCGGGCTCAGAGAAATCAAAGCCGGAAAGAGAGGGCTTGTAAAAACGACCATACATCCGCTCAAATCCCTCCGGTCTGGGAGTATCATAAGCTACTTCAGAAAAATCGCTCTCATTTCCATGTCTGTCCCTTGCGGTCACGGCATAGAAGTAGGAGGTCCCGTTTTCCACATCCCGGTCCACATATTCGGCTATTTTAGTAATTGCGATTCGATAGTAATAGTCATCTCCGTTCACCCTCCTATATATACGATATTCTTTGAAATCCTTCTCATCATTATCGTACCAGTACAAATACACCGCCTCATCTGCTGTAACGCTATAAAGTCCCTTGGGCACCGAAGGCGGGGTATAGTCCGGGCGAACTATATACACCTCATCCGCGCAACCGCTGAAAATGAAAACTGACCCAAATAGAAGGATCAAAATTAGGAAAACCTTTTTCATTTTACATCTCCATGTCTATACAATCAACTTTCTTCACTATCCATTCCATAATTATAGCAAGCCTTGTGCCAAACTCAACTGGTTAATATCTAAGATTAACTGGATGCTCTAACCAAATAAATATCAAGCAATTAGAACATTCGCCTCTGTAAGCCGATTCTTCTTTTGTTCTTTGTATCGCACAAAATTTGTTCGGATGGAAAAGAAAATTGTGCAGAAGAAGCTAAGGATAGAAAATTCTTCGACCTTGAAAGATTTAAAGTCTGTTTGCGTAGCTATTCATTTGAATGAAGAAGCTTGAAAAGACAATCAGAGGATAAAAGCGGGTGTTTAAAGCCAGCACCTAACTTAAGTTAGGTGCCGGCTTTCACCTAAATTTAACTCACAGAAAGCAGCAATATCCCCGCAAAGATCAAAAGGGAGGCAAAGAATCGCATTCTTCCATATCCCTCACGGAGAAAGAAGGTCCCCAGAATCACCCCAAAAACTATGCTTATATTTCTTGCCGCCCCCAGGTAACTGACCTTGCTCATTTGTAAAGCATACAGGAATAGAAGGGCGCTGATGAAGCCGAAAAGTCCCATCAGGAAAAGACCTTTTAGGTTGTGCTTGAATTCCTCTCTGATTTGATCCTCTTTCCTTTTTAGCAGAAGAGAGATCACTAAAAATAAAGTCATGAAACCAAATATCAGATAATACAGGGTGAACGGCTCCACCATCTCCAGGTTCTTTTTGTTGATCAGCGAATATGTGGCAGTGCACGCTCCCGCCCCGATGGAAAAGAGAAAAGGCTTGCTTTTAAGAGCTTTGAAAGGTGAGGTAAGATTGGAAAACGAAAAAGATGGAAGATGAATCACATAAGAGCCGAATACAGTAATCAAAATACCCAAAAGCCCTAGATAGGACACCTTTTCTTTCAACAAAATCAAAGCAAAGATCAATATGAATATTGGTCCAAAGCTACGAGCTATGGGAAAAACCACGGAGAGGTCTCCTTTGTCATAAGCGTTTCCTATGAATATGTAGTAGAGGGTGCCTGTTCCTCCGCAGGCTAAAATACCCAACCACGACCACACATTGCTGGGGAGAGTTTCTTCTGCCAACAGGCTTCGCCCCCAGATGAAGACAGGAAAATAGAGTATGAGACTGATCAAAAATGCACCGGCGACAAAAGCAATTTTTCTTTCGCTTCCTTTTATCAAAAGATTCAAGGAGGCTTGAAGTAAAGCTGAGATTAAAATAAGCACAAGTGCTTCAAGGGGCATATGAGGTATCCTCAAGTTGTGGCAGGGGTTTAACCTCTGCCACAACTTTATAAGATAAGATACAATTTAAAAATCTTTTGGCAAACATTTTTTCAATTGAAAATAAATTTCCCAACAGATTAAACGGATGAAAAGATAAAAATCCGTGTCTTCCGTTTCATCCGCCGACCAAACTTCTTTTGAACTTTCTAAAAAAATCCTTTACAAATCCAGATCGGAGTTGTATAATTTAGTTTAATTTTAACCAAGAGAGGAGAATGCCCGAACTCTAATTTTCAATGGACTGGAAACCTCATTCAAACTCTTTGGAGAAAATGAAAAAGAATCTCTATTTAGGTATTGATATAGGATCAGTCAGCGTGAAGGTAGTGCTTCTCTCATCTGAAGGGGAGATACTTCGATCTTATTACAAAAGATCTACAGGGCAACCACTTCCTACTCTAAAAGGCATCTTAGAGGATCTTTTCTACCGATTCAATCCGGAAGATATAAAATCTTTAGCCACCACCGGCACCGGTGGAAAGCTGATAAACTCCATCTTGGGGGGAAGCTTCGTAAACGAGGTGATTGCCCAGGTAAAAGCCACCGGTCTTTTATGTCCGGAGGTCCGGACCGTAATTGAGATGGGAGGAGAGGATTCCAAGCTGATTCTTTTGCGCTGGGATGAAGGCTCCAAAACTCCGGTGCTGGAAGACTTCTCCATGAACATGCTTTGTGCGGCTGGCACCGGATCATTTTTGGATCAGCAAGCCAACCGTCTGAAGATCTCCATCGAGGATGAATTTGGAAAGCTGGCATTGAAATCAAAGAATCCCCCGCGTATTGCTGGAAGATGCAGCGTCTTTGCCAAATCGGATATGATTCACCTTCAACAGATTGCCACCCCGGACTATGATATAGTTGCTGGATTATGCTTTGCCATGGCGAGGAATTTCAAAGGCTCCATTGTCAAAGGTAAAAAGATCCAAAAACCCATCTCCTTTCAGGGCGGTGTTGCCGCCAATTTGGGGATGAGGAGGGCTTTTGAGAGTGTATTTGGACTCTCTGAAGGTGAGTTGGTAATTCCGCAATTCTACAAGGAGATGGGAGCAATTGGAGCAGGTCTGTCTATCATGGGAACAGAGAAAGAGGATATTCCCTTCCTGGGCTTAAACCGGCTGAATGAATATTTAACTTCCCGCAGAAAAGAGCACAAAGGCAAAGAGCCCTTGGTCTTTGCTTTTCCTGAAAACAAATATTTTGAGATCACCAAAAAACATCAGGTGCCCCAAGAAGACAAAATCGATGCTTTTCTGGGAATTGATGTGGGATCTCTATCCACCAATGTGGTGGCGATCGATAAGGATAAAAACGTGATCGGACGGATCTATCTTATGACCGAGGGAAGACCGATCGACGCGGTTAAACGTGGCTTGAAGATAGTGGGAGACGAAATTAGGGATAAAGTAAATATTTTAGGTGTAGGGACCACCGGATCAGGAAGATACTTGACCGGAGATTTTGTGGGGGCAGACGTGGTGCATAACGAAATCACTGCGCAGGCCGTTGCCGCAGTCAGCATCGATCCGAAGGTGGACACCATATTTGAGATCGGAGGGCAGGATTCAAAATATGTCAGCCTGCAAGATGGAGCGGTTATAGATTTTGAAATGAACAAAGTATGTGCGGCTGGGACCGGATCTTTCTTACAGGAGCAGGCGGAAAAGCTTAACATCAATATCGAGGAGGAATTCGGAGACCTGGCACTTAAGTCGAAATGTCCGGTAAACTGCGGGGAGCGCTGTACCGTCTTCATGGAATCCGATCTGGTGGCCCATCAACAATCTGGCGTACCCATAGAGGATCTGGTGGCGGGGTTGGCTTATTCCATCGTCTATAATTATCTGAATAAGGTGGTGGGCGATAAAAGGGTGGGTGAGCACATCTTTTTCCAGGGCGGGGTGGCATGGAACAAGGCAGTGGTGGCTGCCTTCGAAAAGGTCACTGAAAAGAAGATCACCGTTCCTCCGCATCATGATGTGACCGGCGCCATAGGCGCCGCCATCCTGGCTATGGAGGAGTATAATGGCGACAAAAGCAACTTTAAAGGATTCGATCTCTCTGAGAAAGAATACTCCGTCTCCACCTTCGAATGCCCAGATTGCCCCAACCACTGTGAGATAAAAGAGGTGAAGGTTGAGGGTGAACCGTCTCTTTTCTACGGGAGCCGTTGCGAAAAATATGATACCAAAAGAAAACCAAAAAGATCAAACCTCCCCGATCTTTTCAAAGAAAGGGAGAGAATCCTTTTCCACATTCATAAGGAATTTGTAACTTCTAATTCTGATTCAACGCGGCGAGAAAAGAAAAAGATCGGCATACCTCGATCTCTTGTCTTCTACGAGCTGTTCCCCTACTGGGCGACCTTCTTTGAGGAGCTGGGCTTTGAGGTAGTGCTCTCCGATCCAACCAACAAGCGGATAATTCGCCAGGGTGTGGAGCAGGTTCTGTCCGAAACCTGTTTCCCCGTTAAGGTGGCACATGGACATGTTTTGAATCTTCTCGAGAAAAAAGTAGACTATATTCTTCTCCCCAGCCTGATTAACATGAAAAAGGAGGATGACCACAATACGGAAAATTATGCCTGCCCCTACGTTCAGTCATTACCCTATGTGATCAAAGCCGCCATAAATATAGAAGATTATCCCACCCGACTGCTCACCTTCCCGGTCTATTTTCAGTTGGACAGAAGCATTCTTTTGAGGACGCTTATCAAATTGGGAAAAGAGTTGAAGATAAAAAAGAGACAAATAGAAAAAGCACTGCTGAAAGCGGAAAAATGTCAGGAGGAATTCTGCAGAAGACTTTCTTTGAAAGGACAGGATGTCTTGCGTGGTTTGAAAGAAGATCAAAAGGCTTTGGTCATTGTGGGAAGACCTTATAATACCTGTGATCCTGATATCAGCTTGAATCTTCCGAAGAAGTTGGCGGATCTGGGAGTATTGGCAATTCCCATGGATTTCTTGTGCCATGATCCTAAAATCAAGACGAACCACCTTCCTAATATGTACTGGAAATATGGACAGAAGATATTAGCCGCATCGGAGATTCTAAAAAACCACAAGAATCTTTTCGGTCTGTATGTCACCAATTTTGGCTGTGGTCCCGACTCTTTTATCATACATTTCTTCAAAAAGAATCTGGCTGGAAAACCTTTCCTTATGATAGAGATGGATGAACATTCAGCCGATGCGGGCGTAATCACCCGCTGTGAGGCTTTCCTGGATAGCCTGAAGAAATACCAGCCGCCCGAAGAGAAAAGACCACCTCTTCCAAGATATAAAGTCGCCGCTTCTGGGAACCATAGAACGTTGTATATCCCATATATGTGTGATCACGCCTTTGCCTTTAAAGCCGCCATGAACGCTTGCGGGCAGGAAGCTCATGTTCTGGAAGAGTCGGATGAGGATACTCTCATTTTGGGCAGAAAATTCACCTCTGGAAAGGAATGCTATCCCTGCATTCTGACCACCGGTGATCTTTTGAAGTTCCTGAAAAAGCCGGAGATAGAGCCCGACAAGGTTGCCTTCTTCATGCCCAAGGCAAATGGACCCTGCCGCTTCGGTCAGTATCATAACCTGCATCGGGTGATCTTAGATGAGATGGGTTATTCTAACGTTCCTATCATCTCTCCTGATTCTGACGACTCCTACTCCACCGTCACGAATCTCGATGGCAATTTCCGCAGATTAGCCTGGAAGGGGATGGTGGCAACCGATCTTTTGATAAAGCTTTTGTATCAAAACAGACCATACGAAAAGAACAAAGGAGAGACCGATCGGGTCTATCGCCGGTGCCTGAAGCAGTTGTCCAGAACCATAGCTTCCAAGGGAGATATCGAGGAGATCCTCAGTTGGGCAAAGGAGATGTTCGCCAAAATCGAGAAGGAGACAAAAGAAAGAAAGCCCATCATCGGAGTGGTGGGTGAGATTTACATAAGATCGAACAGGTTTTCCAACAATGATCTGGTCAGAAAGATCGAGGCATTGGGGGGGGAAGCCTGGGTGGCAGGCATGGCCGAATGGATCAACTACACCAGTTACATGTATAAGAGGCAAAGTCTTTTGGAGAGAAGATACAAAGAGTTTGCCAAGGGATGGGTCACCGATTGGGTGCAGAGAAAGAAAGAGCACAACTTGGAGAAAAGATTGGAGGGATCGATTCTGGAATGCCACGAGTCCTCAACCGATGAGGTGTTGGAACTCGCCAGTCCATATCTGGACCAGTCATTTGGTGGAGAAGCCATCCTGTCTATTGGCAAAGCCATCGACTACATAAACCAGGGTCTTTCCGGAGTAGTAAATACCATGCCCTTCACCTGCATGCCCGGAACCGTGGTCACCGCCATGTCAAAGAAACTCAGGGAAGACTTTGGCAATGTCCCCTGGCTTAATCTGGCTTACGAGGGACAGGAAGATGCCAACGAGATCACCCGCCTGGAAGCCTTCATGCATCAAGCCAGAGATTTCCAGAAAAGAAAATCTCCAAAAAGTTCCCACCATAGAGAGTTAATCTTAAAATCGAAAAAGTAGTTGCTCGATTTACCGAGCATATAAAAGGTAGGTCGGATATGTCCCGCCGTTGGCGGGACTATCCGACTTTTTCTTTGTGTTCTAATCCCCTTCGTCCGAAAGTTCTCCTAAACGGAGAACATTTCGGACCTACACATTGGGTCTGTGGTTGCTCGATTCATGGTTCGGCAGTTCGACAAGTCCCGCACTGTGCGGGACAAAGTCGAAGGACGAGCTCACCATCCTGAGCCCGCCGAAGGATCGAGCTAAAAAACGCCCAATGAATTGGGCAACTACGTTTCTTCTTGTCATTCTTATCTCCCCGCTGGATGATAACATCCAGCGGGAGCAGAACCGTCAACGGTCATTTGACTCAACTGAGATGGAACGGATGAAACGGATACAATAGACTGTCTTCTTTCATCCGTTTAATCCGCTTAATCCTTCAGGCAAAGCCTTTCCTTCGACACCCCGCCTTTGGCGGGGGACGAAGTGCAGGACAAGTCCGTTGACCTCCACTCGTTAAGGTGGGGAGGTTGAGCCCCTGTCCGTCCTTCGATGAACTCAGGGTGGTGAGCTCAGGGGACCGCAAAAGAGGGGCGGGGGTTCAACCCCCGTCCCATCAGGGGGATTCCTTTTTCCTAAACATCAAACGAGCACTGATTAGTTGTAAAGATTCTCCTCCTGTATTTGTTTATGATATTCAAACAACGTCCTTTCGATCTTCCGTGCTCCTACATTGAATTTTTTGGCAAAATGTCGAATTTTCATGAGGTAATTATACCAGCTCTTAAACGAGAAGTTTCGCCCCGTGGGCTTTACGGCAACTGACTTGTACAGATATAATAACTGCCAAACCCGCACGTCAATCACTCCATAGTTCTTGGGATTGGTTAGCATCAAGATAGCAGACGCCATAGGTATGCTAACGCCATTCAAACTCGTTAGCAGTTCTATTTTCCGCTTCTCATAATCGGTAGCAAAAACTTTCTTGGAAACCTCTCTAATAGATCGCGCACTGTTTGATTCACAGCACCATCGGGGGCGTGGACTTTTCCAATCACACATCTTTAGGAATTGTCTTTTTGTGAAGTAGCCTCTTTTCTTTACATCCTTCAGTTCCTTTATCAAGGCCTGCGTATGAGGGTGTTCTTTTCTTAGAAGTTGCCGTTTGATCAGTTCCTCAATGTCGCTGTATTCCTTTTTCATTTTCGCACTTAACCTCGTGGTTTATATAAGGCTCCGAAACAAGTATGGAGACTTGTCCAATAAACTAAAATATCGACGAAACGGAGGATTGAGCCACCTTAAGCAGGCTATCGGGGAATATGCCCATTTGCAGAACCCCCCAGATGGAGATCAATAAAACTAATGCGACGCCGAAAGCTACGTTTATTTTCTCAGTCTCAGTCCCAGTCTCAGTCTTAGGCGGATGCATGAACATGATCACTACCACTCTCAAGTAGTAATATATTGAAACCAGACTGTTTATCACCGCAATTATCACCAGTCCTACGAATCCTGATTTGATTGCTGCGCTAAACACGTAAAACTTTCCCATAAATCCAGCGGTCGGAGGAAATCCTGCCAGAGACAGCATAAAAACCGTCATCAGGACGGCTAAGAGGGGAGATCTGGAGCCCAGTCCGGAATAATCATCTAAACCGGTGTTCTCCCGACCCTTCTTTCCCAGTGCAATCACCACGGTGAAAGCTCCGATGTTCATAAAGGTGTAGGCTAGGAGATAAAAGAGTGCGCTGGAGATTCCGGTTTCCCCACCAGCCACCAGAGCCACCAGCACATATCCGGCATGAGCGATGGATGAATATGCCAGCATTCTTTTGATGTCGGACTGGGCGATGGCAATAATGTTGCCCACGGTCATGGTCAAAGCCGCCATGATCCAGACGATCATGATCCAATCCA
>JAGMBK010000081.1 GCA_023129805.1 Candidatus Zixiibacteriota bacterium | reverse complement strand
AATCCCCAAGCCATCGTGGTGGAAAGAAAAAACATCTTTAAGCAAGGTGAAAGAAGCTATGTCTTTGTGGCCGACGGGGGAGTTGCCAAGAAAAAGTTTGTTACTTTAGGAAATGTCCATGTACTCGACGTGGAGGTGATTGAGGGACTCACCCCCGGAGATGAGCTGATTATCGAAGGACAGATGCACCTGGAGGACGGTGCAAAAATCCGAATGATCAGTGATCCTGATGTGAGCGTCTCCAATTAGGGACGACTCCTTAAGGGAGTAACATAACAAAGGTCTCTACCAGACATGTTTCTTATCATGCCAGAAATCAAAGGAGAAACGTAGGCTATGTTTCTATCTGATCTGTCCATAAGAAGGCCGGTGATGATCAGCATGGTGCTGGCAGCTTTGCTCCTCTTCGGAGTTTTAGCATATATGGGGCTGAGCCTGCAGTTATTCCCGGATGTAGACTTCCCCGCAGTCACCGTGGAAACGGTTTATCCCGGAGCCGGACCTAAGGAGATGGAGACCCAGATCACCAAACCGATCGAGGATGCCATTTCCACCATCAGCAGAATTGACGAGATTCAGTCTTTTTCTATGGATGGGTTTTCTTTTGTGGTTATCATTTTTGAGCTGGGGAAGGATGTGGATATCGCCAACCAGGAGGTGAAGGACAAGGTTGATGCCATCTTAAACGATTTACCGGATGAGAGCAACCGCCCCATCATCCAGAAATTCGACATCGGAGATGTATCGGTGGTCGATTTAGTACTTTCCGGTGATCTGGAGATGACCGAGCTTTATGAAATTGGGGACAAAAGGCTTAAGGACCGGTTCTCCCAGGTAGAGGGTGTGGCCCAAGTGGACTTATCCGGCGGCCAGGAGCGGGAGATCCGGGTGGAGTTGGACAACCGCACAGTGTTTCAGAATTCCATCTCCCTTTCCCAGTTAAGCCAGATTCTCGGAGCCCAAAACCTGGATATGCCCGGCGGACAGTTTCAGCAGCGCTCCCAGGAATATTCCGTCCGTTTGAAAGGTGAATTCGAAGACATTCAAGCCATCGAAGAACTGGAGATCCCCACAGCCTATGGGACAAAGAAGATCGCTGATATCGCAACTGTCAGGGACCTGGGGGCTGAGGTGCGGGAACGAACCTCGTTTTTTGACAATATCGAAAAAACCGGAAGCGATAACGTGGTCCTCCTCAGCCTGTATAAAACGGCTGAAGGGAATACGGTCAAGATCGCTGAGGCGGTCAGAAAGACGTTACCTCAAATAAACTCCGAACTCCCCGCTGGGTGCAAACTCACTCTGGCAACGGACAATTCCATCTTCACCCAGGCCACTGTCGATGATACGCTGACCAACGTCATCCTGGGAGTAATCCTGACCGCTCTGGTGATGCTATTGTTCCTTCACGATGCCCGATCCACCATCATCGTCGCACTATCCATGCCCATGTCCATTCTTTCCACTTTTTTACTGCTGCAGGTTTCAGGGTATACCCTAAATCTGATGACCCTGATGGGTCTATCAACGGCGGTCGGGATTCTGGTAGTGAATTCGGTGGTGGTACTGGAGAACATATTCCGACACAAACAGATGGGGGGTGGCAGTAAGGAATCGGCCTCAACAGGCACGGCCGAAGTGGTCGCGGCAGTGATCGCCGCTACCCTAACCAATGTAGTGGTGTTTCTTCCACTGGCTAATATGGGCGGCATTGTCGGAGTGATTCTTAAGGAATTTGCCCTGACGGTGGTCTATGCCACCATGTTCTCGCTTCTGATGTCCTTCACCCTCACCCCCATGATGGCCTCCCTGATTCTGCCCGAAAGCAGCAAAAAGGGAAACAGCATAGCCAAAAAGTTAGAATCGGTGTTTCGCTCCTGGGAAATAGGATATCAGAAGCTTTTGGCCGCGATCTTCGAAAAAAAAAGGCGAGGCATCCTGGTGATCGCCGGATCGTTCCTTCTTCTTCTGCTCAGTCTGGGCGTCGCTTCAACCATCGGCTTTGAATTCATGTCGGAGATGGACGAAGGTGACATCCAAATTGAGGTGGAGCTGCCGCTGGGATACAGGCTGGATGAAACCGCTCAGGTGACCGGCGAAATCGAGCGCAGGCTAAAAGGACACCAGGAGGTGAAACACATCATCATCACCGTGGGCAAGCTCAGCGCCACCGACCAGGGTACTAACCTGGCACTGATTAAGGTGAAGCTTATCGATGCCGGGGCAAGAGAGCGTTCCACCCACCAGATGGCAAATCTGTTCGTTAAGGAGCTTTCGGATATTCCCAACGCCCAGATTCGGGCGGCTGCCATGTCTTCAGCCGGACCGGGGGGGTTTCCTGTCGAATTCGATCTGCTGGGTCAGGATACCGACACACTTGAAGTTTACAAAGACGGGATACTCAGCAGGATAAAAGATATTGATGGCCTGGTGAACGTCAATACCAGCTCCCGACCCGGCAAGCCGGAAATAGCCGTGAAGCCGGATAGGAAGAAACTGGTGGATGCCGGATTGACCGTCTTTGATCTGGCCACTGCGTTGCGCAGCGCGGTGGAGGGGGTTGTGACCACGCGTCATAGAGACCGCGGCGAGGAGTATGATATGCGGGTGATGATGGAGGATGAGTCCGTGGACAGTCCGGAAAAAGTGGGCAACATCACCGTGGTGGCGCCCACCGGAACCTACCGGCTCTCCCAGTTAACCGACATTGAGTTCTCCGAAGGATACAGTAAGATTCTACATAAGGACAGATACAAGTGGATCGCGTTTAAGGGTGGAGTGGCACCGGGGTATGTGTTGGGCGATATCCGGTCGGAAATCGATCGCAGGGTGGAGGATCTAAGGCTTCCGTCTGGCTACCGACTGAGCTGGTCTGGCGACGTTGAGATGATGGAGGAGACAACCGCAGATATGTTGACCACTTTCCTGTTGGCTTTAATTCTCACCTACATGCTTCTGGCTGCCATTCTGGAAAGCCTCACCCAGCCCCTCATTATCCTGGGAACCGTGCCTCTGGCGCTTATCGGGGTTTTCTGGGGCCTGGCCCTAACCGGCTTGTCCATGAATACCATCTCCATGATGGCCATAGTGATGCTTCTGGGGATTGTGGTCAACAATGCCATCCTGCTGCTTGATTATACCAACCTGCTGGTCAGAAAGCAGGGCAAGGACGTCAAAACCGCGCTTTTGGAAGCCTGCCCTACAAAACTGAAGCCGATCATCATGTCCTCCACCGCCATCATCCTGGGGATGCTTCCCATGGCTTCGGGCCTAGGAGCTGCAGGGAGTGAAATAAGACAGCCCATGGGGGTGGTGGCCATTGGAGGGTTGATCGTCTCCACCGTCCTGGCGCTCTTGGTAATTCCCGTTCTGTACAATCTTACCGTGAAAGCCAAACGCAGGTGAACCAGACCGTGCAAGAAATTATGAACGAAAGGTAGAGAAATGAAAAAGATAGCCATATTGCTTTTGGGCTTGCTGCTTACGATCAACACTGCTGCAGCGGCGGATAACTATAACTTGCAGGAATTTCTCTCCCTGGTAAAGGAAAACAGCAAGGAGTTGAAGACCGCCCGGAAGGAGCTGGATATGGCTGATGCCAACAAAAAGGAGGCCATATCTACAGCATTTCCCAAACTGATGCTGGATGCCGATTATCGCCGCAATCTCTCGGACTATTATATGTATGTCGATTTCTCGGCTCTGAATAATGGCGAGGATGGAGGAACGCAAAAGTTCAAGATCAACCGCAATAACGAATATGGGCTGAGCGTGGTGCTCAGCCAAACCCTGTTCAGTTTGAACGTGCATAACGCCATCAAAGCCGCCAAGCAGTATGAGAAACTAACTGATTTTGTATATGATGCCAGCTATCAGGAGATCATGACGTTTGCCAAAAAGGGATTTTACCAGGCGTTATTGTTGAAGGCCGTTTGGGAGGTTACGGAGGAATCCCAGCAGAACGCTCACGAGAACTACATCACCATGAAGAACAAGTTTGATCACGGTCTGGTATCTCAATTCGCCCTCCTCCAGGCGGAAGTGCACTGGAAGGGCATGGTTCCTCAGACCATCGGGGCTAAGAGGAATTATGAGTTGGCATTGATCAGCCTGAAGAACTTAGCCGGCATTTCGGTGGAGGACCGGATTACTCTGGAGGGTGCTCTGGATAGCTATCCGGACATGCCGGAGGCTCTCGGGTTTGAGGAGTTACTGGAGGCCAGACCGGGTTACAAAGCCCTTCTTTGGGAGGAGAAGCTCAGACGCACCGCAGTGAACGCGGAGCGCTCCGGGTACTTCCCCACTCTGACCGGCAGCTTCATCTACAATTTCTCCTCGCAGTCGGATGAGTGGCAGTTGGATGACAAAAACGACAATTTCATCGTGGGGTTGAATCTCTCCGTGCCGCTCTTCACCGGTGGGTACACCAGAGCCAAGGTCAATCAGGCCCGAATAGAGCTGGACAAGACCCGGATAAGAGTCGACCAGACCAGGGACAATATCCACAAAGAGATAACGGACATAAGGCTGCGTCTCAACGAGGCGAAAGATCGAATTCTCGCTGCCGAGGCGACCCGGGAGACAGCAGAGAGGGCTTTTCAGATGGCACAAACATCCGCCGAAAGTGGCCTGGCAACTCAGCTTGAGTTGAAGGACGCCAGAGTCGCTCTTGACCAAGCACAACTAACTCATTACGTCGCAATCTACGAGTATCTTTCTGCCTATTTCGACTGGGAAAAGGCTATTGGCAAGGTAGATTAAGGTAGGAATAGATCCCCCCAGGTCAAGAGACAAAAAAAGAATTGATGATACGATTGTGAAAAAACCAGGTGGACGCAAAAGCGGAGAGACTGGGATTCGAATCGGGGCGTTTCTATAAGTTACTGTCCAGCACTGAATTACGACCTAAGTCATGTAGGTCAACCATGCCCGAAGGGCTGCTTGATCCATATGGATCAAGCAGGCTACGCCATGCTTGACCTACAAAACTTTACCCTGATAAACCTGAAGGTTTATACTCCAAAGTCTCGTTTTTTTCTTGCCGGCTGGGATGTTATTCATTCTCAGCCGTTTTTCTTACCTTACTCCCTATCTCCCCCTCTCCATTTCATGTTAAAAATCCCGCCAGAGGTGGGGGAGAGGGATTCACCCTGCCCTTCGGTCCTGCACTTCGTCCTGAGACTCAGTGTCGAAGGAAGACCTCAGGGTCGAAGGAAAAGGATTCACCCTGAAGGGGACGGGGGGTGAGGTCTTTCTTGATGCTTCGGAAATAGTCTCAATATCCCGCCCTTCGACAAGCTCAGGGTGGTGAGCGAAGTCGAACCACCAAAGGCGGGAGAATTCCCAAAGCTAAAACCGTCCCGCATTTACTGGTACCAATATGTCAGAAAATCTCTTGTTTTTTTCATCCTACCTTTGTATACTCATCAGGTGAGTAAGAAAGGAGGGGTGGGTTGAACAAGAAATTAGATTTTCTTTTCTGGGTCTTTTTATTTTTCTTCTGGTTTGCATTTCTCTATATTTCTTCCGGATACAGCTTCGACAGAAAGACACCTGTGGAAATTCCGCCTCACTCCGCTCATCATCCTCTTTTTCCCCCCAAAGGTGATGCTGGCTTTTGCACGATTCAATATGATAACGACTCAGTCGCTTACTATTTTAACCTATTCGAGGCAGGAGACGGAATAGCAGTTTACATGGACCCGGAAGACTGTGGTTCTGATACCAACATCTATCCCTTCAAGATCAGCAACGTGCATTTTTATCTTTATGCTTATGATCCCGGAACCTTTGTCTGGCCGGTGGAGATCAAGGTGAACATCGTAAGTGTCGATACCACTGAGGATACGCTGAATCCTGGTACGATAAGGCCTGGCTTGCCCTTGCCCGGCCGTTCCAAAACCTTTACCATTCCTGCTGACTCAGGTTATGATCTGGAAAATCCCCAAGATCCCATTAATCTAACACTGGACGAGGTTTGGTGCGTATATTCTACTTTCTTTCTCGAAATCATCTACACGGGAGGAACTGAACCGCCTTATCCCAGCCTGGTCATAACCGATATAACTGATCGACCCGACATCAATCATAACTGGGTCCTTTGGAATGGGAATTATGTTGAATGGTGTGATTTCTGGGAGCCATGGGCAACCCCTGGCAGGGCGGTCATTCGAGTCACCGGGTATCCATATGCCATAGACTGTTATTTGTGCTGGGATTGGATGCCCAAAACCACCCAGGCTCCCAACGGGATGCCGGACTTTGATCAATATCAGTTCGGCTCCGACTCGGTGGCAATGTGTGGCCCCACGGCAGTGGCTAATTGCTTGGTGTGGCTTGATGCCATCCCCTCCATATCAGATCCAGACAGTCTTATTCAATTGCTCTCCGATTATTTTCATACTGATCCATCAGCGGATGGCGGAACCCTGGTGGATTCACTCGAATTTGGTTTGGATTCCCTTTTTATTGATTACGGTCTGAATTTGTATGACACTACTCTTAAAAAACCAACTTCTTCCGAGATATTGGACTCCCTTGAAAAGTCAGTCAATATTGTGCTCCTTCTGGGACTATGGCAGAAGATAGATGATGCCTGGTGTCGCATAGGAGGGCACTATGTCTCCATAGCTGGTGCGTGCCCCGACTCTTTGGTTGCCTTAAGCGATCCGGCAGTAGACAATGCAGAAACAGGAGCAAGGGGAAGGTTTTTGCCACCCCATTATCCACATCCAGTCGATCACACCCTTCATAACACCAAAGGCTTCGTCTCCCATGATGTATATGTTTCAGACACCCTCTCTGTTGGTCCTTATCCAGAATCATGGAAGCTCAAAGATTATTATGATGGGGACCTCCCCTGGTCTCAATTTGAGGGACAGAATTTTCAGCCGGAGCAAGAGCAATACAGACACGATTACGATTCCACAAAAACTTTGTATGCGGTGGTGGAGTATGCCATCATGATCTTGGAAAAGTCCACCCTGGTGGAAGAAGAAGAGGGAGAAACTCCTAAATATTTTGAGCTACATCAAAGCTTTCCCAATCCATTCAATAACCATACAACAATCAAATATAGCTTATCGAAAGCAATCGATGTATCGCTGGTGATCTACAATATCTTAGGGCAGAAGGTCAGAACCTTAGTAAGAAAAGAAAGACAGAGCGGATTGAAGACGGTGATCTGGGACGGAAAGGATGACCAAGGAAGGGATCTAAGCTCCGGCATTTATTTTTATCAGTTGCAAGCGGGGAGGCTCACCCAAACCAGGCGGATGGTTTTGCTGAAATAGGTCAACGGATGAAGCGGATAGAACGGATGGTTAAAGGATAAAAATTTTTAGAACAAAAAGGCTCTGGTTGTTTCAGGATCTTGTCCTGTGGATCTTAAGATAATGCTGAGGCCTAAAAATTTTTCAACCTCTTGGAGATAAATCTATTGCATTTTCCTGGGAGGTCTGTATATTTGAGCCAACCAGAGTAACAGAGTCTTAAAAAAACTAAATGGTAGGGGTCGGATTTATCTGACCGAAAAAGCTTGGTTGGTTACTGATAAAGAAACTGCAGGTGGAGCAGGTTTACGGATGTGGGATTAGATAAACTAAGGGTGCTTTTATATATCACAATCCCATACCTGAGCTTATCACACCACCTCAAAAACAAAAAAGGAGGTGATGGGAAAACCTCTAAGTCAAACGTTGATCCTTAACTTGAAACCTAAACAAGGTTTCAAAGCCCGTAAAGGAGAAAACCCATGAAGCAAAAGTTAACGCTTTTAATGGTGGCGACCTTACTACTTGGCGTTGTTTTTTCTATCAACTCAGTCGCCTGGTCTTTTGAAAAGAAAACCCCCATCCGGATTCCAGAAGACCAAATTATCCCTCAGCCTTTTGAGGGTTTTGAAAAATCCGGAGCCTTCTGCGAGATTATCAACGACTTCGATAGTCCCGCCTATCTCTATGCGGGCTTCGATTCAGGAATGGGTCTCGCTGTATTTATGAATCCAGTACAATGTGGTGAATCCCCCTATCCTTTCGAGATCACCGACGTTCATTTCTACCTTTATGATCCTGGTGATTATCATTGGCCAGTAGCCATACGAGTCAATATAAGGGACTCAAATCAAGGTGACAGTTGTTCTGGACCGGGGGATGTTTTATGCTTCGAAGACTTCAGCATACCCGATGATTTGGCTCACCCGCTGATGATGACTCTAAGCCTGAGCAACCCCTGCTGTGTAAATCAACCATTCTTCTTAGAGATAATATACACCGAACCCCGTGACCCTGACCATCCGCATCCCAGCCTGATGATGGATGATGATGCCTATCCGGCGGATACTTGCGACAACTGGGGGGTGGGAATGTTTGTCCCTGGAACATATGATGAGTGGTATGATATTTGGTCTCCTCCGACTCCAGGGGATGCCATCATTCGGGCGACCGGATATACTGGAGCAGAGTGCGAGGACCTTTGGCCCAACCACAAGATGCACTTCCCGCAG
>JAGMBK010000080.1 GCA_023129805.1 Candidatus Zixiibacteriota bacterium | reverse complement strand
ATCCCGGTCATCTTGGAGACCACGCAGGCTACATCCTCAGCGGTTAGGGTGACCCACTCCCTTCCTTTCCCTTCCTCCCAATCTCTTTTCATCTGCTCCAATTTTTCTCTTTTGATCTTCAGCTCATCCCGTAGTTGAGCCGCCTTCTCGAACTCCTGATTTTTCACCGCCTTCTCTTTTTCCCGCTGAACTCCAACTATCTGTTGCTCCATCTTTTCAAAAATCTCCGGGCGAGTGCAGGTGGCAAGATGGATCCGGGAGCCAGCTTCATCTATCACATCGATGGCCTTATCCGGCTGAAACTTTCCAGTGATATATCTATCTGACAATTTCACCGCCGCCTCATTAGCCTCATCCGATATCTTTATCTTATGGTGTTCCTCATACCTGCTTCTTAGCCCTTTTAGAATTTTTCTGGTATCCTCGGTGGATGGTGGATCCACCATGATGGTCTGGAAGCGCCGCTCTAAAGCTCCATCCTTCTCGATGTATTTTCGGTATTCATTCAAGGTGGTGGCACCGATGCACTGGATCTCCCCCCGGGAAAGGGAGGGTTTGAATATGTTGGAGGCATCCAGGGAGCCTTCCGCTCCTCCCGCTCCCACGATGGTATGCAATTCGTCTAAAAAGAGGATCACATCCTTGGAGTTGGTGATTTCGTTCATCACCGCCTTCATCCTCTCCTCGAACTGCCCCCGGTATTTAGTTCCTGCCACCAAAGCAGCCATATCCAAGCAGACGATCCTTTTGTTCTCCAAGGTCTGTGGGACCTTTCCGGTTACTATCTTCTGTGCCAGACCTTCGGCTATGGCGGTCTTGCCCACTCCCGGCTCACCAATTAAAACTGGATTGTTTTTCTTTCGCCGGGAAAGTATCTGTGAGACCCTTTCAATTTCGTTGTCCCGACCGATGATGGGATCCAGCTTCCCCCGGCGAGCCATCTCGGTTAGGTCTCTTCCAAAATGGTCCAAAGCGGGGGTTTTGCTTTTCTTTCTTTTTCTGGCATAAGATGACGGCTTTCCACTCTCTACGTTCTTCAGCTCCTCATACACTTCCTTGTAATCCAAATCATACATGGAAAGAACCTGCGCTGCCACCCCCTCCTCATCCCTTAGTATGGCTAAAAGGAGATGCTCGGTATCGATATCTTTTGATCTTACAGCCCGCGCCTCCTGGGCGGAGACCTCCAGAAGCTTTTTTGCTCTGGCGGTCAAGGGGAGCTGACCCATGGACAGGGTTCCACCGGAGGGCTGAACCACATCCTCCACCGACTGCCGAAGCTCGTTTAGATCTATCCCTATGTTGACCAGAATCTCAACCGCCTGCCCCTCGCCCAGGCGGAGAAGCCCCAAGAGAAGGTGTTCTGTGCCGATGTAGTCATGCTTTAGCCTGGCTGCTTCATCCCGGGCATATTCTATCGCCTTTCGTGCTCTCTCTGTAAACATCTCATTCATGAAGACCTCCGCTTCGATTTCTACATTGATCTGTCCAGCCGAAAAACCCCACCGGGCTTTTCTGATCCACCCATCTTCTTTCAACCCCCATTAATAAATTACGCAAAAAGACTCAAAATGTCAACCTCTTTGAGAAAAGCTGCTATAAAAACTTTTTGTTCTGCTCAACCTATTTCTTATGTATTCAGACTCACTTGCTTTTGGGCTAAACGAATATTCAAAAATTTCATCCCCCCAGTTTTGATCTGACCAAATCTGCCCTCACTTGGTCTCTCTCGCTTGGCTCCATCCTCTTTTTAAAATACTTCTGCAGATGCGCAGGTTGCGTCAAAGCCAAAATCTCATTAACCTGGGAGAGGCTCACCCTCTCCAAAACCCCCATCCCGATTCCCAGCCTCACGGCGGAGAGCATATTTAAAACCTCCTCGGAGGTTATGGTTCGGGCATGTTTTAAGATCCCATAGGCTCGCCAAATTTTGTCCTCTATCTGATCCTTAGCCTCGCCGAACAGTTGCTTTCGGGCATTCTCCTCATATTCTATCATCTGCTTTGTAACCCGCTCTAAGCTCTCCACGATGTCCTCCTCAGACCTTCCCAGGGTGGTCTGATTGGAAACCTGAAAAAGATTTCCCCACACATCTGAACCCTCTCCGTAAAAGCCTCTGACCACCAACCCCAGTTTGCTAATCTGGGAGATCACCTTCTCGATCTCCCGGGTCAATGCCAGACCGGGCAGATGGATCAAGACCGATGCCCTCATTCCGGTCCCCGTATTAGTGGGACAGGCGGTAAGATACCCAAAGGTGGGGTCGAAGGCGAACTCCAGGGACTTGGACAGCTCATCGTCTATATGATCCGCCATCTGAAACGCCTCTCTTATCTCTAGCCCCGAAGCCAGAGCCTGAATCCTTAAGTGATCCTCCTCATTGATCATCACACCCACATTCTCTTTTTCTTCGATCAAAAGTGCGGAAGAGTCTCTTAAGCCAGTGAACTCCAAGCTGACTAAGTGTCTTTCCACCAAAAAGGACCGATCCAGATCATCCAACTGGCTGCAATTCACAAATGTCCCCTGACTTAAATCTGCGCTTTTCTTAACAGCGTTTTTGACAAAAGAGAGAATCCTTTCCCGCCTCTCTGTATCGGCTCGGGAAGGAAAGGGGGAGTTGGCAATATTACGCGCCAGCCTCACCCTGGAGGATAGGACCACCTGCGAGTCAGAACCCTCCCCGGAAAGCCACACCGCTGGTTTTTTCGCCATCTGTTCGAACATGTTCTGATACCTTTTTGAATGAACTTCATTTTTTGGCAGCTAAAGCTTTTATTCGATCTCTGATCTGGGCCGCCCTTTCGAAATCTTCTTCCTGGATGGCTTTCCTCAACTCCTCATGAAGCTTTGTTTCCTCCCACAGAGGTTTCATCACATCCCTGGTGGTGTGAGGGAATTTCCCCCGATGCTGGGTGGAGCCGTGGACCTTTCTTAAAAGATCGTTAAGCTGGCTTCTGAAGGTGAGGTAACAGTTTCCACATCCCAGGCGCCCTGTTTTGCTGAAATCCGAGAAGCTCATCCCGCAGGCAGAGCAGACAGCCTCCGGTTCTTTGCTGGGCTTCTCCCTCTGGGTCTGACTGAGCATGCTGGCTAAGAACTCAGCTAAGGGGAAGGGCACTCCTTCTAAGGGATTGCGAAATCCCCTCTTTTCTGCACATTCCTGGCAAAGCTTCAGCTCCACCTTCTTATTGTTGATCACCTGAGTCAGATGAACCGTGGCCTCTCTTTTTCCACAATCCTGACACACCATCTTCTTCGCCTTTCACCTCATGTTTTAGATATCTTTTGAAAAACCACTTTAAAAGGGCGAATTGGAGTGTTCACCTTTAGGTGAACCAAGTCAAAATGCTTTGTTCCCTTGTTGGGGCGGGGGTTGTACCCCCGCCCCTCTATGCGGACAGGGGTGCAACCCCTGTCCGATCTGACATTTTCTTCGCCTTTCACCTCATGTTTTTATTTCTCTTGTGCATTCAGCTTTTCTTTTGAACTCGGCGTCGCCTTGCCCTCAACCAGAGTGATTATCCGGTGAGCTCTTTGCGCCAAAAGTTGATTGTGGGTGGCGATGATAAAAGTCTGACCCTTCTTTTGATTTAACTTGGATATAAGATCATGTAGCTCCTCTCCGGTTGCCCGATCCAAGTTTCCGGAGGGCTCATCTGCAATCACTATCTGGGGTTCATTGATCAATGCCCGCGCCACCGCCACCCTCTGCTGTTCCCCTCCGGACAACTCCCCCGGCTTGTGATGGGCTCTATCGGCAAGCCCCACCTCCGAAAGAATCTGTTCTGCCTTCTCTTTAATTAAGCTCATCTCCTCTCCGGCGATAAGTCGGGGCATCATCACGTTCTCCAGAGCGGAAAACTCCGGCAGAAGATGATGAAACTGGAACACAAACCCTATGGTCTTGTTTCTAAAATATGCCAGCTTTTTGTCGCTTAAGGCAAAAACATCGATGGAGTCCAGTCTCACCTTTCCTTTTGTGGGACGGTCCAATGCTCCCAGGATGTGAAGGAGAGTGCTTTTCCCCACGCCCGATGCGCCCACCACGGATACGATCTCACCACGTCTTAGCCCGATGTCCACTCCCTTCAATACGTGAAGCGTTTCAGCGCCCGTTTGAAAGCTCTTGTGAATGTCTATTCCTTCTAATACGATATCGTTGTTTCTCAACCGTTCCACAACCTCGTTACATTTTTATTTTCGCCATTTTTTTTCGGTTTATTAACCAACGGCTCAAACTTTGAGCACCCAATAGCATTTTAGCTTGAAAAATAGATTTGTCAATAGAAAAGTGAACTGAAAGGCTTCGCCATTTTTTCACTTTGCCCCGCAGGCCAAAGTTTCGTTGCACACTTAAACCGCCACGCTACGAGGATACGAGAAAAATGTTGATTTTTGGAAGAAAATAGATATGTTAAGAGCAATTCGTTGCCCACTATGACTTAAAAGGGCACAGAAGCTTTCGGTCATAAGAAGAGGAGCTAACAGTGATTAACGGTTTCTGGGCTGATTTTTGGCAAACTCAACCAAAACAGTGCATGTGTCAAAAGGAAGATCGAACCTTACGAAAAAGTATGTTTGACCCTGGTATAAGAATTCCGAGCCCTGCCCAGTAGAGCGGGATAGAATATCTATTAAATCTTAATGTTTTTAAAGTTCGAATATCAAGTTTAAAGGAGGTGACAAGAGAATATGCCAACGATAGTTCATTTTGAAATTCCGGCAGACGACCCTGAACGGGCAAAGAAATTCTACACCGATCTTTTTGGTTGGAAAATTGAGAAAACACCAGAGATGGATTACTGGATGATTGCCACCAGCGGTGAAAAGGCAGTGGATGGTGGTATGATGAAGAGACAAGAACCGCATCAACCAATTACCAACTACATCGATGTCCCTTCCATAGATGAATATGCCGCCAAAGTTGAAAAGCTCGGTGGTAAAGTAGTCGTTCCCAAAATGGCTGTGCCAAATTATGGATACTTCGCCGTATGTATTGATACCGAGAATAACGTTTTTGCCCTCTGGCAGTCGGACAAAAGCGCAAAGTAAGGCTCGGCGGGGTTCGGAAAATCGAAGGTTGCCTGCCAAACTTACCCTTGAAGCCATATAGCTCGGCGTAAAAGAGTATTCTTCCCTCTTTACCTGTGTTGAACCTTCTCGCAGGGGTGGTCATGCCATAGGCCCAGATCGGACAGGGGTTGTACCCCTGTCCGCCCGTACGAGTGGGGGCGGTCGTCTGACCGTAGAAAAGGGGCGGGGGTGCAACCCCCGCCCCAACAGGACTCGTGCACACAGTTGCTACACGATCAAATACAAAAATATGGCAAGAAAATGGTTGATTTTTGAAAGAAATAGGCTAAAATAGGGATGCCAAACCAAACTTGTTGACGACAAAGCTAAAAGGTCACAGAAACTCACCTCGGTGCGAGCGATAAGAAGTCGGGGAAGCTTAAAGCGCTCCCGATAGCACATTTGCAGAAGACCTGAGCCCAGAGCAAAAATCGAAGGTCGGACTAGTTATCAGAAATCTGGAAAATACTGGGAGGAAAAATGAAACAGACTATTGTAGGAATTTTACTTTTTATATTTGGAATAGTCATAGGAGGTGTTGGTATTGCTACTGCAGGTATCGGTATAGGAATCCCTATGATGCCATTGGGATGTTATTTTGTTTTTCGCGGTATATACCAGTTGTGCCGTACCAAAAAGAATTCTGATGCCGCAGAAAGGAGGAAGTGTTTCGAACGAACTAAAGTTGGGGGCATATTTCTGGGCATTCTTTTAATACTGATTGGTGTAGCCACATCAGCTTTGTTCATAGGAATTCCGATAATTATTTTTGGAGTAGTGCTTATTGTTCTTACCGGATTTCGAACTTATTCAGATTTACAAAAAAGACCTCATTAGGTTGCAGACCTCAGATAACACGGTACATATGGCTACTCTTACATTTCGCCTAACTTTGCTATTGCAAAGTTCATAAATATTGGAAATGTTATCCGAAATTTGATGGCGTTTTAGACAGAAAATTATTGTAAGCGATTAAGAATAGTCCTTGCTCTCTTGTAGGTCGGGCACCCTTGCCCGACCAGAAGTTTTCGTAGTTGCTCGATTTATTGAAAATCCCCCGCCAACGGCGGGGCGATCGAGCCATCAAAAAGCCCAATAAATTGGGCAACTACAAATGCGGCACGTTGAACATTCGGGAAACCTCCTCCACGAATATTCCGTAAAAAAGATGTAAGGCGAAAGCAGTTATTCTAAGTCAGGGTTTCCACGAGTCTAACTAATTGGAGGTAACTTTAATGAAAAGATTGAACTGGGTTGTTATGGCAGCGCTGCTTGTGCTTCTTGCTGTCTCCTGCTCCGCTCCACCCGTCGAGGAGGGGAAAAAGTTATCTGAGGAGAACAAGTTAGCTGAGTGGAGAAAGGGCGTGTGGCTTCTTTCAGATGGAAGCTACGCCATCTACACCGACACTCACTATTTCGTGGTGATGGTCAGCGGAGACACCAGCGCGCCGAACATCTACTGCGGCGCCTCACAGGTCAAGTTCCACCGGAAGGGAATGGCAAGAAAGCAGGTTATTCGGGTTCGGCAGTTGCCGGGGGGTGAACTGATGACCCACAAAGTAAACGTGCTTGGACATAATGCTGAAATTCCTTTAAAGATAGATACCACCCAATTTGCCCCTAACACCTGCAATATAAAAGACGGGATAATCTACGATTCGATTACCGAGATGACGGACGAGTATATCCTTCTCACAACCTGCAATGGTGACCACGAGAAGATTTTCTCCAACGGTGTTGCAGTGTATCTTCCCGCAGGCGGGGGCGAAGCTTATTCCATTCGGATTGAAACTTTCTGAGTTTCCCTGTGAAATCTTGGCAGATTAAAAACCTCTCCCCCTTGGTCCCCCTCTCCACATGTGTGGAGAGGGGGAAACAGGGGGTGAGGTAAAAAACGAAGTTTTTCAGGCCGCCCCGGAATAGCACACCAAAACCGGTTTTTCACGCTCCCACCGTAACTGAACAGGTAAACTTGACTTTCACCCTTAAGCGATTTATCTTTGTCGAAAATACTTACCTGGAGGATTACAAAACATGCAAATGTACGAGATAATCAGCAAAAAGAGAGACAAAAAGAAACTTACCCAAGAGGAGATAGAGTATTTCGTCTCAGGTTATACCAAAGGTCAAATTCCCGACTATCAGGCATCCGCACTTTTGATGGCAGTTTTCCTAAATGGGATGGATGTTGAGGAGACCTTCCACTTAACCTTATCCATGATGAACTCCGGCAGGGTGCTTGATCTGAGCTCTGTTCCGGGGGTGAAGGTTGACAAGCACAGCACCGGGGGAGTGGGGGATAAGGTCTCTTTGATACTTGCGCCACTGGTTGCCTCATGCGGGGTCAAGGTTCCCATGATCTCCGGAAGGGGACTGGGTCATACCGGCGGAACTTTAGACAAACTGGAGTCCATTCCCGGATTCCGCATAGATTTGTCCTTGAGAAGATTTAGAAAAATCCTTTCGGATGTATGGGTATGCATGATTGGCCAGACAAAAGAGATCGCTCCTGCCGACAGAAAGATGTATGCTTTAAGAGACGTGACCGCCACGGTCAACTGCATACCTTTGATTGCCTCCAGCATCATGAGCAAGAAATTAGCCGAAGGAGCGGACGCTTTCATCTTCGATGTCAAGGTGGGAAACGGTGCCTTCATGCAAGAACAAGATGAGGCTGAGCTTCTGGCTGAGAATTTGATTCAGATAGCAAAAGAATTTAAAAAGAAGGCGGTGGCTTTGATAACTGACATGAATGAACCTCTGGGAGAGGCGGTGGGCAATTCCATTGAGGTGGTGGAAGCCATCCAGGCTTTAAAGGGAAAAGCCCCCTCAGACCTTATGAAAGTTACTCTTGCCTTAAGCGCACACATGCTCATCTTAGGGAAAAAAGCAAAGAATCTGAAAGAGGCAGAGAAGAAGTGTCATCAGGCTATAAGAACTGGTCAGGCGCTAAAGAAATTCAGGGAAATGATTACAAAACAGGGAGGCAATCTGAAAGTGCTGGATGATTATCGCCTTCTCCCCTGGGGAAAACATAAGCTTGTGGTAAACTCAGACAAAGACGGATATGTTCAATCCATAGACACTCGGAAGATCGGACTTTCTGCCATGAGGTTGGGTGCTGGCAGGGAGAAGATGGACAGTCCAATTGATCCGGGCGTGGGTTTTTTAATCAAGAAAAAGGTGGGAGATACAGTTAAAAAAGGTGAGACTTTGGCTTTAGTCTTTGCAAATAATATCAATAAAGGGAAGCTGGCAGGCAAAGAAATAAAAGAGGCTTATCGAATCGGGAAAAGAAAAACAAGCAGATTGAAAAAGATTTTATTATTTGTTGATGAAAAAGGGGCCAGGAAGCTGAATTGCGCTTTTTAGTTATCATGAACCAGAACCTAACTTAAGTTAGGTTCTGGTTCTTTTCCCCCTCACAATTCCTCTGTTTTTCTGTAAGGCAATCTTCTGTCCTTTTTCTACCTCACGCCTTTTGTTCCCCTTCAGGGTGTCCTTCGAT
>JAGMBK010000008.1 GCA_023129805.1 Candidatus Zixiibacteriota bacterium | reverse complement strand
ATCTTTACCGAATCCGGAAAGCCCATCACCACCTGAGCATAGACCGCCATGAAGATAGTTATGGTGGCAATAGCATCCGAAAAAAAATAATAAGCCAGAAGAAACCTCAAAACCCCGGGAAATTTTTTGGTGTTGGATATCCCCTCCCATACTCGCCTGAAAGCTTCCTTTATCCTGATTTTCTCCCGAATTTGTATTCCATTTTCTTTAACCCACAAAAATATGGGCAAACTGAACAGAAGAAAAAACAATGCGGTGGGGATAAATGCATTCTGTCTCCCGCCTTGGGTCAAAGGGAGTTTGAAGCCAAAGATGTGACCGTCCACGAAAGGCTTGACCAGAAGCAAGCCTGAAATGGCACCAACGTATCCCAGTGCCACTCCCCAGCCAGAGACTTTGCCGATGCTCTTGGGGGTGCTTACCTCAGGAAGAAGGGCATTGTAAAAGGTCAATCCTCCTTCATAACAATAATTGGCTATAGCAAACAAGATCAAAGCTAAGATAACTTTGGTGGCAACATCTGTCACCGCACTGCTGGTTATTCCCAAAAGAAGGGTTGTTAGAATACATCCCGAAGTTAAAATAAAAAGAAAGGGCAATCTTTTTCCTTTCGCATCGGAGATCGCACCCAAAGCCGGCATGGTTATAGCCACCAGAAGCATAGAGGCGGCATAACTGATGCTGTAATATATGTCCTCCATCTTGTTGTCCACCACCACCCACTGAGCGAAATACATGGTAACTATGTTCATGGAGAGGATGGTATTGGCAAAATCGTAGATCGCCCAGCCAGCGATAGCTTTTTTATTTTCAGTTGATAGATTGTTCATTGACCTATGATGTAGAGAAAGCGTAGCCCTTCTTTTACCTCTCCCCCATTGGTTCCCCTTCAGGGGACAGGTGGTGAGGTTTTGGATTTATCTCATCTTGTTGCAATCCACAAGCCCAACCCGATGCCCAAAATATCCGCAACCAAATCCTTATAGCTGAATCTTCCCTGGGGAGTTTTCTTATCGTAAAATTCTTTTCCCAATCCCGCGCTGAAAGTCAAGGAGGCGGAAAAATATATCGATGACTCCTGATTATTGTAATAGAAATCGCGGAAGACGCAGTAGGAGACCCCGGATAGAAAAGCGCTGACTCCTAAGTGTTCCACCTTGTCCCATGCCACCCATTTGTCGGAAATCCTGACAGTATCTGTTTGAGAAACATTATCAGAAAAAGAAACATCCCGAGCTGAATCAGCCCAGGAGGATTGAACCAAAAAGGACAACCATAGAAAAAGCAAAACAACCTTCTTTAGTGGGAAGTTGATCTTTTTCATTACATCTTTTGAGTCTCTTAACAAACCTTATCTTCCATTCTCACCCATCTCCAGCCTTCGGGCAATTCGTCAGAACCTTGGATTTTCTCTATCCAAAATCTTTCAAATTTCTTTTGTTTCACTTTTTCTGCTTTCCTTAAAATAACATTTCCCTATCTCTTGAATCTTTTTGAAAATTTTACTTTTTAAAGAAAATTTTTTTAATGAATCCAAGTTATTTAGAAAATGTTGCTTTGCTTCCTTGCTTTGGATAGGATTTTTTGAGGCCTTTTTGACTATCTCAAATTTTCCATCAGGTGTGGCAATAATAAAGCCAATAGGTACTATATCAAATATCCTTTTTTCACATTCCAGAAATTCTACCTCGTTTCTCGCATGCACTAAATAAACAAAATCAAAAGCTCCTCCATCAAATTTGAGTTTCGAATTTCCTTTTTGTTTTACAAAAGGCAAATTTAAATATCCCATCGTCTGATCCAAACCTTCATATAAGCGAGAAGGTTCATACCTTCCTTTATATTTTTTCATCCCTTTTATTTCATACCCTATTATTATTCTTTCCTTGGTGATTTCCAAAAAATCAATATCTGTGCCTGTCCAATAATCCCAATCTCTATCTTGTTTTATAGTTAAATTATGAGAAAATCTAATAAAGACTTTGCTCCCTTTCTCGACGCACTTTTTACATAAAGCATAAGTAACCACCTTTTCACCGAAAGGGATCTGATTGGATTGCTTCATTTTTTTCACAGATGGGAATGATGACTGCTTTGATTCTAATGGTAGCCGCACCCTTTAGGGTGCGAAAAATGTACGTCCCGCCCCAGGCGGGACGGCTACCGAATAAACAAAAGAACCACACCTATAACCCTAATTCTTCATCGATGCTTTGCATCCCCTCCAGAGCCAATTTTACAAACTCATCCAGGGAGAGTCCGATCATTTCACAGGCTTTAATATCTTCTCTGTTTGCTCCTGCCGCAAATCTTTTTTCCTTGAATCTGTTTAAAACGAACTCGACTGTAACGTTTTTCAGTTTTTTGGTAGGATGCATCAGCGCGGCGGCAACTATCAAACCGCTCAACGGATCAGCCGCAAAAAGTGTCCAGTCCATCTTAGATTTTGGCTCCACCTTTCGGGGATGACATTTTATGGCATAAAGTATTCTCTCATCCAAGCTATAATCTTTTAGCCATTCGCAGGTCAAAAGGGAGTGGCGATCGAAGTCGTTCACCGTCTCATCATAGTCTAAATCATGTAAAAGACCGGTTAGGCTCCACATCTGGACGTCCTCGTCGAAATGCTCAGCCACCCTTTTCATGATCGCCTCTACCGCCAGCATGTGCTTGACCAGATTTTTCCCCTCAACCTTCGATTTTACCAAACCCAAAGCTTCTTCTCTTTTCATCCTTCACCTCCTTTATCTAAATTAGTCCAGATAACTGTTTGGAGTGTTCACCTTTAGGTGAACCAGACTGAAGCATTTCGTCTCCTGAGGACTCTCTGGTCAAGCTAAAGCTTGACACTCCCAAAGAAATGTTAGTCAAAAAACTCCCAGTAAAACCCCCACCAGAAACTTCTTTCTGGCATGTGGTAATCACTTATCAGTCGATAAACCTGACCAGTGATATTACGAACCATATAATAGAAATGAAAATCCAAAAACCGTATGGTTATCTTCCCGTTCAAAATGGCCACACCCGGCTCTTTGTCCTGCTCATATTCATCCATAAATCGGTCGGATAGGATATTTGTCTCCAATCTCAGTTTTAATCCGATCTCCCTTTTCAAAAACTCATCTTCGAATTGGATGTAGCCGAAAAGAGAATGATCGGGCGAGTAGGGCAATCTTGTGTCTCTGTTTGAATCTTTGCCTTGTTTGAAGCTATACGAGATGTGTGATCTTATGTGATCGAAAAACTCAAATCCCAAATTAATATTTGCTCCCCAGATTTTCGCCTCGGTATTGACCGGTTCAAAGTGTCCATAATAGATGGAAGTGTCCACGTTTGACCAGAAGATAAAATCATCTATATCGCAGTTGAAGACATATCCACTTATTTTGTAATTCTTTTTTTGAACATTTGCTCCAAGATCAACTGTGAAATATTTTTGCAATCTTAGACTCCCACTTCCCTCCTCCATGTAGTCAGCCATAGTATCTTTGAAGCTCACAGAAAAAGGTAGCCAATATCGGTCCATAAGGGTGGGATAGCCAACAAATCTTCCCAAAGTTGAAAACAGATTCACATCGTTTAAAATTTGATATGACATCCCTCCGCACACAGAAAGACCAGCCTTAAGCTCCTCCTCCTTTTCCAACCTGGAAAATAGAAGCAGCTTCAGCTTTGGGTATATCCGGATCACATCCGCAATCGAAAGATAGCCACCGTAACCTGCTCGTCTTGCCATCAACGTTTCAAGACGTCTTCTCTCCCCGCAGCCCTCGATTTTGATATAGTGCTTCTCCTTCAACTTTAAAGTCTGCGTCGCAGTCAAACCAAACATCTCCTCGATTTTTTTGCTTTCAAAGTTATGTGATCTGCTCTTGACTTCTTGATTCTGCTTATCATAGCAAAAATCTAAATTCAGGATGGAATTTTCCTTTTCCTCCAGAAGAAGAGAACCACTTACTCCCCAGTTGTTCACCTTCTTTCTGGTATCCTGGAAACTTGCGTCCAGAAACAGAGGCAGTCCCATTTTGGTTTTATATTGATAAGCTGAAAGTTTAAGATCCATTCTCCTGTTCAGGTTGAAGGTGGTTTTCCCCCAGAGGCAGAAGCCATCATAATCAGCGTTGGTCAGATAGCCATTAGACTTCTTAAACTCAGTGGTAAGATAGAACTTTCCCCGGGAGGTGAGAGCTCTTCCCAATTCCACCTGAGTTCTACGAAATCCATAGGGACCCCTATTGGCGGTTACTCTGGAGTACGGTTTGATCCCATCGAAATTTTTAGTAATGATATTTATTCCCAGAATCCCTACACCTTTTCCCCATAAGTTAGCCAATCCCGCAGGCAAAAATTCCACTTTTGAAACATTGGACAAAAAGATTGAATTCAAATCTATATTCCCCCTATGAGGGAAGTAGAGGTCTTGCTGTTGAAACGTGTGCCCATCTATGAAAATGTTAACCCCCCTTGTATTTCCGCCAAGAGAGCCTATCTCTGGCTGTCCCCATGACCCTACCTTCACCACATCTATCAAACTCCTCATTTTAAGGATGTCTCCAACGCTTTCCCCGATGCAATTGTCAATATCCTCAGAAGTGATTTCATTCAACAAAGAAAAACGGCGGACGAGTTCATCTCTGAACCCATCGCTTTTGAGAAATCTTCCTATGTGGACTACACAAACTGCTTCAGCGGTATCTCTCTTGACCACCGCATTCAGGGAATCTGAATCGGCGGTTAGAAGAGAGTCCTCCGGCTGGGAGAATCCCTTCGAAAACAGTAAAAGGAAGAGAAAGATAAATGAAAGTTTTTTTCTCAATTCTCAAGATCCTGCGGACAAGTTTCCTTCAGAATAGATTTCTTTTAGTCAAGCAATCCTTCCACCACCTCCACCACCATCTCCGGGCCTATCAAATCCATGCAAAATCTGGACTTTTTGCTACATCTTTTTTCACCATGCAAACTGCAAGGGCTGCATTTGACGTTGGCGCAAAGCACCATATTTTTAGAACCAACAGGAGAAAAACCCAATTTTGGATGGGTGGGACCAAATATCGCCACCACCGGCACCTGCAAGGCTGATGCTATGTGCATGGGACCTGAATCATTAATGATAAGACAATCACACCTTCTGATCAGGCTCATGAATCTTCCCAAAGGCAGGCCCACCGCGTTGATCACCTTTTCATTCGGCAAGTCTTGTTTTATCTTTTCAACTAACTTTTCGTCTCCGGCATCGCCTAGCAACATGATTTTGCAGTTATCTCTGCCAATCAAATCCTGGCAGACTTGCTTAAATTTCCCTTCATCCCATCTTTTGGTCTGCCATCTTGCACCTGGATGAACTCCCACCACAATATCATCTTTTTCCACCTTTTGTTCAAGCAGAAAAAGTCTTGAAGATTCCTCATCATCCCGGCTCAGGAAAATTAGGGGATTCTTTTCGGGTGTGTTTATCTGCATCTTTTTTAAAACTTTCATATAGGAATCCACCGTATGAATTGCTTTTATCTTTAAAAATTTGCAATGAACCATCAAGAATCGGGATAGCCAGCGCTTGTTATATTTAAGTTTGATTTTCGATTTGGTCGGATGGCGGACAAAAAAACTGCGCAGATTAGCATGGAGGTCGACCAGCAGATCGAAATCATAGGTTCGTAATTTCTCAATCAGTTTGAAGAAACCAGAAATCCCTTTATGTCTTCCCCTTGGATCGAATTCTATCAAAGAAAAAATTCGGGGATCATTTCTTAATATATCGCCATATTGAGCTTTGGTCAGAAAGAATATCCTGGATTGGGGAAATTTAGTTTTCAGCACACCGATCACCGGGGTGGTAAGAATCACATCTCCTAAGGAGCTGAAACGAATTATCAAGATTTTCTCGATCTTTTTTGGCATCGGCTTATCGATTTTTCTATCCGGATGAAGAAGGCGGAACACAGCGTTGGAGTTCATTCTGCCCTTCGGTTATGCCTTGCACTAAATCCGCTTCCTTCGATATTGAGCGCGTAGGCCCAAGTGGGCCAGCTCATACCAAGCTTGGCTACGCAAATCAACTAATGCTCCCAAGATCGATGAATTACCAAATTTCACCGCAGGAACACAAGATAAGAATTTGTCTCCAATCCTTTCTATCTTGAGGTGTGAACCATATGATTCGCACCTGCGGGCCAAAAACTCATCTTAAGAAAAAAAGAAAGAAAAGCCCCACCGCGAAACAGTAATAACCAAAATACTGAAATTTACCCTTTCTGATCACGTTTAATAGAAATTTAATGGCTAAATACCCTACCACAAAGGCGGTGACTGCACCGATTAAATAAATCCTTAAATCCTGACCTGAATTGGTGTGACTTAGCACATCTTTCAATTCAAGCAAACATGCACCCAGAACTGCAGGCAAAGATAGGAGGAACGAAAACTCTGCCGCCTTTGACCTTTCCACCCCCTTGAAAATTCCGATACTGATGGTTAGACCGGAACGGGAGATGCCGGGAAGCAGGGCTAAAGCCTGTGCCAGCCCCACCATGAGTGCATCACCAAAATTTAGTTTTCCTCTTATGGCTACAAAGAAGGGGGTGAGAATCAAAACCGTGCCGGTAACCAACAATATCACACACACAAAGGGGACAGAAGAAAAACCTTTTTCCACATAATTTTTAAATAACACTCCGGCTATCCCTGCAGGGATCGATCCGGCTATGATCAGCCAGAACAGATGCCAATCCTCCCTATCGGATGATACAACTTTTCTTACAAAAATTGATTCGGCTTTAAGCCACACTGCTTTGAGCATCGACCATATAGTGCGTCTGAAAACGATCACCACGGAGAGAAAAGTCCCGAAATGAAGAAACACCTCAAAGCTTATATCATCAAATTTGACCCCAAGCAGGAATTCACCTAAAACCAGATGTCCGGAGCTGGATATGGGAAGAAATTCGGTCAAACCCTGAACGATTCCCAAAAGGACTGCTTCAAGCAGGCTCAAAGCCCCTCTCTTTAAGTTTGTGAGCTTGTCGAACTATTCAAAAACAAGCTCTGGTGATCCAGAGCTTGTTTCGGCTTCTTTAGCTAAAAGGGTTAAAACATACTGTAATTTACTCCACCCACGAAACCCACGTTGTCATCTATTTCCAACTCGCCGACCAGAAAGAGACCTGATGGGAGTTTCAATTCTGCCCCTAATGCTAAAGCCACACCCATATCGTCTCGAGGTCCCTTTTTCCAACCCGGGGGCGGGCTCCCTGATCCTTCAAAGCTCTGCCTTTCCCACCTTATGTTCAAACGACCATAAGGGGTAACGCTCTTTGCTTCATCATATCTAATCTGATAAGAAGCAATAACATTTCCCCCCAAAGAGAAAAGGCTATAATCTGATACATTCAGATATTCCGTTCCTGCTCCAACGGAGACATCCAGCGGATCGCCGGTGCGTTGTTCCATGAACCAGTATTTAACATCGCTGCCTATGGTGAGACCGGCATTGCTTTCACCATATCCCGGGTCCAGATCGATCATCCCCATCTTGAAGCCCAGATCAAGGTATCTGGCTATTCCATAACGAACCTGTCCGAATATGGAGAAGGCATCTTCATAAACGCCCAGATAGGCACCTAACAAAGCATCTCCTTTATGCAACGTTGGCGCCGGAGAGAGCTGTCCCAGAAATTGAGCCGAGGCAGAGGGAATTGAAAAAAGAACTACGACTATAACAATTACAAGGGTATTCCTCATGATCATCCTCCTATGTTATGATCAACACGGCAAAATTATAACATACGATTTTCCATATGTCAACTTCTGCTTAATAAAGTTGTCCGCAGGATCCATCGGAACATTTTGAAAACCTAAGTTCATACAAAAGCAACTATTTTGAAGAGGGCCCATATTTTAAGGAAGATTAAAGGTCACTCCTGCCAGGATGGTGGTATAGCGGGTGGGTTCGTTTTTTGTCTGAATGGAGGTATATCTTACCTCAGCCAGAAGCTCCAGAGGAGAGGCAGGAAAAGATAAGACAAATCCTCCCACCCCGTGAAATCCCACTCTACTCTGATCTTCAGGCACATATATGGAGTAAGTCTCATTGGAGATCCCGTAAACCAATTTGTGCATCCCCACACCTGCTCCCAGATAGGGCTTCAGCACCGGGAAAGAGAACATATACTTGGCGGTGGCATTCAGGGATAGATCCTTTATGGAGAAATCTGCTCTGGTGAGATTCTCAAAAACGATCTCTTTTTCCTTCCAGGCATATTCTACCGATGCTTCCAGATGAATTATGCGCAAGGTCCCGATCTTAAGATGCACTCCCACCACGGGCATCTTTTCAAGCCAGTCCTGACCCAGAGTAGGGATAGAATCCAAATTATCATTTTTGTAATTCTGTATCATCCCCCCCTTTATCCCTATGCCTAAGCCGGTTATACCCCAAGCTTCAGAACCAAGCAAAAGAAAAAAAAATACCCATAAAAGAAAACATCCTTTCTTCATCTTCACTCCTCTCCATCAGAGTTCAACCCATGTGAACTAAATGATTTTCATTTCAATCCTATAAATCCGATCATCCTTCCGGCATTCCCTTTTTCCCGTCTGTATGAATAAAACAATTCCTCGCCACAAAAGGTGCACTTGCCGGTGATAAATATCTTATCCTCTTTTACTCCACAACTTACCAATTGTTTCATATTGGCACAAATCAAATCGAGTGTAACTTTGCCGTCTTTAGCCCGGTTTACGCATTCCTCATCGAACAGAATTGCCACATGGTCTGAGACCTGATAGCAACAGCTCTGGATGCACGGACCAAACAATGCGGTAAAATCTTCAGGCTTACAACCGAGCTGATGCTTTGCCTCTTCTATGGTCTTTCGGGCAATGCCCAGAAGTGTTCCTTTCCAACCGGCATGCACCAGACCTATCACCCTTCTTTTCTCCTCCACCAGAAAGATGGGCAAACAGTCAGCCACCCACACGGAGATAAAGATATCATTTCGATCGGTCAGAAGAGCATCTCCTTTGTATCTTCTTTTGAGTTTATCTTTTGAAGTTATGATCACACCTTCGTCCTGGTGCTTCTGGGAAAGAGAGATGAGCCTCCTTTTCTGTGAGGTGATTTTATGCAAGAATTTTTCCACCTCTTTTATTTTTGTATCCGGAGGAAAATTTTGGTTTTTGATGACGAAACCATGAAGAATGAAAGGACAGGCATCCAGAGGGGGAAAAGATAGCCATCTGATACCCTCAGTCAGGTTGACCGCGAAATCACTTGATCTCATCTTTTTGCGTTTCCTCTATCCTCTCCAATCCTCTAGATCTTTCCACCTGGATGACCCCCTTGACTTTTTTTATTTTTTTGATGGTCTTGTTGAGGTGGTTTATATTTTTTACCTCGACGATGAAGTTTCCGGAGGCGGTGGTTTCCCCTCCCTTTATCTCCGCCCCTCGAACGTTTGTGTCAGTATCTGATATAGCCTGGGTGATGTCCCTTAACATATTTTTGCGATCCTCCACCAAAACCTCCAGCTTCACCAAAAAAGACTGATCACCTCCCACATCCCACCTTACCTCCATCCTTCTTTCATCCTCCATCAGCATCTGCAACGCATTGGGGCAATCAGAACGGTGGATGGAGACCCCACGTCCCCGGGTGACGTATCCCACGATCTCCTCACCCGGCACAGGCTGACAGCATTGAGCAAAGCGAAACATCATGTTCCTCATTCCTCCAATTCTTATCCCCCTGGCACCCCCTCTGGCTTTATCCACGAATTTCCTGATGACCGAGGGTTTAACTTCTTTCTCTTTTTCCGGTGGAGCAAGTGTGGAGAGGATATGTTTGATGGAGGCAACTCCATTTCCCAATGCAAAGAACATCGCCTCTGAGTCATGAAAATTTAGCCCCATAGCTAAATCGGAAAGCTCCGGTTCCGAGGGAGGTCTTAGGTGTTGTTTCTTCAACTCTCTTTCAAAGATCTCCTTCCCTAAACTGACGCTCTCCTCATACCTTTTCTGTCTTAACCAGTGTTTGATCTTGCTTCGCGCTCTGGTAGTCTTAACGATTTTGAGCCAGTCCTGGGAAGGTGACTGATGTGGAGAGGTAACTACCTCCACCTCCTGTCCGCTGGAAAGAACAGTGTTTAAGGGTACCATCCTTCCGTCCACCTTGGCGCCAATGCAATGATTGCCAACCTCGCTATGAACTGCATAGGCAAAATCTAAAGGGGTAGATCCTTTCGGAAGTTGCCTCAACTCTCCTTTGGGAGTGAACACGAAGATGTCATCCCGGAAAAGATCGATCTTAAGATACTCTAAAAACTCAGACGGGTTGGTCAAATCCTTTTGCCACTCTAAAACCTCCCTCAGCCAGGTCATCTGTTTATCTGATTCATCTGGCCTCATTCGCCCTTCCTTATATAGCCAGTGAGCCGCTATCCCATAATCAGCTGTCCTGTGCATCTCGTGAGTTCTTATCTGTATCTCCACCATTTTCCCCCGAGGGCCGATCACCGTGGTATGAAGCGACTGATACCTGTTGGACTTGGGCAGAGCGATGTAATCCCGAAAGCGATCAGCCACCGGCATCCACAGGGTATGAACCATGCCCAAAGCGTGATAACATTCCCCTTCTGAGTCCACAATTATGCGAATGGCGAAAAGATCATATATCTCCTCGAAGGGCTTCTGTCTCTTTTTCATCTTGCGATAGATGGAATCAAAATGCTTGGCTCTACCGATTATTTCCGCTCCTATCCCCGCTTTCTCTAACTCCCTTTTCAAAGGCTCGGTGATCTCCCGGATGTAAGCCTCCCGATCCTCTCTTCTGGCACTGATCTTCCTAACCAATTCGTCATAAGCTTCTGGATCAAGGTATTTCAATGATAAATCCTCCAGCTCCCATTTTATCCTTGCCATTCCGAAACGATGCGCCAGGGGAGCGTAAACCTCCCGGGTTTCGGAGGCTATCTTTCTTTGCTTGTCTTTATCTAGGGAATCTAAGGTCCTCATATTGTGCAAGCGATCTGCCAGTTTGATAATGATCACCCGGATGTCTTCAGCCATGGAGAGGAGCATCTTCCGGAAATATTCCACCTGCTCCTCTTCTAAGCTTTTGAACTTAAGCTCTCCGATCTTGGTGACTCCGTCCACCAGGTCAGCTATCTCATCCCCGAACTCCTCAGCTACCTTTTCGATGGTCACATCCGTGTCCTCTACCACGTCATGCAAGAGTCCCGCGGCGATGGTGGCAGAATCCAGGTGCTGTTCTGCCAAGATGAAAGCCACCTCCAGGCAATGCTCCAGATATGGCTTTCTGGATACCCGATATTGCCCGCTGTGAGCCTTGGCTGAAAACTCGTATCCTTTCCTGATGAGAAGAATATCTATGTTGGCATTAAATGATTCCACCCCTATGATGAATTCCGCCAGATTCACTTATTTCACCTCGCAGACAGTTTTTACACCCACCTCTTCAGATTTCAAAGCAACTCCATTCTGCAGTTGCTCGATTCATCGAGCTAAAATTCTATCTATAGTTGCTTGATTTATCAAGCCTTTAAAGCTACGCTAGAAAACTTTGCGCTTTTGGTGTGGCTGAGATTTTGCACTGCTAAGTTATTTTCGGTGTTTTAATTTTGCTGACATTGTTCTTTTCCTTTAACACAGCACATACTTTGGAAACGATCTGTTCCGTTTTGATCTTTTCCATGCAATCATAATGAGGACAGCTTTTGGGCTTGCACTTAAAACAGACCGGAACCGGTGGCAGAATGACCTGGTGTCTTTCTCCATAGGGTCCCCATCTTATGGGACCAGCGGCGAAGATGGGACAGAAGATGGCTACCGTGGGAGTATCCAGTGCCACAGCCAGGTGCATGGGCCCGGTGCTGTTGGAGACCACCACATCACAATTTTTTAAAACCGCCGCCAGCTCTCTTAGGCTCGTCCTCCCAGTCAAATCAATGGCGGTATGCTCCATATCGTTCTTTATAAAATCTACCACCCCTTTTTCTCTTTCCATCCCGGTGAAGATTATCTTTGCGTTGACTTTTTTTACGAGTCCATCTGCAACCTGGGCAAATCTTTTTGCTGGCAAATTCAGAGATGAATTGCCGCTTCCCGGGTGAATCACCACCACCGTATCCTCTGGTGTGATTTTGAATTCCTCCCAAATTTGATGTGCGAACGTCTCCTCTTCTGGGTGAAGATACACCCTGGGAAAAATCTTTTGTGGTGCTATTCCCAGAGGTTTCAACAGATCAAAATTGTAATCCGCCTCGTGACGCAGATTTATCTTTCTGTGGACATAAACCTTCTGATTGAAAAATATCTGGTAAAACCTGTAGCCGGTTCCGATCCGGTATTTTATTCCGCCAAGGAAAAGCAGAAGCGCCAGTTTCAACGTGGGTCGAAGCAGGATGCCCACATCAAATCCTCTCTCCTTTACCTCTTTGACCAGCATGAAAAATCCTTTGATTCCTTTGTGACGATCTTTGTGATCGTCAATTATCACATCGTCAAGATTGGGGTTGTTTTCAACCACGTCTGCGGCATATGGAGAGACCATCATGGTGAGGTGCGATTCCGGGAAGCGAGATTTTATCGCCTCCAGAACTGGTGTGGACAGGAGCACATCTCCAATCCGATCGGTTCTTATCACCAAAAATCTTTCCTTTCCTGTTATCTTGAGCTTTCTCATTTTATCCTGTCGGTGGAATCGCTAGCATTTACATAAAATATACGACATCATCCATCATGGAGCATGGATTCTTTTCAAGCCCTTAAGTTCTTTTTTGATCCGCTTTTATCATCTGTTTGATTCAAACGCCAGAGTTTCACATATTTGGAGAAAACATGAAATGCTGAGGAGATGGATAAGATCAGTCCTGGAACACCATCCAAGAATCCACTTTCAAAAACATACATTTTAACAAAGATGATCGGTGGCCTGAAAAGTATGTCCAAAAGCTTAGCTTTTCTTCCCTCTTTGTAAAGTCGAAGGGCATCCAGTGAGGTATACCGGTTCAATTTCTCAAGATAATGATCAAAGTCTGGATCGGTATAGTGGAGAAGATTATTTTTCAGACGTCCTGATCTTCCGCAAACTTTTACCTCTTCGTGCACCAACCGGTTGGTGAAGTTTCCTTTATCCTTTCTAAAAAATCGCATGACCAGATCCGGATACCATCCACCGTGTTTGATCCACCTGCCCAAGAAATTCGATCTTCTGGGAATGAAATATCCATCCAAAGAATCCTCAGACTCTGCTATCTTTTGAATTTCACCTCGCAGTTTTTCTGATACCACCTCATCTGCATCTACGGAAAGTATCCATTCCCCCGAGGCTTGACTTCTGCCAAACTCTTTGGCTGGCCCAAAGCCTTCCCACCTCAGGTCGTAGATTTTATCCGTGAACCCAGATGCGATTCTTTTGGTATCGTCCGTGCTATATGCGTCCACCAGGATTATCTCATCTGCCCAGCTAACGCTCTCAAGACATCTTCTTAGGTTTTTAGACTCGTTATAAGTAATGATGACACAGGAGATCTTGCTCAAGGTTTTTCCTCTTTGGCTTTGAGATTCACAACCGTGGTCAACCCCAAGATGAACATGATCAACATATTCACCTCCGCATCGGTATAATAACACTGAAACAGGCTGGCGAAGAGGAAGGCGACGATGGCAACTATCCCACCCATTTGCACGGAGTTGCCGAAACCAGTTTTTCTATTTTTAATTGTCACCTTAATGGTGGAATAAAGGAAGATCGCCCACACGCTCAGGTAAGCCAAAAGTCCCAAAAGACCAGAGTTGACCGCCACATTTAAAAAATCATTATGGGGATGACAGGTGGTATCATAGATCCCTTCCACCTTATAGCAGTTGAATAACTTGCCGAAGTTGCCCAGACCGATTCCCCAGATGGGCTTATCCTTTATCATGTTGATCGAAGTCTGCCACAATCTAATTCTGGTGGACTCTGGTTTATTCTTGGAAAAATCAATTTCCTTGATTCTGTCCCAACTGGTAGGCTCGATCACATAGATCAACAAACAAAGAACAAACACCCCCAAGACCAAAAAGAGGATAAATTTTCCGCCTTTGAGAAAACCAAATGTCAAGATGCCCATTACCCCTCCTAACCATGCACTGCGGGCATAACTGAAAACCAAAGAGAACCCTAACACTATGGGTGCAAGAAAATCGAGAATTCTAAAAACACCCGCTCTTTTGGCATTAAGAAGGATAACCGATGCCAAAAGAAATACCAGCATGTAATATCCGCCGAAGGTGAGATGGTGACCAAAAAGTCCCAGGCTTATGAAAACCCCACCTCTTGGCTCCAGCAACCTGTTCCGATACAAATCCACTCCGAAATAATGCTGGCAGATGGCATAAAGTCCAACCAAGACGGAGATAGAAATAAAAATGGTTAAGAGCTTCTCAACTTTCGCCTCCTCCTTGACATTGTTTACGATCAGAAAAAAGATCAGAAGCAACCATTCCTCCTTAAAGGCTAAAAAGCTATGGGCCTTAAAGGGAGAGAATATGACAGAGATCGCCAGGGTAATTACATACAGGAAAATTGGCAGATTCAAGGGCGTGCGGACAAAACTCACTCTACCTGAGAAAAGCATTTTAGCTAACCATGCCAAAAGCCCGACTGTGATCGCAGTTTGCGCTCCGGCAACGGACCAAGGGGAAAAAAAGGCAAAACCACAAAGGGAAAACCAGACACTCTTCTCAGCCGCTTTTATCCACTTCTCTTTCGACATCATGAAAGCACAAGGATTGATTGTTAACTCAAAAGGCTAAAATATGTTTCTTCTGTTTTTTGGGCAAAGACATTTAGAGTAAATTTCTCCAGTACAATACTCCGGCTTTTTGCTCCGAATTTTTTCCTTTTCCGCTCATCTTGCAGCAATTCAATGAGAGCAAAAGCTAATTTTTGTGCATTCTTTGGTTCCACCACCAAACCGTTAATGCCATCGTCCACCACCTCTGGGATGCCATTAACACCGGTTACCACCACTGGTTTTCCCATGGACATATATTCTAAAGCCACCCGGCAGATGGTCTCCGATCCCACCGATGAGACCACTCCTACATCAAAAAGGGAGATAATCTCTCTAACATCTTTTACCTTTCCCACGAACCGAAAATTCTTTTCTATTTTCTTCTTTTTCACCGTCTCTTTCAGCTCCTTTGCACTTATCTGTGCATCCTCTCCGCAGATGACGAATATAATGTGGGGGATCTGCCTTAAAACATATTCTGCCGACTGAATAAAGTATTTATGCCCTTTCACCGGAGAAAGTCTTCCCAGGATTCCCACCACCAAACCTCCTTTTGGGATACTTAATTTTTCTATCCACATCCTATCACTATCTCTTGGTGAGAAGAAATCATGATCTATTCCCACGCCGATGTTGATCACTTTACCTTCCGGTATCTTCAGATTCTTTATATAACTTCCCCTCAGAATCTGGCAGGTGGTGATGATCTTATCTGTGAGTTTATTATTCAGGTAACGATTGAGAAGATTAGCTTTAGGCGTTCTTACGTCCCCTCTGGTTCTTATCAGGGGGACTTTCCGTTTGAAAAAGCTTCTGGCAAGTGCGGCTATCAGATGACCTTCTCCCCTGTGTGCATTTATGATATCGATTCTTTCTTTCTCCACCAACTCCCTCATTCTTTTTATATTATAGGCTATCATCCAGGGACTGGTGTAGCTTAAGAAAAGATCTTCATACGTTAAAAGCTTGAGTTCTTTAGCTTTCAAGATAGGTGGGCTGTGAGGATCCCCGGCTACTATCACCTTATGCCCTCTCTTTTTCAAGGCATAAGATAAACTGACTGCATAGTGGGCGCAGGCATTATACCACCTTACATTAATCAATTGCAAGATGTTGGCTTTTTTCGACAAATCTTCTCTCTTCGTTTTTCTCCAGATCTCTCAGAAGTTGAAGGAAGACTTTTTGAACATCCTCCACAGTGATTTGGTTCAGGCAGGAAAGCTCTGTACATTTATGCTTAATTCTATTGCAGTCGGGGCAATCCACCTTTTTTTTCAAAAATTTATGCCGGGAAAAGTCTGGATAGGTCCAACTTACCGGATCATGGGGTCCATAGATGGTTATGGTGGGCTTTCCCATCGCCACGGCAATGTGCTTGGTGCCGTTATCATTTCCAACGTGAAGATCGCACTTTTTAAGAACCGCACCCAACTGAAAAAGATTTTCTGTCTCCCAGGAAATTATTGGCTTTTCTTTCATTAGATTTTTCACCTTTTCCACCACCTCCCTTTCACCTGGACCCCAGACCAACATAACCGTAGCCTTAAACTCAGAAACCAGCCAATCAGCCAGTCGGGCAAATCTTTCCAAAGACCAGCGTCTAAAATGCCTGCGGCTGGTAGAAGAAATGGAAATAATCAGATTATCTTGGTCAAGTCCATTTTCTTTAAAAAACCTTTCCGCAAAAATGCCAGCTTCATCCGGAACGAAAAAATCGAGTTTCAAATCGCAGCTTTGCGTCCCCAGCGCTTTCAATGTATCCAGTTTGCGGGCAGCCGCATATTTACGCCTGCCATCATTTTTTGTGATCACGTTATAGAAAAATCTCCGCAGGGGAAGATCATACCCGATTCTACGCTTAGCCCCTGAAAGAAAGGAAATATAGGCGCTTCGTGGATTGCCCAGAAAGTCTATCACCAGATCAAACCGCTTTTTCCTGATCTGCCAGATCTTTTTAAGGGAGTAGAAAGGGGTTCTGTATTTCCCCCTCTCCAGAACGATTACTTCATCCAGATAGGGATTTAAAGTTAGAAGATCAGAGGACTCTTTTTCGGTGAGGAAAGCAATGTAGCTTTTCGGAAAATGTTCTCTTAGTGCACGCAAAGTCGGGGTGCACATGAGAACATCTCCGATTCGACGCAGCTGGATTAGCAATATCTTCTGTGAATAGTCCATTGTACTTTCCTTAAATGGAAGGGTCGAAAAAAAATGAGCTGATCCCTTTCTTCTCTGTCCTCCGAATCATCATCTGGCGCCTGCACCACTCTGAAATTAGACTAGATAAATATACTCTATGAATCCGGTGTAGAAAAGTCTTATTTTTAGGGTATAGCGCGGTTAATAAACTACAGGGGCAGGGCTTTTTGCCCTGCCCTATCTTTAACAGATCATCGTCTCCCCGGGGGACGCAACACTATCCCGCCCAAAGATTTTAGCCTCTTCATACGGTTCATATGATTTGAATCTTTTTACTCTTTTAACTTTTTCTCCACCCTTTGGATGTTGTCCCGAACAAACTCAACCTCCCTTTTGGCGTCAATTTTTTCAAAAAGAGAACGCGCACTTTGATAAAATTCTTTTGCTTTGGAGAAATCCCCCTCCTGTTCCCAGGTTGAGCCGATATTGGTAAGGTCACCAGCTTGACCCATAACATCGCCAATGGTGCTGTCTATCTCAAAAGCTTTTTGGTGATATTTCAGGGCATTTTCCGAATCCCCCATCTCTTGATAAATCAAACCAATATTGCTTAAAACGCTTGCCTGATCCTTTTTGTAACCCGCTTTCTGGAAAAGCACAAGTGCATGCTCATGCAGAGCCAGGGCTGTATCCAGCTTGCCCTCAGATTTATAGGTTAAAGCCAGATTGTTCATCTGCGCCGCCTCAGCCAAAAGCTCGGTTTCTGTTCCAGGTATTTCAAGAGATCTTTTTTGATAAACCGAAGCGCTGTCCACATTGCCTTTCATCTGATATATGAAGCCTATGTTAGCTAAGGTATTCTTTTCGCCGGAGCTGTTGCCCATTTTTCTGAAAAGTTCCAATAAATTAAAATAGTTCTCCAGGGCACCATCTGGCTCTTCTTCCAACCGATGAGCTAAGGCCAGGTTGGAAAAGACCACCCCCAAGGCGGTATCACTGCCTGTCTCCCTACTGAGCCTTTCTGCTTGATAATAATAATTTATAGCCGAGTTATATTCTTTGAGATAGGCTTCACAATTGCCCATCAATATGAAGAAAGCAAGTCTTTCCTCATCGGTAAGATTCGAATCTAATGCTTGCCTGAAGATCTCCAAAGCTTCGGGATATCCCTCTTTTATTCTATGCTCCAGTCCTTGTCTCAAAAACAGCCGCACCTGTGGCTTGTCGGTATCACTCAGTTCACCTGTGTAATCTTGAAGCTGAGATAGAAGTTTTCTTTCTCGTTCTTCCTTTATTGTAGCCTGCGCTTTACCTTCGATCATTTCTGCACTTTTTTCTTTGATCTTGCCTTCTTTTACAAATCTGGTGTCAAGTATTATTAAAACCATGAGGATGGCAAAAAGAATTATCCCCTCCTTTATGACGAAACTTTTGGATTTCTTTCGTTTCACATCCACAAAAATCTTTATGCCGCTGAGAATGAAAATCAAAATGACCAAACCTGAGATGATGGTAAACCACATATCTTTCTCCTTTTGAACTGGATGGTTGTTTTGTAGGGGCGGACCTCCGCGTCCGCCTTTATAAGTTACACTGACAATGGATCTAGCAATCCTGAATACTGATATTTAACAGGATCATCTACCAAACCTTTTCTTACAGGATTAGCCAGAATGTATTCACATATTTGGCTTAGATTTTCTTCTCTCCTCACAATATGATCATAAAAACTTCTTTGCCAAAGCCTCTTTTTTGTGGTAATCTCCCTATATCTTTTGGTGGTAAAACTCTTAAACCTCTTCAACACTTCAGACAAACTTACGGAACTCTCTGGCAATGAAATAAGCAAATGCAGATGATCAGGCATTAGACAATAGCAATAAACAGAAATTTTCTCTCTTTCTCGCAGATAATTCAGTGAATCAAGTATGCCATGTGCTACTTCTGGGTTGGTAAATGGTGTTAACGCGTTTATGGTACAAATAGTGACAAAATAAATGTAATTCGATTGGGAATAATCAAATCCTTTTAGTCTAAGGTTATTCTTCCTTTTCTTGTGTGGACATTTACACATTGTTATCATTCCCTACTATGGATAGTCCTTTGTCCACCCAATTTGGGCTCATGTAGGGGCGGGCCTCCGTGTCCGCTCAGTTTTGGGGCGATGACAGAGCATCGCCCCTACGTTCATAAATCTCGGCCTTTTTCCTTAAGCTATCATAAACCAACTCATGTAGAGGCGGACCTCCGTGTCCGCCCAATTTGGGCGATGACAGAGCAACGCCCCTGCACACCTTGCCTCACGAAAACTCAAAAATCAAAATAATTCTGATAATTGAAGCAGAAATTTTCTGGAAGATATTCGCCTAATCTGGGGACGAGTTTATATTTTCCGTTATACTCCTTTTTTGAAATCGTCTGAAGCGCTTCGATTAACCGATCTACATCTTCTTCTGTATTGTAAAAACCCAAACTTATTCTGACTGCACCTAAAAGATTGGCTTTATATGACTTCTTGATCTCTTCTTTGAGCTTCCCGGCCTCTTCTTCCTTTATGCCCATAAGACTCTGGAGGTGGGGATGAGTACAGATTCAGACGTAACAACCGAGCATACCTTATTTCTATTTCTCTCGCTTATCTCCCTTTTTCATTGACGGCAAGGAAATCTTTGCGTCAATCGAGTATACAGAATAAACGGCCCTTTGTCAAGAGAATGATGAAGCGATTGGCGGACGATTTCCGAACCCTTCTCTTGTGGGCCTCGACTTTACTCTCATCAAACTTCCGTGAGGCTCGAACTCTCAATTAAATCACTCTGTGCTGAAACGGTACTCTTCATATTTATGGGATCCAAATTCCCTTGCAAAACAGGTCGATTTGTATTATCTTTCCGCTCAGGTTATTCAATCGGAGGAGGTATGCTTATGTCTCATCTCGATGTCAGCGGCAAGAAGCTAACACTTAACGAAGAGGGGTTTCTAACAGATCCCAATCAGTGGGATAAGCAGGTTGCGGAAGTTTTAGCCAAAGCGGCAGAAGGTATCGATAACCTAACTCCGGAGCACTGGGCGGTCATTGAGTTCATTCGGAACCACTACGTGGAAACCAACTTGGCACCGATGGTTCGCTCCATTTGTAAGACCACCGGCCTGCCTCTGCGCCGCATTTACGAACTGTTCCCCTCAGGTCCTGCCAAGGGGGCCTGCAAGATTGCCGGTCTGCCTAAACCGGACGGCTGCGTGTAGGTTCACCAAATGTCTCTGTTTGCGGTACTGAAACTGGGTGTGGTAGCCTCGGTGCTATTCTGCCTCGTCGTTCTCACGGTGACGGTCATGCGAACTTTCGCCTTCGGCCGGAGACCGACATACGCGCATCCACAGGGTAGCAGCTTTGCGGGCATTGTGTATGCTTTCGGGCCAGGCATGCTGCCTTGGGAGAAAGAAAGCGCTGCCGAACATATTTGGACTTATATAGGTGGCATCCTGTACCACGTCGGCATACTGATCGCAATGCTGTTTTTGGCAACGGTCCTGTTGCGTATTTCGCTTCCTACGACGTTGCTGCAGGCAGTACGGATACTATTGGTCATTGGCGTAGTTAGTGGAGTGGCACTGTTACTTAAGAGAATACTTCAACCACATATGAGATTCCTCAGCGGCGGTGATGACTATCTGGCCAATGTTCTTGTCGACCTTCTGTTGTTGTCGGCCCTGGCCGCAACTCTCGCAGAAACCACGCTGGTTCCGTTTCTCGCCGTTGCCATCATCATCTTTGTTTACATCCCATTCGGAAAGCTTCGTCACTGCGCTTTCTTTTTTTATTCCCGTGTTCTCTTCGGTGTCTTCTTTGGAAAAAGAGGTGTCCTTCCTCATCCCTCAAAGAAAGCTTAGCATATGGCATCCGAACAAGATCTAAAAGATCCTTATCTAGAGCATATCCGACAGCTGGAACCAGAGCAACTGGAATCGGCCCTGCAATCATTCAGGCGGCTGCTTGACCACAAGGCAGTTGCCAACCTGCAGTCATGCGTCAATTGCGGCCTTTGCGCCGATTCTTGTCACTACTATTCAGTTACCCAAGAGCTTGAAGCTATCCCGGCCTACAAACTTAAGCTCGTCACCTCGGTATTCAGAAAGCTTTCAACCGTGCTGGGCGGATTGGCAAAAGGGAGTGAAGGTAATGGTGCATTGGATAGCCAGATAGTTGAGCGCTGGGTCGATTCGCTCTTCGGACGTTGCACACTATGTGGACGTTGCGCGCTCAACTGCACCATGGGGATTAACATAACACGTCTAATCCGCATGGCAAGAACCACCCTGGCTTCCATCGACCTCGTTCCACCTGGTCTACAATCAACGGTGACCACTGCTGTGGAAAAGGGCAATAACATGGGCATTCCCCGGGAGGAGTGGCTCGATACACTCCAGTGGTTGAGCGAAGAGCTGCAGATGGAGGTCGGTGACCCTGAGGCGCATCTGCCGGTCGATAAGCCGGGAGCGGAGCTTCTTTACACGGTCAACCCGCGCGAGCCAAAATTCTTCCCGTTATCTCTTTTGGCGACTGCCAAGATATTCTATGCCGCGAAGGAGAGCTGGACCGTATCGGGCGACTACTATGACGTTACCAACTATGGCCTTTACAGTGGCGATGATGAAGCGGCGGGCTTACTTTCATCGCGCCTGCGCGAATCAATGGTCAAGCTGGGGGCAAAGACACTCATCTTGGGCGAATGTGGTCATGGCTATAATTCCAATCGCTGGGAAGCGCCCGAGTGGCTGGCTGCCGAGGACAGATTCGAGGTCAAAAGCGTCATACAAATAATCGCTGATTATATCCAACAGGGACGCATCAAGTTGGATCCCTCACGCAATCAGAAGTCGGTGACGCTCCATGATCCCTGCAACCTGGTTCGCCTGGGTGGCATCATCGAAGAGCAACGCTTTATTCTCAGGAACGCGGTCACCAACTTCGTTGAGATGTCCCCCAATCGCGAGAAGAATTACTGCTGTGGTGGCGGTGGAGGTCAGTTAGCCATGACCCGATACGCCAAGAGAAGATTGGAGACAGGCAAGATCAAGGCGGATCAGATCCGCATGACCGGCGCCCAGATCGTCGTTGCCCCTTGTCACAATTGCATCGACCAGCTAACCGAGCTAAACCGCGAATATAAGCTGGGAGTAGAGGTCAAGACCATATCCGAGGTGGTCGCCGACGCCCTGGTGATTGAGAGAAAGGAAAAATGACACCAGAAAGGTCGACCTAGAAAGTCAATATCAAAAGTCAATAGGCCTTCTGTTTTTGACGAATGCGAGCTATATCCCCCACAGCTTTGATGGCGGCTTGGATATCCTCGGCGGTGTTGAATGGACCTAACCCGAATCGCACCGTTCCATGAATCTTGTCGGTCCCGAGCTGTTTATGCACCAGGGGAGCGCAGTGTAAACCGGTGCGGCAGGTTATGCTGTAGTCGACGTCCAGCATGGTGCTGGTGTCCATTGCCTCCAGCCCTTCCACATTGAATGAGAGAATGCCGATATGATTGGCAAGATTGTCCTGGCAGTATAAGGTCACACCCTCGGTCTCCCGGAGCCCATCCCTCAACATATGCAGAAGCTTCAATTCATGTTCGTGGATTTTCGACATCCCTTCCTTAAGCACCCATTTGACACCGGCATTGAGGCCCGCTATTCCCGGCAGGTTTGGGGTGCCGTACTCGAGCCGGTATGGGTATTCGTCTAAATGAGTGGGGACAGCCGAGCGCACGCCTGTACCACCGGCGCGGGTATGCCGGATCTCGACGCCTTCGCGAACATAAAGCCCGCCGATGCCCATCGGTCCCATAAGAGACTTGTGACCGGTGAAGGCCAAAACGTCGATATTCAGCTTTTCCATATCTACCGGAATCTTGCCAGCGGATTGGGCGGTGTCGACCAATAGGGTAACTCCACGTTCCCGGCAGAGCTTGCCGATTTCTCCAACCGGCTGCACGGTGCCAATGACATTCGAACAGTGATTGATTGCAACCAGCTTAGTATTCTTTTTGAAACGCCGGGCAAACTCGTCGGGATTCAAAAATCCCTGACCGTCAAACGGAACGTAATCGACTTCGACGCCGCCATACTTGTAAAGATGGTAGAGTGGCCGAATGACCGAATTATGTTCTATATTGGAGGTGATGGCATGATCGCCTTCCTTAAGCAAACCGAAGATCGCCAGATTCAAAGCATCCGTGGCGTTGTAGCCAAAGATCAGACGATTGGGATCGGTTCCACCATTGAAGAACTCGGTAAGAAGCTTGCGGGTTTCCTCCACCATGGACCCCGCCACCATGCAGAGATCGTATCCCGACCGACCCGGGTTGACTCCGCAGCAGCGGAAGAACTGATCCATGGCGACATAGACTTCCTCGGGCTTTGGAAAGGTGGTTGCGCCGCTGTCTAAGTAAATAAGTTTCTCCATAGTTGCCTTTTAGTTTTGGCTTTCAGGCAATTATACAACATTTCTCCAATGAAGTCAATACCAGATTCCCTCAATTGGCCGCTTGATTGTAGTTGTCGGGAAATATTTTCAAAACAAGCCTTGAGCCATTGCGTATAGAAAAAAGAGTCCATTGCAACCAAAGACGGAGGAAAAGCTGTGTTCAAAAAGAAAAAAGAGAAAGTTGATAGAAGAAAGAAGTCTGCGCTAACTGTGCTGAGAGAGTATATTGAATCTTTTGGCATAGCTTTGATCTTGGCGTTGATCATCAAGTGTTCGGTGGTGGAGGCATACAAGATCCCTTCCGGCTCGATGGAGGATACACTTCTGATAGGTGATTTTCTTTTGGCTAATAAGTTCATCTACGGCGCCAAGATCCCTCTTTTGCCCATTCATCTCCCCGCATTAAGGGAACCAAAGCCCGGTGACATTGTGATCTTTAAGTATCCCCGTGATCCTAAGGTGAACTATATAAAAAGATGCGTGGCGGTGGAAGGACAGACTGTCCAGATAAGAAACAAGGTGTTATATGTTGATGGAGAAAGATTCCCCGACTCTCCTTTCGCTAAATATACTAACGCTGGCACCCGCTCCCCAAAAAGAGGTCCCCGGGACAATTTTGGACCTTTCAAGGTGCCTAAAGGTCATCTATTTATGATGGGGGACAATCGAGACAACAGTGCTGATTCTCGCTATTGGGGACCTTTGCCCAGGGAATTGGTATTAGGCAAAGCCATGATCATCCACTGGTCCTGGGCTCCAGACCCCAATGCCCCCATAATCACCAGAAATGATCTTTTGTCCATACCAAAG
>JAGMBK010000079.1 GCA_023129805.1 Candidatus Zixiibacteriota bacterium | reverse complement strand
TCTCCTGAAAAGATAATCTTCACCGGAATTTGCGGAGGCATAGATTCAGCCAACCATATCGGGGATGTTGTGATCCCTGAAAACTGGGTCACTCATGATTATGGAATTTATAACAAAGATGGCTTCTCCCCCGAATCGCTCGTTGTGGTGATGCCTGGCGAATCTGAGAAAAGATATGTCATGTTCTTTTCGGTTGACAGAGACTTATTTAAGATAGCTGAGATTTCTGCTGAGGAAGTAAGGGATAGATTTCAGTCAATAGGAGAAAGAATTCCGCAAGTCAGGGTTGGCGGAATCGGAGCCAGTGGAAATTCGTTTATCGATCAGCGGGAGAAAAGTGTGTGGCTTAAAGAGAGGCTTGATGCCCAGATTGTGGATATGGAATCTGCGGCGGTGGTTCAGGTGGCGAATATAAACAAAGTTCCCATTCTGGTAATCAGGAGCTGTTCGGATTTAGCTGGTGGCTCCGGATCCAGCACCGCTCAAGAGGAGTTGAGCCACTTTTTCAAAGTAGCCGCCGACAACAGTGCTATGTTTGTTTTGCAGTTGCTTTCCTCAATGAACTGATAGATCTGCCAGGTAACCCATAAAATAACATCTCCCCAGATTTTTTCCAAAGATTCGCGTAGGCAAGCCTTCAGGGCTTGCCAGCCAAGGGATTAACCCTTGGCTACGCGCTGTTCCCTGCTTCCCGTTGGTGTTCTTCACCAACGGGACCTGAACTCCAAACGCTTGATTATTGAGGATTTAATCCGTCCCGCAGAGCGGGACGCCTTAAATCCCAAACTAAAAGATCTCTGGCAGTGATATTCTGATTTTTATTATATGTTTCATCCTTTTAAAGGAAAGGGAATACTCGTGCTCATATAATCCTCGCACCCGCCACTTTGAGTTGATAGTCAGATTTTCCAATTTTGACTGGCCAAAGCTTCACCTAATCCAATCTCCTGGAGAAATTTTCTCACTGGTAGGGAAAGGTATTTGCGTTTTTTGATAGCTATACCGTATCCGAGCTTGCCAAAATGCTCTGTGACCGGAATATATGATAATAATTGATCCTCTTTAGCCTGTGTTACCAGCCCAGAAACAATTGAGATTCCCTGTTCAACTTTCACATACTCCTGAATGACGGTGGCTCCGCCGGTCTCGATGACGATATTGTAACTCAAATTATTTTCTTTAAAGATTCTTTCGATTCTTTTGTGAATGGAATTTTCCCGCTCATACAATATCAACGGTTCGCGAACAATCTCCTTTAAGGCAACCTTTCGTCGCCCGGCTAACCGATGATTACCGGGCACGCATAGGAACATGTCGTATGTCCAGACTTCGAAGAAGGATATATCTGTAAAGTCGTTCCAGGAAGAGGTTATGCCGAAGTCGATGTGGCCCGAGGAGACCATATCTAAGACCTCGGAATCAAGGGTCTTCTGCAAAATCACCAGGCGAATCTCCGGATTTTTTCTTTTGAAATTTTGCACAATCGCAGGCAGTTTGTATTGCATTATACCTCGGTAGGCGGCAAGATTGACAGTCCCCTCCGAGGAATCTGAAAGATCAGCAAAATGAGTCTCTATGTTATCCAGGGTTTGCAAGATTATGTCCACATAAGCCACCAGGATCTTCCCTTCAGGAGTCAGAGAGATACCGCGCCCTTCTCTTTGATACAACTTGACATGCAACTCCTCCTCCAGTGACTTTACCTGATGACTGATGGCGGACTGCCCTATATTGAGCGTTTTTCCTGCCTTCGAGAAACTACCATGCACCCCAGCCCAGTAAAAACCGCGTAAGGTTTGTAATTCCATCTTTTCCTCCAGAATTCGGTTATTTCTTTCCCCCACTCTAACTGTCCCTCCCTCACGAAAGGGAATTTACTTTCAATTTTCCCCTCCCTTGATGGGAGGGGTTAGGGGAGGGTGATATAAACAATTCGCCGAGGTATCGGAACCCCTATCCTGACACAGAAAAATTCCTTTTTTTCTCCAAATCTTCCATTGAAACTACTTTGAACCGCAAGCACTTAGCACTGACAGGTCCAAATAATTTGCATTAAAACATAAGATTACTAAAGTGTAAACCTTCTGTTCAAACATTTACCAATATGAAAAACAAATATCAGATATGAATTATTATACGCATTCACCTTAAAATAATACTTTGATTCATATTTGTCAACCGATATATTAATAGTGAAGAAAAAAAAGTGCAAGTAGGCCAGCTTTCTCTGTTACTTCAATTGCGAAGTTGTTGTCTTACTGGAGATAGCGGACATAGAGTGGTTCTGAGACAAAAATTTTCGGCGAATACAAGATGAAGTCAAACTTAAAGGAAGGAGATTAAGACAATGCAACCCATCCTTTTTTCACTTAGGGCTTCTGTTGTGCCCTTTCAATTGCTTCGACCGCTTCCCACGATTTTTGCCTCGGTGGCAGGAGTCTCGGGCGAACGTGCGGGATCAGAAATGCCTCCTCCTGTTAAAGAGGAACTCACATCACATCTGAATTGTGTGGCAAAGAAGATAAAAGCGCTTGCCGAGATGTCACCCTCCCTTGGACCTGAATGTGATAGTATCCTCGAAAACATCAAGAAGTTGGATAAGGCAGAATCTGCTAACCTTTGTGAGGAGACAAGCACATTTAACCTTGCCTTAGAGCAGATGTGTGAAAAGCACAAGACACCTGTGCGAGAAGAATGCCGGGCACATGCTTTTGCGTTTCGGGATATATATCGCTCAAGCGTCCACGTAAAGAAGTTGGCGTTAATCTATGAGGATGAAATCACAGATAGAGTTGCCGGCCTGAAGGATATACTCTGTGAAAAATGCTATTATGATGTTGAGTTGAAATCGGAGGAATCCTTAAAATCAGAGCCTGTTCGCTCGGATTTCGCTCTCTACGCTCCTACCTCCCTCCCGGGTCAGGTCTATTTGGACGGCATGCCCAACGCCAGAGTTCCTCTATTGCTCATGGTCGATCTGGGCAAAAAATTAGAGGAATGTTCCATAGCGGATCTCAGGAGAGTATTCCGGCATCAGCAAAGAAACATCGACATGTTGTATTCTCCTTTTCCGCCAATCCGCCTGTTTCAGAAGGTGGACATAGGGTACATTGAGCATCTCTATAAGCACGCGGCGACGACTCCTGGCAATATCTAAGATAGTATTACTCTAAGCATCTGAAAAGGTCTCAGAAGATTTCAATGACTGGAAAAGATTATCGTAGGGACAGCCACCAGGGCTGTCCTTTTTTCTTGAAAGGAAGCTTTCAAATAAAGAATCTCCCACTTTAGACAAAGTGGGAAATTAGACTTATAGTAGAATTCATTCGGACTATTTCATTCGATGAAGTTTTAAGAACCTTTTGAGGATACCATGAGACCAATGGTATCTTCCAGTCGCGTCCCAAACACAAGCTACATATTTTGCCGGTGTTAGGCCATACTGGTTTTTTACATCATCTTCAAACATCAAATAGTCGTGAGATCTTCCTTCAGTCAACTCAACCGACCTTCCGGCTGTCATGCTGTCGATACATATTAGATGTCCCTCTTTTCGAGGCAATAACAAAGCAGCCCCCTTAAGTGTTACTGGTCTTCTTCCTTTGTTTACGGCCGTAATCACTACAAGGGGCCTGTTACCGTATGCCTTTGTCGTAGGAAGAATTTTGTAACTACCCTTGACTGTGATTTTAATATTTCCTCTATCCCTTCTAAACTCCAAAACTTTGAGAACTGCAAGAGTTGTCGATAAAAATGCCCCCCAAATTGCCAAAGCAAAAGTCCAATTCATCTTATCTCCTTTTAATTGGTAAAGAAAACAAAATTTTTTTAAAGTCAAGGCACTAATAAATAAAGGGTGGGAATTTTTCAGCGAGCACAAAAAAAGCGGAGAGGAGTCAGCCTCTCCGCTTTTTGTTTCTTCCTCATACCAATCTGCTAATAGGTATTTATTTGAGTAGCAACATCTTCTTTGCCTTAGTAAAATCTTCTGCCTGAAGTCTGTAAAAATATATCCCACTAGCAGCCTCATTCCCATTTTCATCTTTTCCATCCCATATCACCTCATAACTTCCCGGCTCCTTTGGCTCATTCACCAGAGTCCTCACTAACTGCCCCAGAACATTATAGATTCGCAAGGTAATGGGGAGTGGGTGGGTCTGCCTACTGCCTACTGAATACTGAATTCTGGTAACTGGATTGAAGGGATTAGGATAATTAGCCGACAAAGAAAATCTCGCTGGTACCTCTCCCTCTGTCATCTCCTCCTCTACATCTGTGGGCCATGCACTGTTGTCGAACCAAAGATTTTGGAAGTTATCTCCGAAAGGGTCATCCGGATCCTTGCCGGCATACATAATAGCACAATTGCCTTGAGCATAAGTGCCCTGGCATACTTTTCTCCCATCTTCGGACTGAGTCGGCCAGTGGTTACTTATCTCGAAGAGCCATCCCCAGTAAGTCGGATTCGTCGAACTGACCCGTCCGTAGAAAATGTGCCCGTGGGGGAAGGGGTGAACATATCTGCCCTTAAAGTAGCATACATTTACGTAAGAATAACCCGGGCTCCGTTTCGTCCACAGATCACACGCCATCTCATGAAAGACGGTGGAGCTATCCAGAATATGGTTTTTGGACCAGAACTCCCCCCCATTGCAGCTATATGCATATCGTAAGTCGATATTTGTGCCAGCCGGGTTCTCATGGTTATATGCTACCCAAACGTAAGGTATGCTATCAGGCAGGGTATGAAGCGCTGCCACCTTGGGGTAGTTATCATCGTCATAAAAATCGAAAGTAAGCTGCTGAATGTATTCCCACGAGCCGGGAGAGCAATAATCCGTGCTCCTGATAAACATGATTTCATAGTCTCCTCCGATGGTCTGCTCGAATACCAGATAAACATATCCATTCCTGCCGTAAGCAATGTCCGGATGAGCCCCATCGCCCCATACCAATCCCTCATTGCTCCAGGTCTCCCCATAATCGGCGGACGTAATGGTGTAGAGGTTGGGGGTAGCATCCCCTGTTACCTCCTTCTGATAAGCCACCATAAGATGGTTTCCATTTTCGTAGTCTACACAGGCTGAAAAATAGGTAATGGTATCCGTGTCCACTTTAACATCATAAGTGCCTTCCTGCATTCCGCTCTGGTCATAACGGTGCACTCTGATGCTTCCATTTTGATATGAATACAAATAGAAGACATACAACTTATTGCCGGTCCTTCCTGTCAAAACCACGGGGTAGGAATAACTATGCACCGAGGCAAAGCTGGTTAACTCAGACCACCCTTTTCCACCGTCAGTGGATTTGTAGACTTTGATGGAAGCATTAGCTACGCCATTCCAAGTTGTGCACCTAACTGCATACACGTTTCCACTGGTATCATAATCGACGGATATTCCCCCAGAAACCGGACCCCTGCATATGCAGTGATCGTTATCCCACAGATAGGACTTGTAAAATGCATTGTCACGTTGCGGAGGTATAGGATATGGGGATTCAACTACAATCTCATCACCACCCGGAGATCGCCAGAACTTCTTTGCTTCTTCATTCAGGATAGCCTGGATTCTGGTGGCTTTTTCCAAATCTCCGGCTTGCTTTGCCTTCAGCATGTTTTCGACAGTGGGGACATCCTTCTCATCCTGAGTTTCCGAAGAGATGGTATTGGTTTGGAGATTTGCCTTTTCGATTGGACCGAGATCTCTTTTGTCCACCGCAAAGATTGAAGTCGAGACCAAAAAAGAGGAAAGAACTATCAGTAACAGACAAACGGCTTTGTCTTTTGCTAAAAACATTTGTTCCTCCTTCCTCGATTACAAAATGGGTTAAAGAAAACTCATCGACAAATTAGGCCTTAAGGCCGACATTGTGAGTATACCTCTTATCTCATTAACTGCCGAGTATTCTTCATAGCAAGATTCAGCAGATGTTTCTCTACCACAAAATAAGCCTTCGCTGTCAATTGAATATGCCTGTACTTATAATTTACTTCAGAATGCAGAGGAGTCAAGGAAAATCTGTGGGGATTTTTCAAGCGAGCAAGAGAAGAAGTGGGGGAATGTTCCACAGCGGATTTGCGCAGAGTGTTCCGGCATCAGCAGAGAGACATCGACATGTTATATTCTCCTTTTCCGCCAATCCGCTTGTTTCAGAAGGTGGACATTGGCTACATCGAGCATCTGTATAAGCACGGGGCGACGAGGCCTGGCAACATCTAACATGATATTATTTCCAGGCCTCCAAAAAAGATCTTCTCTTTTACAAAATTGTTGACAAGGATGGAGTTGATCGGGATTTACAATAGAAAAATGGGTGATTTCGAGAGGCCTTAGGGGATAGACTTTGAGCTTAGAACTGTATTGCTAATTGTATTCTTTTCTCGCTGCGATGATCCAGACAATCCATGATATTACGAAACCATTTTCTAATAAGAATAAACAGACAATAGGCACATCAAGAAAGTGCGTTTGAAAGGCGATGTTCAAAAGTGCTAAAAGCTGATTGATTAAGAAACAGACAAAGGCAATAAGACCAAAGCTAAACATGTTGATTTTCTCGAGAGGAGGAAAGAGAGAAAATTTTGATAGACCTAAACGTTCAATGTAATTAAGTTGAGCGGCTACTACCGCCATCATAGCCGCCGCATAAGTGAGAATAATAAAAATAGGTGCATCGCCTTTAATTAACTCTGTCAAGCCTCACCTCCCTAGGATTTCTGTTTGATTGACTCAATTGGGATCAATCGTGGTTTGATTCCTTCGTCCCGGTCTTTCCATAATTCCTGAAATTTCATATGATAATCCCAAGCCCTAAAAACACTATTCTCCCAAGATTCAGCCGTTCGTTGGAATGCTCCAATTGGGTGAGGTCGTTCTACATAGAGATGGGTTTCGTCTACTACCCTAAAGTGCTCCTCTGGCCTTTTATCAAGAAAAGCGAGTTTGAATCCATTAGAAGCCATCCCTTTTGAAAACTCTAATAATTCGTTTCTATTCTCTAATGTAAGAATCTCAGATCCTACAAGAATTTTAATTTCAAGGTCGTTGGACTCTCTTAATCTCTTTTGTATTAATTCAGCGACTTCGTTAAAAACATAGGGGTTTAGGTTACCCGTTACTGCCTCCACCGATTTTTTGGCTTTTCCGATGTGTTCCACCAACCAAGATGCACTTTTCTCGTTTGTATTTAGACCACACCAATATTGAGGACCCGCAAAGAGAAGCCTCCAAAATCTGCAGGTGCCGGCTGCTAATATTAGCAGAAATCCGATGACTGTTAGGATCCACGCTATAAGACTCATACGATACTCCAGTGTTAAGATAAATTCATAAAATCATTACGCTTTAAACCTGAGACAAGTCTATTCATTATTAAAAATCTATTTTAGGGTTCCTTCAGAGTTAATCTGAAAGGAACCGTTCAAGATATGGCCTGTCTTCGAGGCGAACACCTTGTTTCCGTAAGAATTTCAAAAGTTCTAAGTAAGGCAGCTTCTTAATTTTCTCTTTTAGAATCTCAGGTTTAATTTTTGCCAATGCAGTTTTTCTTTCCTTTAGTTCCAAGCCGAGGTCCCAGAGGGCAGCGATCATTATCACAGTATCTACGGCGGTTTCTTTAAACTCAAAGGGACGACGCCGTGTCCTTGATTCTCTGCCACCTTTCACCGCACGTAACAGACCATCGTTTATATATTGTCGAATAGCGTTTGGTGGAACACTACTCTGCTTACTTAGTTCACCTATTTGCATTGACTGTTCTCCTTCCCCGGCAGCCATGTGTTATCAACTATTATATATATCATATACGATATACAAGATCTTTAATATAAACCTACATAAAAATATGTCAAGCTTTTTTTCAAAAAGAACGGACGGAGATTTTTTTCGGCAAGCAGCCGCAAAAAGTTGATAGGGAAATCACCGCCCATTAATTCTTAACACCCTAAGCCAAGGAATTCCAAAACCAATTAAAAGCGGAGGGCGCAGGACTCGAACCCGCAAGGCCTTACGGCCGCCTGATTTCAAGTCAGGTTCCTTACCAATTAGGATAGCCCTCCGTGAAAATCCGAATTCTGGATCCATAGGATCAGTCAATAGGCATTAGGCAATAGTCAATGGCTCTCTTCGAATATATCCTACATCATTAATATCGAAGATTTTCATCGGAAAGCAAGAAAAAAATTAAACGAAAAGAAGCTCCCTTATTGGCTGAAAAAATGTAGGGGCGGAGCTTTAGCTCCGCCCCTGATTAGTTTTACGTTGACATGCATCTGGGTCGCACGTAGATTAAAGATGTGAGCTTCTTTTAGTAGCTGAAATTCTTGAGACCTTACCCCCTAACCCCCTCTCCATACTATGGAGAGGGGGAGATTGGGGGAGAGGTAGTTTCGCGTAGCAAAGCCTTCATGGCTTTGCGGGCAAGCCGTAAAGGCTTGCCTACGCGTAACTGCTAAAAAACGCAAAAGGTTTCTTAAAAATATGCGAACTGGAATTGCAAATCTACCCCTGCATTATGGTTCCGCCCCCAGGTGGCTTTTTGACCGGATGAAGAAATTAGCCCGGGAAATCACCCATATAATTGTATGGGAATATGGTCCGGAGGAGTTTCTT
>JAGMBK010000078.1 GCA_023129805.1 Candidatus Zixiibacteriota bacterium | reverse complement strand
CTTGCTTCTGAGCGGAAAAAACCTGTTCGATTTGCGGTTCCTCTCAATTGGTAAACACTATATCTTTTATTACGTTAGCTTTTACGGATTGGTTGAGTTCTTTGATGATCTTTCCTTTGAGGAAAACCAGCTCATTCCGCCAACATGCGTTTTCTACCCTTACGAAGAGAATTGAATCTTTCACCCTTAGCGGATTGGTTTGAGAGGCAATGCGATCACCAACCACTTCAGTCCAGTTTAAAAGAGACGTCTCCTCCTTTATCCTCCGATCGATTTTCAAACCCTTCAAGGTCTTAACCAAAACCTTGTCTATTCTTTCTGGGTACCTTACCTTTCTTAGCATAACTCTTTAATATAATATAAATTAGCCTTCTGGCAAATGATTTTTCACATTTTCTCTTTTAGACCAAAAAAGAGAAAGGACCATTCCCCTCTCAGCATGGTCCTCTATACATTCGGTCTAATGCCTTTACAACAAACACCAAACCATCCCCTTTTCACTCCGCCAAACGAAGCGGCATCAAAAGACAGAGATAGTCCTCCCCCTCTTTCTTTTCAGTGGAATAGATCTTGCCGGCTGATACTTCGGTGCCCAATTCAAACACCACCTCATCTCCTTCCGTCTGCTTAAGAACATCCAGAACATAGCTGGCATTGTATCCGACATCCATAGGGTCACCCACATAATCGCAGGGCACAGACTCTTTAGCTTCCCCTCCTAAGTCAAAGTTGGCAGAGGAAAGATCTAAGTTGTCTTTCTTAAGTGAAAACTTAACCTGATGGGTAAGGGTATTTGCTAAAATAGACATCCTTCTAACCGCGCCGGTCAAAAACTCCTTATTGACCACCAACTTTTTGTCGCTATCCTTGGGAATTACTTGCTCGAAATTGGGATAGGGTCCCTCAATCAAGCGAGAAGCCAAAATTGTGTCACCCAAGTTAAAGATTATATTGTTCTCTCCAAAGATAATCCCCATCTCTTTATCCTCATCTCCCAATAGTTTAATTAGAAGGTTGAGAACTTTAGGGGGGATTATGATATCCTCATGCAGACCTTTAAGTTTGGTATTCTTTAAAGATGTTTTGGCTAATCTATGACCATCTGTTGACACCATCTGTATGTCGTTCCCGGAGGTTTGCCATAGAACTCCATTTAATGCGGGTCTGGTCTCGTCTGTGGAGACGGCAAATATGGTTTTCTTAATCATCTTCACCAAATCACCGCCGGATATCTTTATCTCTTTAGCCAAATTGACCGCCGGCAGTTTAGGATACTCCTCTGCTGGGATTCCAGATAGCTTGTAGTTCCCTCGCTCAGCTTTCAACTCCATACGATTTTCTGTTATGTGAATCTCGACATCACATTCAGGGAGCTCCCTTAAGATATCATAAAAAGCTCGAGCTGGAATGGTTAAAGCTCCTTTTTTGGTAGATCCGATGGGAATAGTAGTCATCACCGAGACATCCAGATCGGTGGCGGCTAACTTTAGTTTGGAGTCGGAGGTTTCCAAAAGCATGTTGGAAAGGATTGGCAGGGTAGTACGTGTAGGAATAGCATTCATAATATTCTGAACAGAGAAAAGCATCTTGCTTCTAGGTAATGAGAATTTCATAAGCCAACCTCCTGTGAGTTTTATTTGTTTCTGTTTTACACACCTTATTTAAAAAAGGAGTAAGAATATAGTTATCTATTAAACTATAATAATAAGGTTAAAATGTGAATTATTCTCATTCGACAACTCTAACCCAATATAAATCTCACCATTACAAAACAATTTTAATTTATTATGTGTTTATAATTATCTTAAAAAGATGTTGTTTGCTGATTGAGTAAGATTAGAATTTCATTTATGCCAACTTATCAATGGGATTTCAACAAGATCTAAACATAAAGAGAATTTATGATTCCATCCACCTTTAATTTGAAGTTTTGGTCTTTCTTTAGATTTTCAGCCACCTGGGTGCAGGCGTGAATCACAGTGGAGTGATCTCTACCCCCGAAGTGAGCCCCAATTGTTTTTAGGGAGTTACTGGTTAAGCTGCGAGCCAGATACATGGCTACCTGACGAGCCAGCGCAATCTCCTGAGTCTTTCTTTTGGAGCATAAAGTTTCAAAAGAGAGGTTGTGGCTTGCCGCCACCTTCCTTTGAATCTGTTCCATGGTGACCTGTTTAGTGCCGTTTCTTATGGTATCTTTCAAAACTTCCTTGGCTAACTCCACCGTGATCTCTTTAGAATTGAGGGAAGCGTACGCCAAAAGTCGGATCAACGATCCCTCCAGCTCCCGGATGTTAGAGGTCACATTGTCAGCGATAAAGGTGGCTACTTCAATGGGGATGGATATGCCATCTGATTCGGTTTTTTTGTTCAAGATAGCTATGCGGGTCTCCAGATCAGGTGGTTGAATATCTGTAACCAGCCCCTGCTGGAAACGAGAAACCAACCTCTCCTCCACTCCCCTTATCTCTCGGGGAGGACGATCAGAGGTTAACACAATCTGTTTACCATTCTGATAAAGCACATTGAAGGTGTGAAAGAACTGTTCCTGAGTACTCTCCTTGCCGGTGAAGAATTGAATATCATCTAAAAGCAAAATGTCCACATTTCGGTAGAGATTAACAAAGTCCCGGGTGGTATTGGAGGTGAGGGAGTTAATAAAATCACTGGTGAATTTCTCGCTGGTCACATAAAGCACCTTCATCCCTTCGTATGCGTCCCGGGCGAACTGGCCGATCGCCTGAACCAGGTGGGTTTTGCCCAACCCCACTCCTCCATAGATATAAAGGGGGTTGAATTTGGTCCTGCCGGGAGCTTCAGCTACTGCAAGTGAAGCTGCATGAGCAAATTGATTACTGTCCCCCACCACGAAGGCATCAAAGATGTATTTAGGATTGAGCCCCATCTCCCCGGGCGCATTTTCGGCAAAATGTCTTTTTTTAGACGGTTGGTCGAAGTTCATGCTCATCTGAGGATGATAGTCTTTGGAATCCTTGGATACATGAAAAGCCAAAGCAAAATCTTTCTGTGTCACCTCCCGTATGGTCTCCTTGATCAGATCAAGATAATGCTCCTTTAGCCAATCTGCTACAAATTTATTGGGAACAGCCACCCGCAGGGTCCCCTCGGGAGATGAAAGCCCTCTGGTTGCCTTCAGCCAGGTGCAGAAACTTTGCTTTCTGATCTTTTTGCTCAAGTGGGAAAGACAATCTCCCCACAGCTTGTCATTATCTATTTCCAAACAGAATCACCCGCTTTAAGTTTAGAAAAATTCATCTCTTTTTCAGTTGCACGTATAAGAAATGTTAGTGGTTAATAACAAATAATCCACATTCGTTGACAACTTTTAACTTTATAGTATATAAAGGATTATTAGGACTCCGATGCCACAAGAGAGGGGATTTTCCACAATTTACTTTGAATCTTAAACTCCCCTTACCTTCTCATTTGTATCGACTTGCAAAAATTGCACAGATTTTCCACATCTTATTAACAGATAATCACTTATGAGTCCACACAGAACATGATAAACCCACCTTTATTTGTTGTCAAGCTTTTTTCTTGGGTGACTGAAAAAAACTTATAAGTTATGCAACCTGACTTCGTTAGAAAACATATCAACGTAAACGCTTTTTCATTTTCATCCTTCACTGATGGAATCTTCGTTTCTTTAGAGTTGTTCATCTATTCCGTTTTTATCTATAAGATTACAATGAGCGGTTTTTCTCGTATAGCTAAAGGAGATTGATTTTACAGATGGTTTTGGTGGGTTGTTGAAGAACGCTTTTTTATTTGATTAACTGGATTTTTTTGATATGAGTGAGAAATTCAATGAGTGGAATCTCTCCTTCTATCCCCTTCTCCATGTCCTACTGGATTCTGTGGAAAATGGAGAGGGGGTTTCATCCTGAAGGCTTCACCCTGAAGGGTTCATCCTGAAGGCTTCACCCTGAAGGGAACAAAGGGGGTAAGGATAAAGCAAATCCGATGGAGCCTGTGGACGTAAGTTAAGGCATTGGCAAGTATTTGTTGGAGGACGGCCAAGTAAAGTTCTTTGATAACGGACATTGCAGAGCATTCCACACCGCACCAGGAGACCTTTTTACTTGACGGATACTAAGCTGCCATTTATATTGAAGGTTCAAATGAAATGATTAAAAGAAGGAAGGAGAAAACATGAAGAGGACGTTTCAGCCATCAAACGTAAAAAGAGCCAGAGACCATGGTTTCCGGAAACGAATGTCCACCAAAGGGGGAAGAAAGATTCTAAAAAGACGCAGAGCAAAAAAAAGAAGCAAGTTAACGGTTCAGGTCAATAAATGATTGCCCATTTAGCAGACGCCAGACACCAGACGACAGTAACCAGACTAAAGAGCTTTGTCCGCATACTGAAGTCTGGAGTCTGTATACTGCAGTTGGAGACCAATCCAAGGTGAGAAAGGAAGGATTCTCTAAGAGCATAAGGGTCAAAAAGGAGTCTGAGTTTAAGCGAATAATCGAAAACGGCACCAAAAAGAAGAGTGAGAATCTAATTGTTTTCCGCCTACAGGTCGCAGATATTGAAGGGCAAAAGTTCGGTATAAAAATCGCCAGAGGGATCAAAAAAGCAGTCAGAAGAAACGAGATCAAACGGGTGATAAGAGAGGTTTTGAGAAAGAGCAAAGAGAAATTCGATACGAATGAAAGTGTGGTCGTGTTGTGCAAGAGCACCGCAGGAGGGGTGGATCTTCATAGGTTAAAAGACGAACTGGAGAATCTAATCTGATGGGGAAAGACAAACAGACGATGGTTCGGGTTTTCCTGTGCAGGGTATTTGAGGAAAAGACCTTTCAATCAGCTAAGAAAGAAGCTTTGAATGTTGAGTTGAAACCTGATTTGAAGACAACACTTTCAAGAATAGGGCGGATGGTTAATCACCTAATCATTTTTGCTGTCAGGATATACCAGAACACATTGCGACTTATGTTTCCTCCATCCTGTAGATTCTATCCCTCCTGTTCTGAGTATGCCATAGGTGTTTTCAGAAAATTCGGTTTAATCAAAGGAGGATGGCTTTCGGTAAAAAGGCTTTCTAAGTGCCATCCTTTCAATCCGGGTGGATTTGATCCAATACCATAGGTATGAACCATACGGTTCATACCATAGGAGATCTGTGTGGACAAACGGACTATCATAGGCTTCATAATCGTAGGACTGATTATAATTCTCTATCCCTTATACATGGAATGGATAACCGGAGGGAAGAGCGTTCAAGAAGTTCCGGTTAAACCGCAGGCAGAAGTTGACACTCTCACACAAGTTCCTCCACCTCGTCAGGAGACAAAGGAGATTCCCCCGCCGGAGGCTGAATCTAATGCCTTGAGTTTGACCCAAGAGGATACCCTGGTGGAAGAAAAGATGGTGAGAGTGGAGACAGAGCTTTATTCCGCTGAGTTTTCCACCAGGGGTGGGGTTCTTAAAAGCTTCATTCTGAAAAAATATCAGGACCCGGATGGTAGGAATATTCAGCTTCTCCCTTCTGATCCGCAGGATCCAAATTCGGATCAAACTCATCCACCGTTAAACTTGATCTTTCCTGATAGTAAGATCAGTTTTGAGGGGCTAAACTTCCAGGTTGATCGGGATCAGGTTAATCTGGACGAACGCAATACCACCGGAACGATCAATTTTACCCTCACCACTCAATCAGGGGTCCAGATCACAAAAAGATATAACTTCTTTAATGGAGGATATGATTTTGAGATGGAGTTCGAAATCAGGGGATTGGGTCAACTGGACATGGGAAGAAAGTATCTTCTGGGTTGGGCTCCGGGTCTTAATTCCACAGAAGAGAACAGAAAAGAAGATTTGGGCTACTTCTCGGCTTATTCCATGATGGGCACAGAGTTGTCCGAGATAAAGAAGTTTCATAAATCCGAAGTAGCGGACTTTGAAGTCTTGCAGGAGGCTGGTTCAGGGGAGACCAGATGGGTGGCTACCCGTACCAAATATTTTGTGGCCGCCATCGTCCCCCTTTCCAGAAAGGGGATGGGATTTTCGGCTTCAGGCAGGAGAAGTTTTACCTTCATAAGGGATGAGCAGATTGAGAACAAAAGGATAGGCGTGTTCCTGGAGATGCCCGTTGAAAGAACGGGCACTTTGAAGGATAGGTTCATGGTTTATGTGGGGCCCATCGACTATCATATCCTGAAAAGCTACCGGGTGGATTTAGATAGGATGGTCAATTTGGGCTGGAAGATCATTCGTCCTTTCTCCATTGCCATTTTGTGGATATTTGTGAACCTACATAAGATAATCTCTAACTATGGTCTGGTCATTATTCTCTTTACCATATTGATGAAAGGTGCCTTTCATCCCTTGACCCGCAAAAGCACAAAAGCTACCCTGAAGATGGCGGAGCTCCAACCCAAGATGGCGCAGTTGAAAGAAAAATTCAAAAAGGATCCCGCCCGCTTGAATAAGGAGACTATGAAGCTTTATAAACAGTCAGGGGTGAATCCTTTGGGCGGATGTCTTCCTCTTCTTTTTCAGATGCCGGTATTCTACGGGCTTTTTGTGGTCTTCCGCAGCACCATAGAACTGCGGGGGGCGGAGTTTATTCTGTGGCTTACAGATCTTTCTCAGAAGGATCCGTACTACGTTCTTCCCATAATCATGGCAGGCACCATGTTCTGGCAGCAGAAGATCACCATAAAGGACCCCAAGCAGGCCATGCTGGTCTATTTCATGCCCATTCTGTTTTTCTTCTTCTTTTACTCATTTCCCGCCGGGCTGACCCTGTACTGGACTGCCTTCAACGTCCTCTCTTTGATAGAGACCTATTATTTCAAACGTAAAGGATTGCACCCATCGGCTGTGGCTCCCCAGCCCGCATCAGTCAAAGGACGATGAGGTCAACGGTCATTTGACTCAACTGAGATTCAGCGGATTAAACGGATCAAGCAAATCAAGGGGTGAGCTGGAGTGCATCAGCTTGTCGTAACAAGGTGGAAACCCCGACTGTGCGGGGCTGATGCGGTGTGTAATGCGCACCCCGCCAAAGGCGGGGTCCCTACGAACTTGCTGGACATGCTGGACTTGCGGATGGCTGTTTTTCATTTTTTTCAGTTGTCCTGCGGTATGAGCTATGCCATTCATAAAAAAGGAAATAACGAACTTGCGATACTGGTGTTTCTGACCTTTCTGGCCTTACTGGTGGTTGTTTTTTAATTTTTTTCATCGTTAGTGTTTTGAGAACTGTGTATGTAAAATATACCTTCTCCCATAAATAAGGGAGCTATCCTTTTCACCATTAAAGTTATGGTGAATTTGCTTCTTGTGGTAAGAGAGACTACGGGTTAGGTATCAGAATGGGATTTTATCTTGGTGTCAGGAGCACAGGGCACCTGACTTACGGAACAAGAGAGGGGGGTAGGGGGTGAGTTCAATACTTCAATAGTGCCAGGAGCACGGGGTTCCTAACCTATCACTAAAAACTGTTCAAACTAGCCAAAGAGACCGTACCTTGTTTTGGCAGCATATTGTCTGCATATAGTGTCCAGCGAATTGGAGGCATAGCGTCGAGATTATGATAAATATCGTCGTTGAATCGATATCTTAGGCCAATGCTCGTTCCTATATCCAGTTTTTCATGTGGTAACAGTGCATTCTTGGAGCGATATGAAACAGAAAACAAATATTTATCCCTAGAAACTGTTACCGTTGTATCACTCGGCTTGATTTCAACTAACGGACCACTTGGTTTACGCTTGCCGCCAAGCGATACCCATTTGAGGGGGACACAGTCAAAATCAGGAAACAAAAACTCCAGCTTGAAGGGGTTGATTGCCTGCATCCCTAAATTAGTGACCGCTACATCGAGCTGGTACAAGTGTTCTTCCGGGCCGCACTGTATTATCCGGTAAGAGAAATCTACCTGGATGTTGGGTGAAGTTGCTCGGGTAGTACGACCTGAGATGAGGGCCAGCAAATTGACCACAGCAGATGTAGCCTCAACACATTGTGCTGCATCCCGGTAAGTTGCATTTCTTCTGTGCTGAAGATCATTCGCCAGATCAAGCGCTGCTTTTGCATGCTTACGCGATGCTTCATTAGAGCTGCCTTTAAGCTCAACCGATAAATAGGCTTCGATCATCCTCTTTGCATCTGTCTTACTTGGTAGAACACCGTCTAGTGAACTGTGGCGTTCTGAAACGTAAATTATCTGTGCCAAAGAGATAAGCGTCTCCCTGCATATCAGACCGATAGCCTGGAACTGTTCTTCGGTAGTTGCTTTTTGCAGTTGCTTTTTTGCCTCTTCAATGCTGGTATCAACTTTGGTCCATTCCTCTTTTTCTTCTACCACTTTAACCCCTCCATAGCTCGTAGGTCAGTTGCCCTACGCACCTGATAAATGAAAGTATTAGGAACATAGGCATCCAGACCTATTACTAACAAAATAACTTGTAAACCGCAATAATATATTAGGTTCGATTTCCAATTTAAAGCAAATCTGCCTGTTTTTTATTTTCAGTTTCAGTCTTGGCTTTTTTGAAAGTTAATCCACCTCGTGACAAATCTGGGTATAATGGCGTCTCTTTACCTGATAACAAGCCTTCAATCGACAATATTTGTATTTTTGGAAATGCACCGTGCGCTGGGGATTCATAAAAGCCTGCGCTAGTTGCTTCAACGATCATTGGTTTTGTTGGAGGAGCCAAAGTCACGAACAATCCCATTTGAGCTTTCTCACGTTCAACCGTGTTTTTCAAGTCTGCTATCATTGTTCG
>JAGMBK010000077.1 GCA_023129805.1 Candidatus Zixiibacteriota bacterium | reverse complement strand
GGGGCTTTTGATTTTGCTCCCGCCTTTTATATCGTGTAACATTGGAGCGCCCGACCTTGTCTGCAACGGAGGGTATGGCATGCAGAGTTGTGTCGCTACATTGAGTCATGTGTAGGGGCGGACCTCTGTGTCCGCCCAGACTTTGGGGCGATGGCAGAGCATCGCCCCTACAGAGGAATTTGCCATTACTTCAAAAGCCCCGTAGGCAGGGTTCATCCTGACTTCATCCCGCCCTTCGGTCCTGCACTTCGTCCTGAGACTCAGTGTCGAAGGAAGACCTCAGGGTCGAAGGAAAGGACTTAGTCCGAGGGAAGGGCTTCCAGCCCTGCCAAAATGGTCAACGGTCATCTGACTCAACTGAGATTAAACGGATGAAGCGGTCAACGGATTAAACGCCCTGACGGGCGTCCGTCTGGACGGATGAAGCGGAAGGTCCAAAGGATCAAAAGATCAATTGAGGTTCGATGGGTTCAAATGGACAAGTGAGCTTTAGCCTTCCACTCTGGAAACCTAAAGGTTAGCGTCGCACACTCTTCACCTGCGTTCAGGGTTGCGACACTACAATTATTGTTTCAGATAAACGTAACCAACACAACAACAAATGAGGAAACTAACCACGCTATGTAAGGAGAAAATGAAATGAGGGGAACGCCCCCGGTTTTTTTTACGGGAAGCTTAGGTTATATTTTTTTATCTTATACCTCAGCAAAGCTTCGTCTATATTCAGAAGCCGGGCGGCTTTGGCTTTGACTCCATTGCTTTTGGCCAAAGCTTTCTCTATCTGCTCTTTCTCATATTTAGCCAGCCGGGTTAAAAGAGAGGTGGGCTGAGAAGATTTTCCATTGCCAAATTTTTCCAGGCTTCCGGCTAAAAGCGCAAAGGTGATCTTGTCCTCACCCCTGGAGGAGATTAATACTCTTTTAACCTCATTTTCCAGCTCTCTTACATTTCCAGGCCAATCGTAGTTTGAAAAGAGCTCCATTATTTTAGGATCGAGGGTTGGAACCGTTGGCGAGGAATGAGAGTCGTGATATACAGAATTTTGCCTCAATCCACCGACAGAATGTTTCTTAAGAAAGTATTTCACCAGAAGGGAAATATCCTCCCTTCTCTCCCTCAAAGGAGGCAATCTAAATCTCATCCCGTTCAACCGGTAGAACAGATCGCTACGGAAACCTCCTTCTTGCACCAGCTTATCTAAGTCTATATTTGTGGCGGCTATTACCCTGAAATCGATCTTTCTCGGTTTCACCTCGCCTATTCGCACGATTTCCTTTTCCTCTATGGCTCTCAAAAGTTTGACCTGAATGGATAAAGGAACCTCGGCAATCTCATCCAGATATAGGGTCCCTCCAACAGCCTCATCTAAAAGCCCCTTTTTGTCGGCGACAGCTCCAGTGAAAGCGCCCTTTTTATGCCCGAAAAGTTCGCTTTCGAAAAGGGTCTCTGGCAGGGCGGCACAACTGGCCACCACAAATCTCTTATCTTTGCGATTGCTGGTGTAGTGGATCACTTTAGCCAGAAGATCCTTTCCGGTTCCGGTCTCTCCCTCCAGCAAGATGGTTATGTCCAGATCCTTTATTCGCCGAACACTTTCCAAAATCTTTAGGGTTGCTCTGTCTCGGGTAATGATGTCGGCGAAGGCGAAGCCATAAGAAGAATTTACATAGATGGATTGGTTTGCCGGTTGATGGGCTTTGATCTTCTTTTCCAAAGCAGAGAGCGACCCCAGATCCGCTTTCTCGTCTGATCGCTCAAATACGCACTTGGCTTTGTCGAGGAAATCCTGTGCCTCAGCGAGTTTATCATTCTGCAAGAAGAGTTGTGCGAAGGTGGCATGAACTAAAGCCAGATAATATAGGGAGTCTAGCTGGGAAGCTAAATCCTCTGCCCTGCCCAGAAATTTCATTCTTTCCCAGAAGGGGAAACTGTCACTTTTGCCCATATCCAGATAGGTTTTTGCCAACTCAAATTTGACTCCGATCTCTTCCAACATCCGGGTCGCCTGAGCGAAGTTTTTCTTAACCTCAGCCGGGTGACCATTCCGGCTGAAAAGCCGCCCCAGGGCTCGGTATGCCATAGCTTCCTCTAATTTTTCTCCAATACTTTTTGAAGCCAGAAGTGATTTCTCACAGGAGGCTTGAGCATTTTCAAACTCTCCCCTTTCCGTCTGGAGCTCTGCCAAAAGCCGATATGCCTGACTGATGATGGCGCCTTTTGGTCCGATCTGCTCGCCGATGTGAATGGCTTCCTGAAAGTACTTTTGAGCTAAGCCTAGGTCGCCTCGGGCAAGTTCAAGGCTCCCCTGATATTCTTGATAGATGGCAAGCTCACGAAGGAAGTTATTTTCCGAAATTAGATTTAGGGCTCTTCTTAGGTATTCCTCGGCACTTTGGAATTTCCTTAACAAGCAGGAAAGGTTGCCCAGAGACAAAAGGGACCGGCAGATATTGAGCTTATCATGGAGGGCTTCGTTTGCTTGAAGGCCTATCAGCAGATTCTTTTCAGCTTTTTTCCATTGGTCTTTCAACATGAGGATGGTGCCCAGATTACCGTGCAGGCGGGCTATCATCTTTTGGTCATTTGTCTGACGGCAAAGGTCTAATGCATCATTTACATATTCCACTGCACGGTTAAATTGAGAACGGATAAAACAGATTCGGGCCAACTCATTATATATCTCCGCTATCCCCTTTTGATCTTTTATCCGTCGATAGGTAGATGCAGTATCGGTGAATTGAACCTCTGCATTTTTCAGCTCTCCCAACTGCGCATATATCATCCCCATGATATGCTGAACCTGAGCCACTCTTGTATTCTTCTCGGTATTTCTCAGAATCTCGTAAGCCTTCTTTGCTTTGGTCAGAGCCTGCTTCGGCCTTCCCAGCTTGTCCAGGGCGAACGCAGCCAGATAAGAAAGCTCGCCTGCCTCAGCAGAGAAATCATCTATCATCTTCTGGTTCTCCAGCTCCCTAATTTCTGCCAGAGCTTGCTTGAAGTTTCCCTCCTGCAGCAGAGACTCAACCAAGCTGAGCTTAACATTCAGAGTTTTAATATAGCTTTCCAGATTTTTGGGCATAGTATTCTTATCTAGGGACCCTTCCATTTGGCCAATCGTCCTTTTCGTTTGGCACAGTTCCTGCCCGAGATGGCTTGATTATGATGAGCTTAACAGGGCCGATCACAATAAATACCTGGGAGACCGTTTGGGGAAGAATTGTATCTTCAAAAGGCGGAGACCCTGAATCCTGCCAGGGATGCTCATTGGGAGGAGCAAGGAAACGGAAATTGTATTTGTTGTCTATCGCAGCTTGGCTCACGCCAACTGAGCAAAAAATGAACATCAGCAAGCCCAAGACAACAAGAACACCTCTAATCCTCATTTTAACTTACCTCCTTTGCGACAGGTATTTGTTTCAGTTTTTTTTGATAGGGGAACGGGGAAATCTCAGAAAAAAACATCTTGCAGTCATAGCAAGTGATAATAGTGGCTGCAGTTAAAGCAGATATACCGTTTTCCTCAACCTCTTGGGTAACAAAAACAGCTCCCTTCCCCTTGCAGAAAGTCTTTCTGGATACAACCTTAGGAGAAGACCTTAACAACTTCTTGATGACAATCCTCCCCCTCCATAGCTGTCAAAACTAAGATAATATCCAAGCCCTTCTATGTCAAGCAAAATTTTCATAATTTTTTGGCAACTATCAACAAGAAGAAAGAAATTCTCTTTAATTTCCCAATTATCTGATATGAAATCATCTTATAAAGGTTGCTTATAATAGATAGCAGCTGGGCCTTATTCAGGCTTCAGGCTGGCTAACCTGCGAAAAGAAAATGCTGTATTGTTTCATGCAATATGACAATGGCAAAAATAGAAGGCTGGGATTAAATAGGACAAACTGGTTCAAAAAAGCAATTCTTTTTGAAAAGAAGAAGAGTACAGGCACAAGGTATCCAGCTTAGGAGGTTAGTTTATTTAGGTGAAGAGGAGTTTAAGTTTTTAAAGCTTTTAAGGTTTGATTTTTTAAAAAGGGGCATAAGTTTTTCAAAAAATCGCCCAGAACCGATTCTATTACTAAAAACAGGCTTGCCAAAAGAGAGAGAATGATTTATAGTTATAGGGAAGCCGAGGGGAAAAAGCTTGGATCATCCAGCAGAGATCAAAGGGTCGGAGTCTGGCGAAGCAAACACTCCTGGTGGATCGTCATGAAGCACAGGAAGAAAAGCAAGCAAAGCAAGAAGGGTAAGGGAAGTAAAGTCGTATCGGCGAAAGCGAAGCTGAAAACCCACAAGGTTATCATTAAATTCTGCTTGATCTTTTTGGGACTTTTGGTGGTTCTCACCACCACCTTTCCCTTTCTGAGCGACAAGTTCAATCCCCAGCTCACCTGGTTGATGGTGGTGACCGCGGATGTTACCGGCTTTTTCTTGAAGCTTTTTGGACTGACTGTCCGGGTGAGCGAACGCATAGTCTCCCTGCCCAACTTCTCCATCGAGGTGGTGGGGGAGTGCACCGGACTCTATGAGATGCTCATCTTTCTTGCCGCCATGATAGCCTATCCTGCCAGCTGGAAAAAGAAATTGATCGGCGCTGGCTTGGCAATCCCCTTTCTTTATGCCATCAATATAATCAGAATGATATTCATCACCTTGGTGGCTAACTGGTCTCCCAAGACCTTCGACTTTTTACATATGTATTTCTGGCAGGTGGCTATGATTTTGATAATCGTCTCCGCTTGGGTTCTGTGGATCGAGAAGGTAGTGCATTATGAAAGAAAAGCTGTGGCTGTTCGTCGTTAAGTTTATTGCGGTTTCCGCTCTCTTGTTTGTTTTCTGGCATTTTACCGGAGCATTGGAAGGTGCGGGAACTTCTGCACTTTCTGGAAAACCAGGCTGGTATCTTATATTCTTAAACCACGTTATGAGCTTTCTTCTGATAAAGATAGCCGGCTTTAACATACTTTGTTTTCCTGCGCCAAAGCCCATGTTAATTAATCTGATTCCCTTCGTCTCTTTAATGATAATCACCAGAGGGATCAAATTGAAAACCAGAATCACCCAAATAATGGGGGGACTTTTGATTTTGATTATCTGGCATATGATCCTGACTGAAGCAGTTTATCTTTTGCTCGATTGTAGGGATACTTCCCCGGCTTACGAGAAGTTGAGCGTCCCTTTATATCTTTTTAGTGGAACCCTGCCCTTTGTTTTGTGGATACTTTTTGCCCGTAAACAGATGGCAGGACTGTTCCTGCGGCGGAAAAAGAAGACCAAATAGCTTTCATTCCTTCGCGGTGAATTCAGAAAGAATCCTTTCAGCTTTGATTTCTGAAAAAGGAGGTGCACATGAAAGAAGAATACTATGTTGATCCATCCAGCCTAAAAACTAAAGCTGAAGCATGGAAAAAAGAGATAGCCCGCTACAATGTTCACCGGATGAAACCCAATTTCAAAAGGTCCTGCCTTCTGGTGGTGGATATGCAAAATTTCTTTCTTAATCCCCAGAGTCCAACCTTCACTCCGGGAGGGTTAGCCATATTGCCGAACGTAGGTAAGTTGATAAAGTCGTTCCGAAAGAAAAAACTGCCGGTGATCTATACCGCCCATGTGCACAAAAGCAAACAGTTAGACGGGGGAATTCTTGCCTGGTGGTGGGAAGGGATGATCTTGGAGAACACCAAAGATGCGGAGATTCATCCTGATCTAACCCCCTTGGCTGAGGAGAAGATAATCTATAAACATCGGTATAGTGCTTTTTATAATACTGATCTGGAGATAGTGCTCAGGTGTTTGAAGGTAGCCGACTTGGTGATCACCGGGGTTATGAGTAACTTATGCTGTGAGTCGAGCGCACGCGAGGCTTATTTCAGAGACTATCGAGTTTTCTTTCTTTCTGACGCCACCGGGACGGTAAACGAGGAATTGCATCTGGCTACACTTAAGAATGTAGCCTATGGATTCGCCTATGTCACGCATACAGAAGAGATATTACGAGGATTGCTGAAACAAAGGAAGTGAGTGGTAAATCGAGTTACTGACTTTAGACCTCAAGAGTCTTCCCTACGTCTCTTTTTTGCCATGATCGTCATTTTACTGTGATCAGGAGATCAAGCTTAGGGGGTAGTTTATCGTAACGGTTTTATCCTGAGGGTAAGAAGAACACCTAATGAGATGGGGTGTTATCTTTGATAACCTCATTCTTGTCTCTCTCCTTAAAAAGAAGAGGGCAAGGACTAAGTCCCCTCCTTTCTAAGGAGGGGATTTAGGGGAGGTTAAGTCAAGGTCATTGATGATGTTGGTTCTTTGGTGATAAGAACCAGAGAGAGAAAAAGGGACAGTGATAGACAACGGGTAATGTGCTTTGATTTATTAAAAACCTCACCCTGACCCTGCGAAGCTCGTATGAGTGCATACGCACATTTATATGAATCTCCTTAAACAGGAGAGGGGAGGGACAAAGTTCCTTACTTTCTAAGGAGGGAATTTAGGGGAGGTTCCAAGTGTTTTTGTTCTTCCAACAAATCAAAAATACACGAGAAGACAGGACATCCTTTTGCCTGAAGGGAAGCTAATATGTTTGGAACAGTTTCCCCCACTTGGTCTCAGACCACTCTTCGAAGATTTTTTTTCCTTTGACTGGCCACCAAAAGTGGTCATGATAGAAAGCAGAACCAAAGACGAAGATATATACTAAAGGAGTGCGGAAGAACAGCCTTTGAAATATCCTCAGCGGGGAGAACCAAAGAAGATCGCCCACCCGGCTTGCCATGTTATCACCCACGGTAAAACCGAAATTCACACCGGATATATCTTCTCCCAGAACATCGATCTCCTCCATCCTTCCCTTTCCCAGACCCCTTTCGTGAGCCAGACGAATATATTTTATGTTCATGGGATCAAAGCCCATCATCTTTGCCGCCACTGCATCTATGGCAACCGAATCCGCTGAAGCCAAGATGAAGTCCTTTATCTCTGGCTTCATGGTGCGGGGGCCGGGTCCGTTTCCTGCAGTGGTCCCATCCATCACCGCAAATATACCTGAGTGAATCTCCTTTTGTATGGTCAGAAGATCAACTAAAGTTTCGTGAATCCAGGTATGAGTGTAATGCCTTTTGGTGGTCAAAAGCCCACCAAAAGCATTCTTCATCGCCCCGGTAGTGGTGGTGTAGATATGGCATTTCAAGGTGGGAAGGTGAATGATATTTTTGTCAAAGAAAAACTCAGGAAGATATATGCCCTTCTTGTAAATTTTGGGTAATGCTAAGAGGTCACCTTTAGGTTCGTATTTGACCCATTTGAAATCATCAGAGAAATTGAACTTTACCTCAATGCCATACTTTTTGAAAATCCCGTCATATTTGTTTAACCTATCCCCTTTGGGTGCATTGGTCACCACGGTTTCATTCTCCACCGCCACCTGCTGATCAAATCCCAACTTCTTAAGACCCAAGATGGTGCCCTCCAGTTGCCAGGGGGTGGTGTTGGCTCCGGGAAAAGGATAATGCCAGGAGATGTTATCCTTAAGAATGGTGACCTTATCCTTGGAAAGAAAACTCTCCACCTCAGCTAACCTTAAAAGATTATGATAATCATCCAGCACAGTCTCAGGTGACGTCTTTGCTACCGCCACTTTCGATTTTATCACAAGATCTCCTTACGGAACGTCAATGACTGACGACGAATGACGGATGATGGATAAAAGTATTCGTCATCTCCGCCATAGGCGCCCGCCTGCCGGACGGGCAGGGATCCGCCTTCGGCGGAAATCATTCATCATTCGTCATTTTCAGAATATGTAAACGATTAAAATCACCGTTAGAAGCCAAAGGAGGACATTTACCAGAATGGGTTTATCGTTTAGAAGCATTCTGGTGGGGCTTCCGCCTCCCTCCTTCTGATGAATTAAATACAAATACCTGAACACTCCATATAATACGAAAGGAATGGTCAAATCCATGTGGCCTGTCCCCAACTTTAATTCCACCTCAGGTGAAAGGGTATAGAAAGCATAAGCCACCACGGTTGAGGCGGTCACTACCGAGATCATCTGGTCCAGAAAATAAGGGCTATATTCAGAAAGTATTTTTCTGTGATCGGTGGCTTGGGTTTCTAAAAGCAGAAACTCGTGTCTTCTTTTGCCAAAACCCAAAAACAGCGCCAAAAGGGTGGTGCAGACCACCAGCCAAGCAGATATCTCTACGCCGATTAAAACTGCTCCTGCCACCGCTCGAATAACAAAACCTAAAGCAATGCACATCACATCTATTATTACCACATGTTTAAGATGCAAGGAATAAACTAAATTCAAAATAAAGTAAATTAGGGCGATTAAGGCAAAGAGGGGACTCATCCAAACCGACAGACCCAAAGAGATAAGGGCGAGGATGATAAAAAGAAATACAGCAGTTGAGATTTTGATATCCCCTTTGGCAATGGGACGAGCAGATTTTAAGGGATGCTTTCTGTCACTTTCCACATCCATTATGTCATTAAGAATGTAGACGCTGGAGGAGAGAAGGCAGAATAAGACGAAGCCAGCTAAGGTTTTTAAAACCAGATCCAGACTGCCCAGATTTTGAGAGAAGATCAATCCAGCAAAAAGAACAAAGTTCTTGACCCATTGTTGCGGTCGTAATGTGGCAAAGATGGTCTTCATATTTGTTTTCAAATCTCCTGGGCTTTGTTTTCAAAAGCAAAACTTTGCCAATTAGAATTTAAGTCAAAAATTTAAAATTACAATCAAAATTTGCAAAATGTTTGTGCCTCAGCTTTAGGATACAATTGGCAAAAGTTTAGAAAAAAGAAAAATGTAACGTCAGGGTTCATCCTGAAGGGCTTGTGTGGAATCAAGATAATGGTGTCGATTATCGCAACGACGGAATCTTAAGCCATAGTAAGGCCAGAACCTAACTTAAGTTAGGTTCTGGCCTTTT
>JAGMBK010000076.1 GCA_023129805.1 Candidatus Zixiibacteriota bacterium | reverse complement strand
ATGGATTTATGTTCCGCCCCATGATACTGGAAGATCCTTTTGAATTCTCCGATTCTGGAGATCGCCCATACATATGAAATAAAAAGGACGACCCGAACAATCCCAGCAATAAGGTTAAAGGCTAAAGCTTCCCTTCTCACCCCCAGGACTTCCGAAAACCACAAGGGTAGAAAGAAGAAGATCCCCACTCCCAATGCCATGGCAAAAATTATGGTGAGAACCAGATAAACGCTCCTAAAGAAATCCGATCTTTTATTATCCTTCTTGCCCTGCGACTTTTCTTCTTCTTTTATGGCAATTTCAGCGGAATAGTTTAAAGTCTTTATGCTGATCACAAGCATCTCCACAAAGGTGACCAATCCCCGAATCAAAGGCAATCCTAATAGTTTATATCTCTGGGTCAAAGAGATAAACTTTTGATTTTTGACCACGATCTCTCCATCTGGTTTTCTCACTGCGGTGCAGATCCGGTGAGGGGAGCGCATCATCACTCCCTCTATCACCGCCTGTCCACCTACATGCACATCAGCCAACGTGCCTTCCTTCCTCTTTGTAGTTGTTCATCTGAATCTTGAGACTCGATTCATCGAGCGAAAACGTAATAATCTCTGTCGTGGCAAAGAGACCCAAAGATGGTTGCCGCAGGCTTTAGTCTGCGTTCTTCTCGCACCCTGAAGGGTGCGGCTACCTTCGGTGCATGCCGAAACCTTTAGACATAAAAAAGCGACTGCTGTCAATATAGATACTCTCATTTTCTTATTGACAACAGTCGCTTGCTTATCTGGCTACTTTTCTCCGCTATCCGGAGAAGCTTCCGGCTTTTCTTCTTTGGGTTCCGGCTCTCCTTCTTTGCTTTCCGCCTTTTTTTTCTCCAAGTGCTGATACTTCCTTCTGAAACGCTCCACCCTCCCTGCGGTATCCACCAGCTTCTGCTTTCCGGTAAAGAACGGATGACAGGCGGAGCAGATCTCCACCCGGACATCCTTCACCGTGCAGCGAGTTTTAATCACATTACCACAGGCACAGGTGATGGTGGTCTCAAAATACTTAGGATGAATCTTTGGTTTCAACTTTTCTCCTCCTTTTCACTCCCCGCCTTTGGCGGTTCGGCTTTGCTCACCACCCTGTCTTCGACCCTGCGCTTCGTCCTGAAGCTCAACGTCGAAGGAAGGCTCAGACCCGAAGGGAGCTTGTCGACGGGCGGGATTCCCAATTTGATACGCAAATATAATCAAATGAATTAGAAAAGCAAAGGATAAATATCTCGGACATTTGGGTTCTGCGGAGAGAGGCGATGCTCTTGATGCTCGGTAATCGGAATTCCCCGAAGCTATTTAGCATCGGTATTTCCAACAGGATGAATCCTAATGCCAATCCATCGAACAAACCATCCTTCTCACCTTTCGGTATAGAACCTCCCCTAAATCCCTTCCTTAAGAAGGAGGGGAGTTTTTTTCCTCTCCTTTTTAAGGAGAGGATTAAGGTGAAGTTAACAAAGGGAACACAAATAAGAATACTAAAAGCCTTGATTTTTGGAAGAAAGCTTATATAATGGTTTGAGTTTGATCGTAAAATAAAGGTAATTTGTGCTTGAGAAAGAAAAGTGAACTTGCCGGAAAACGCAAAACGATACAGGTTCTTCGGGGTAGAGTTGAGAATATTCTTCTCACTGGTTGCCCTGCTGTTCATCCTGGCGGCGGTGACAGGTTTTAGAAACTCCATCTGGCTTTCCATGCTTTTTTTACTGATCTTCATCCTTTTGGTCTTCTTCATCCGACTGGACTCCTCCTATCACCTGATAATTATAACCTCTGACAAGCTGATCCTTGAAAGGATGGTCTGGAGAAGATTAGCCACCTCATTTGCATACATACCCTGGAGTGATGTGGAGAAGATAACCACCACTCCCTGGGGTCCTTTTGACATTATGAAGTCTACCAAGATAGAAAGCAGAGGGAAAAAGCCGATCAAAGTTTACTCTTTTATGGAAGATTATCTGCATTTTTTGAAAGATTTGACCACCGAAGCTAAATTGGCACAGGTGGACAAATTGACTCTGGATCTACCTGCGGGAAGAGCAGATGTTTGAAGTCTTAATTCAGATTTGAATATCTCAGGAGAATAGCAATATGCGTCATCACCAGAAAATTGCCCTACTCATTTCGGTTTTCAGTTTACTTGTGTTCAGCAGTCACGCTTCAGGCGAATTGAGCATGGATTCGCCGGAGGTGGACCAGATCATACTGAGGGGTATTGAACTGGTTCATAATGATTCAACCTTTGCCGCAGTGGAAGAATTTAAAAAGCTGATTGAGATTTTCCCGGAGGACCCCATTGGCTATTTCTATGTGTCGGCTTCACTTCAGTACATGATGGATGATTATCGCAACTACTCCCATATGGACGAGTTTAATAAATATATGAACCTGGCTATTCAGACCGGAGAGAAGAGAAAAAAGATGGGGAACCTTGACGCCTACGATTGTCTCTATGTGGGGGGAGCCATCGGTTTTCGAGGAATCAATAAGGGCTTGACCGGCAATTGGTTCGGAGCTTTCGTGGATGGCTTGAGAGCAAAAGGCTATCTGGAAAAGGCTTTGAAGCTTGACCCGGAACTATATGATGTTTACTACGGTTTGGGAACGTATCATTTCTGGAAAAGCTTAAAAGCAAAGATCTTCTGGTGGCTTCCCTTCGTGAAAGACAACAGACAGATGGGAATCGACATGATCAAGCTGGCGATAGAAAAGGGTAAATATGCCAAAGAGGATGCAAAGCTCGGTCTGGTGCGTATCTGGGTGGAGAACAAAGAATACCAAAATGCTTTCGCCATGATAGACGAACTGAGAAAGACTCACCCGGATAGACCTTTTTTGTTGTGGCTTTTAGGACAAGCGCAACTTAAGACCCAGATGTATGATGGGGCGATCAATACTTACCAGAGCCTGCTTGAAGCTTTAACCAACTCGCCTTATTATCATCCGGCTGGGGAGGTGGAGTGCCGCTACCATCTAGCACTGGCATATTATAAGAGCAAGGATTTTGAGAAAAGCTCTGATGTGATCGACTCCGTCCTTGTCTTTGAGAAAAATCCGAAAGAAAATAAAAGTATCAAAGATTTCGTCGGCAAAGCCAAGAAGTTGAAGAAAAAGATAAAAAAGGAGGCAAAAGCTGGGTGAAAAGAAAATTTAGCCTTAACCTGCTGTTGGTTTCAACTTTTCTTTTTTTCTGCCCCCATCTTTCCTTTCCTCAAAAATATCTCGATTATCAAGACCTGCAGATAAAAAACATTATACTTGAGGGTATCGAAGCCACGTTTCAGGAAAACTATCCTCTGGCTGAAAGCCGGTTTGAAACCCTTATCCGGATGGCTCCAGAGGATCCTGCTGGATATTTCTTCTTAGCCGCTTCATACCAAGCTCAGATGATCGATTATGAAAGCGCCTTCAGGGAGAAGGATTTTTACAAAAACATAAAAGTGGCTAAGAAATTTGCCGGAAAAAGGATTAAAAGAAACAAAAAGGATGCCTGGGCTTACCTCATTTTGGGCAATACCTATGGAGCAAAAGCGGTGTATGATGCAAAGCGAGGGAAATGGTGGTCGGGCTTAAATAACGGGCTTTATGCTAAATCCGCTTTAAAAGAAGCAATAAAACATGACTCGAAAGTTTACGATGCTTACTTGGGGCTGGGCTCTTATCACTTCTGGGCAAGCGTGATGACCAAGGCATTCTGGTGGCTTCCCTTCATCGGAGATCACAGACAAAAAGGAATCTCTGAAATGAAGCTGGCATATAAGAAATCAACCTTCTCTTCCGGTGCGGCTGCCAGTGGACTCATCTGGATATATATCGAAGAAAAAAAGGTTGATCAAGCAATAAGCTTAGCTCAAAAGATGCAGTCTGAGTATCCACAAGGAAAATCCTTTTTATGGGCATTGGCAGAAGCCTACTATAACAAAAGGGAGTGGAACAATGCCCTGTTTAAATATCAGGAGTTGTTGGAGAGAATTGAAAAGAACAACCCTTTAGGAGGTTTTGATCAGTCCTACAATCTGGTTGAATGCAAATTCTTTGTTGCCAACTGCCTTTTCAGCTTGGGAAGATTTGGGGAATGTGTCTCCCTTTGCCAGGAGATTTTGAATTTGCCATTGAATACAGAGATACAGAAAAGACAAAAAGGCAAGCTCAAAAAAACTCAAAAGCTTTTAGAAAAATCTTTAGAATTTGTGGGAAGGAAAGATTAAGGAGTTCTTGACCTCTCCCCCCCTGTCACCCTCTCCACTCTGTGGAAAGGAGGAGATAGGGGGTGAGGCGGACTAAATAGGACAGTAATTTGGTAGCCGCAGGCTTCAGCCTGCGCAAGCTCTTTCGCACCTTGAGGGGTGCGGCTACCATGCTGTAGAGTTATATAAACCTCCCCATAAACTCATCTGTTACCTTGTCTATATCTTCCGTAGCATTCCCAAGCTGACTGTATGCCTTTTTGGCTCTTGCCATTCTGTGTGGATTTTCCATATCGCCAAGACCAGAAAAGACTCCGATCCTTCTGCCGACCTGGTACAATCTTTGACGTTCCGGGTCCGTAGCCAAAAAGGTGCGCAAGATTTCAAGCATGTGATCTTTATCCTGAGGGAGTGTTCCTTCCAGGTCCTGAAAAAGATTGAGGATATGATCGCTTTTGACCACGCTGGTGATCTCGTCCAGATTCTCAATGAATATCAGAATCTCTTTTACTACCATTAGATCGGTGCATTTCTCAAACCGACCCGCCTGCCAGTCCTCAAAAAGTGGGGCATGGTTTGGGATTGCCAAAGTTCTCATCCGTATGAAGTCCGGGGTTATCTGGTTTAACGCATCGGCCGTTTCCAAAGCGTGTTCCTTAAGATGTTTTCTTCCTCCCAGGCCAGGCATATAGTATTCTGACAATTCTATTCCTGCTTTTTTCACTCTAATCCCTGCTTGAATATGCATTTCCTTTGTCACACCCTTCTTGACCATTTTGAGAACCTCATCCGAGCCAGATTCAAGACCGATATGGATGCGGTTTAAGCCGGCATCCCCAATAGCTTTTAAGTCCCCCTCCTTCATCCGGGAAACTGTCTGAGACCGAGCATACGACGTTATTCTTTCCACCTGTGGAAAGCGCTTCTTTAAGTGCTTCAGGATTTCCACCAGATCAGAAGGCTTTACTATCAGACTATTCGCATCCTGGATAAATACAGATTTCAGACCACCGGCAAAATACCAGTTAAAAGCGGCGACGAAAGCCGGTGACTTTTGCGGATCAATATTTTGAGTAATTCTGCTGATCTCGCTTCGAGGTACGCGGCCAGATTCGTCAGCCAATTCTCGTATAGCCTCTACGTGCCGAAAAACTTCATCGATATCCCCCTTGACATGGTCAACCGGACGCCGGGAGAACTTGGTGCCCTTATATACGGGACAAAAAGTACACTGGTTCCAGGGACAATTCCTGGTTACGCGCACAAGTAAGCTGTACGCCTCACTCGGCGGTCTTATGGGCCCCTGCTCGAAACCAAGATAAGAATCGATTGCTTTCTCAGTCATTTTTTCTGATGCTTCGGAAAAAGGAAGTCCCCAAACTTGTAAAAAAAGAACATCGGCATTTGCTTGAAGAAAAGGCCTAATGCCGATGCGTCGAAAGAATTTGCCACTTTCTAATTCAAAATATTTACATTGCTTCTTCCAAAATCTCGTCCAAAGTGCCCATCTCCTCGGCGGTTTCCAGAAAACACTCCACGGCCTCAATCAGGTTCTTTTTAGCCTCTTTGATTGTCTTACCGAAACTTGAGATGTCCAGCTCTTTGGCATAGGAAACGTACACCTTTCCTTCTTTTCCCGCCCGGCGGGATCCTTCGGACCAAACCTGAGTGGTGAAATCAATCTCCATGGCGTTTTCGCTCCTTGTCCCTTTTACATTCAAATTCAGATTCGTAGATCAGGTTGCGAGCCATCTGCCATGAGGGCTAGCAAAAGCAAGCTTTTGCACTCCTGAAATGCATCACACATCCAGATTTCTTACATACTTTGCAGTTTTCGATATATACTGGATCTATCGTTTCCTTTCCATCACCATTACTTTTTAGCTTTCAATTCCTCAATTTTTGAAAACAGAATTGCTTGTAATTTACCGGCAGCTTCCATTAAAGAATCCGCGTCCTCCTTTAAGACCTCACTTCCAGATTTGTATCGTGCATCATTTCTTTTTTGAAGTCCAGCATTAATGGCTTTTGCAATCTCCTTTCCAACTACACCAGTTTTCACCTGTAAATCTCCAAACCTATTAACTATTCCTCCATGAGAGGTAGGTAAATCATCCAGCTCGAAGATAAGTAGCCCTTTCATGCATAGTTCGGCGGCATTATATCCCAGATCTACCGCCGCACGAAATCTTTCAAGCTTCAGTGTCTCCTCGGCTGTTTCAAGGTAATACTTTGAGAGCTGCAAATAACCTTCCGCCTCATTAATTTTAAGCTCCTTTAGATTCATTGAGTATACCTCCTTACCTACCTTTAGGGTGCGGTATATAAAATAAGATCTTATGAATTCGGTTTCATCAATATCGCAAAAGATCGGCTCAACGCTCTCACCCATTGCCAAGGAGGTTTCTAAAGAGGCATCCACAGCTAAATCCTCCACTTTTTTCCTGGAGGCAAGCACCACCATCAGCACATCCACATCGCTATCTTTAGTCGCTTTCTCTTTGGCAAGGCTGCCAAAAAGGACGATCTTGGCAATATATTCTTTAGCCTCGGTGTTCAGAAGATATTTCAAAAAATAATCTAAGGCTTTATATTTCTTTTCCGAAAGGGTCATGATTGAATTTCCTTGTTCGTCACGGGCTTGTCCTGAAGGATTCATCCTGATCCCCCGCCAAAGGTGGGGGAGAATGGACACCCGACCCTGACGCTAAATTAATGGCAACGGAGGAGACATCCGTTACCAATAAAGAGGTGCATCAAAAAACTTGCCAAAGCTATCTTTTGCACTTCCAAAATGCACTACACGTCAAGATTCCTTACGTATTTCGCGTTTTCCTCGATGAACTTGCGGCGGGGTTCAACTTGGTCACCCATCAGGATGCTGAAGATATGATCTGCCTCTGCCCCATCCTCCAGGGTGACCTGAAGCAGGGTGCGGGTCTCCGGGTCCATAGTGGTCTTCCACAACTGATCCGGATTCATCTCACCTAATCCCTTATATCTTTGAATCGACACCCCGGGTTTGCCCAGTCTTTCGATATGACGGTCCCTCTCCTCATCCGAATAAGCATAAAGCTCGGTTTTCCCCTTTTTCACTCGATACAAGGGTGGCTGGGCGATATATACATATCCTCTCTCGATGAGCTCCTTCATGTGTCGGTAAAGAAAGGTGAGAATCAAGGTGCGAATATGAGAACCATCCACGTCTGCATCGGTCATGATGATAATTTTATTATAGCGAGCTTTGTTTATATCAAATTCATCTTTGATACCGGTTCCCAGGGCGGTGATCATGGCGCGAATCTCCTCATTGGACAAAACCCGGTCTATGCGCGCCTTTTCCACATTGAGGATTTTTCCCTTGAGAGGGAGTATAGCCTGGAATCTTCGATCTCTCCCCTGCTTGGCGGACCCGCCGGCAGAGTCACCCTCCACGATATAGATCTCACAAAGTGCGGGATCGCTTAGCGAACAGTCTGCCAGCTTGCCGGGGAGGGTGGATGTTTCCAGTGCGCTTTTTCTGCGGGTTAGCTCCCGCGCCTTTCTGGCTGCTTCCCTGGCTCTGGCGGCAGAAGAGGCTTTTTCCATAATCTTTCTGGCAACAGGCGGATTCTCCTCAAAATACTCCGTCAGGCTCTCCCCCAAGATCGATTCCACAATTCCCTTTACCTCACTGTTGCCCAACTTGGTCTTGGTCTGTCCTTCGAACTGGGGATCGGGAATCTTAACCGAGATTACCACCGCCAATCCTTCTCTAACATCCTCCCCCTCCAGGGCACCCTGCCCGTTTTTCAGCAAATTATTCTTCTGTGCATAGTTGTTGATAGTGCGGGTCAAGGCGGTCTTAAAACCGACCAGATGAGTTCCCCCCTCAATGGTGCTAATGTTATTTACATAAGAGAAGATGTTCTCCGTGTAAGAGTCATTATATTGCAGGGCAATCTCCACATCAATTCCATTTCTGGTGTTATGAAGATAAACCGGACGGGGATGTACCACCTGCTTATTCTCATTCAGGAACTCGACAAAGGAGCTGATTCCTCCCTTATACTTAAAAAGGTTGGATTTGCCTGTGCTCTGATCTTCAATTTCAATTTTTAACCCTCTGTTCAGGAAGGCTAACTCTCTCATTCGGGCAGAGAGAACGTCGAAGCTGAAATCTGTTTTGTCGAAGATTTCCGGATCCGGCTTGAAGGTGGTTTTGTTGCCACTATGTCGTCCCTTTCCGATCTGCTTGAGTGGGACGACTGCGTTTCCTCTTTCATATCTCTGGTGGTACCTTTTCCCATCACGAGTTACTTCCACCTCACACCATTCGGACAATGCATTCACTACCGACACTCCTACTCCATGCAGACCACCAGCCACCTTATAGGTCCTGTGATCGAATTTTCCACCGGCATGAAGCATGGTCATAACCACCTCCACTGCCGGCTTCTTCTGGGTGGGATGAATGTCGACCGGTATACCCCTTCCATTGTCCTCCACCATCACACTGCCGTCTTTGTTAATTACCACCTTTATGGCATCGCAGAACCCACCCATAGCTTCATCGATGCTATTGTCCACCACCTCATACACCAGATGGTGCAATCCTTTAGTGGCGGTGTCACCTATATACATGGCCGGTCTTCGACGCACCGCATCCAGACCTTTTAAAACCTGGATAGTGGTAGCATCATAATGATGTCCCATCGGCTCGAATCCCTCCTCTTTCTGTTTTGAAGTGTCCATATAAAGTATCTTCTTCCCTCTTAAGATACTATATCTTGAAAATCTTTGTTACAAAAAAACGTAATTTACCTTGCTTCTGAGCGGAAAAAACCTG
>JAGMBK010000075.1 GCA_023129805.1 Candidatus Zixiibacteriota bacterium | reverse complement strand
ACGGACGAGAGCTTTCTGTGATTGTCCCACTCGGTGATTTGCTCGATAGTACCTTAGGCATAAGGTTCCTGAGGCCCGATGCGAAAGTCGAAGGGTGGTTAGGTGAGTTTAAGGGTACGTTGAAGGCTTTGGTCCAGGATGGTAAAGTAAACATCCGCGCCAATCCAAGAGTTGCGACTCTTGAGGGTCAAAAAGCGACTATTCTGATTGGAAAAGAAGAATATCATGTTATAACTACAGGGGCTGCTCCTTATTATTATGGTCGTTTGGAAAGGATCACTGTGGGTGTATCCTTGCAAATTGTGCCCTATATTTCCGATAAAGGTGAGATAACTGTTGAAATACAACCTGAGGTAAGCGATGTGGTGGGCACAGGTGCTACCGGACTACCGGTGGTGAGCAAAAGATCCGTCTCAACCAAAATAAGGGTGAAGGACGGTGAAACTATCGTAATTGGCGGTCTGCTTCAAAAAAATGAATCAACTATGCGACGAAAAATCCCGCTTTTGGGTGACATTCCAATACTGGGGTATTTATTTAGTAGAACTGACAAAAGAGTAGTTGAGATCGAGACGGTCATTTTCATAACTCCACATATTCTTACCGAGGAGCCAACAGGTGGAAAAGACGAACCATATAAATAATAAACTGAGCATGCAATAACGTAGCCCCGCCTCTCCCCTCTGCCTAAAATCCTTTCTGGCCCTGTGGAAAGATCTTTTTTCTCATTTGTTGACGGAGGGTCGACTCACCTGTTCAGGATGAATCCGTTGCCTTCACTTTGGCGTCACGGACGAACCAGAAAAAAAGGGCGCCTATCAGCCTAATCAGTGGTCAGGACAGGCGCCCCAAATAAATTCTTTTTCAAACTTCTTTTTGTTTATGTCCTCGAAATGTGAATGTGGTCCTGCGCCCTACCCAGAAAAGCGGACAGGGTTTTTCCTTCACCGGACACCACGAGATCATGATTCCGCTTTTAGCCTGGGCATTGAAGTCAGCAAACAAAAGTGATTTTTCTTCCCTTTAGTAGATAGAACTTTTTGTGTTGTGTCAGGACCTCAGTTCCTATGGATCTCATTTGTCTATTTGGATCCATAGGAAGTCAACTGACCTGCGGACCTGACACCTGTTAAAGCGTCAGTCACCAGGATTCCGCCAGAGGTATGAGCCGTATGGTTCATACCAAAGGCGGAAGAGTAGGGCTCCCGACGCAACCGTTAAAGATGCGGTTTATGAATTGGTAGATGTCTGTGAAAAGGCAAACGATGAAAAAATAGAAGAAGCTTTGAGCCTGGTGCATGAAAAGTTCGTGGAATTTAATCGGCTTTTGAGATAAAACAAATTTAGATGGTTGTTGTCTCAGAATTCTGCGATTCCATCTGGCCCTGTGCAATCTTACAAAAAAGCAACCTTTGCGTTTCTACTGTTCAGGGGGAAACCAGCAACATTCAGGGGGAGGTCCACCTTGAAAGACATAACTTGTTAAATATACAATATCCCCCAGATCAATTTCGCAATCGTTATTTGCATCCCCCCGCTCAAACGGGTCGTACGGTGGAGATCCACCTCTAAATACATATCCGACAAGGTAAACAATATCCCCAAGGTTTACTATCAAATCATCATTCGCATCCCCACAAAGGCAGGTGTATTCCTGGTCATGTAGTTCGGGCCATCCAACTGTAACGCTATCGCCCCCGCGAACATCTATCACTCCAACTGATATGAAATCATCAAAAAGTGTTTCTTCTCCCTCCCCGCCGTTGGTCTTCGACCCTGAGGGCTCAGACCGAAGGGCGGGACTTTCAGCTTTGCCTTTAGTGGGCGCCACATAGGTAACAAAGTTTTCGGCAGTGGTTATGGTATTTTGCCCGTTTTCGGCAAAATGCCCAAAAAAGCAGTACCATTCATAAAAGATAGAGTCACCATCCGGATCATGCGCCAGAATTTCGATGGTTACTGCTTCCCCATATTTGATGCAGTCAGCGCACTCATCGTAAGGATACTTGCAATGCAGATAAGAGTCGATAACCGGATTGTTGTTTCCGGATTCACTGATGATGAAATCATAATTAGAGACATCCTCGGCGGAATTGCCTGCTCTATCGTAAGCTACTACTTTTATTCGGCAATGTGTAGAATAGGGAGGCGTCACGGTCCAGGTCCAACCCCAGTAATATGCCCCCGGTATGCTATCAACTATTCGTTCTGGATAGCCATCATTGCCCCCATTTCTGTCCAAAAAGACATCCACATAGGTAGTTGAGTCAGCCCCTGGGGAAACAGTCCAAGCAATGGTTCTTTGCTCCCCCACACACCAGTTCTGGCCCCCATTGGGAGTATCAACCTGGGCGGAATAGGGTCCACCAGTAAAGTAAGCCACATACCGGTGGTAATCATATTCTGCCTGCACCATGATCCGCCATTCAGGCTCATACCAATTGTCTCCAAGTTGCCCGCCCATTGGATTCAAATGGGTCCAGTGATGAAAGGTGTATTCATACCCGCTGATAATCTGGGGAGTCATTGCCTTGAGACAATGGAACTCACCAAATAACCAGCAGGAAATAAAGGGGGAGGACACCGTATCACCATCATCACATCCCCAATCTGGAGTAATAATAACTTTTCCCTTATTACCCGATGCATAGCTATTGCGAACGATAGCAATACCCGCGTTATCTGCGTGGCTATACCAGCCATCGTATAGCGCCACGGCCTCGGAATCAGCGTGCCCGGAATAGGGATCATCAAAAAGTAGCTCTTCAGTAGTGTCCTTGAGATTTGAAGCTTCCGAAAGCACAGAGGGCATCACGGTATTGAAAAGAACGAACAATCGTCCAAATCTGGTTTCGTCACAACAAAAACTGCTTCCAGAACCTGGCTGACAACGGGTTATGCAACGATCTCTATAATTCCATAAGTCCAAGAGTCGGAGTTGAGTTTTCATTGCGAGAAGCGAGTCTTGGTAAGCCGGCCGCCAATAACCACGATCTCGTAGATAGCTGCTGTCGGTGTAAGTCTGGGAACTCCACCACTCTTCTGTCCCTTGGCTTCCCGGAGTGGGCGTGTAGTCATTGTGGTGAACGGAAATAAATTGCGTTACAAGAAAACCTGTACCATCATCCCCGTAATTAGCTATGTTAACACGTTCCCACATTGTATACCAATATCCAAATTCCCAATGCAGATTTTCAGCCTGCTCAGTTTCCCGAGTCATAATTACAGGGAACCCTACACCTCCCATGTAGTATATTAAATCGTATAACTCAAGGCCGACTTGAAGGTTGACCCATTGTTCAGATAATTGAAGCACGGGTCCACAGGTGCCATGCCCGTCTCCATTAGGTCCGTATTTGGAAGCCCCGGGACCGCCATGACCTGGATCAACACATACCACGCTGTATGGCGGAGCTAACGACCTTTCCGACATCGACATAAGAATAATCGGCGCCACCACCGAAATTAACCATATCCTTTTCATTTTTTCACCCCTCATAATTAAAGCGATTTTTTGGATAGAGGATCACTTTAGTTTTATAACATATACTTTGCCCGTATTCTCTCCAGTGCAGGCAATCCTTGTTCCGTCAGGGGACCAAACTGGATTCAGTTCAATTACATCAGGGATATCAATGACTTTGATACCAGAGCCGTCAGCGTTTGCTATGTGTATCTCGCCTGCAATATTTTCGATAGCCTGTCCGTCCCAATCAAGGATTTTTGCAGTAAGCCGCATATAAGCGATCTTTTTGCTATCTGGTGACCATTTTGCTTGTGGAGTTCCTATCGAACTCTCTGAGATGTCAGCAGTGTCTACTCCTTTTTCCCCGACACGCGTCTTGTTTCCTTTCAAGTCTATTACATATAATGCCGAAAGAATTTTAGTCCCATCGGGTGAGAGTTCTACGAATGTATGTAGCTCGCCTGTCGTAATTCTCTTTTTCACCGATTTATCCAAACTTTCAAGCCATATGTCTCCGGACAGAGTCCGTCCACTTCGGATCACGATTGCCCTCATCTGTTTTAAGGCAGAATCAGGAGGGAGCTTACCCTGGTGTATGACTTTGAATACGGCATTATCCGACACCCAGGATTCTCCAGGCGGAAATTGAAAGTATCCCACCGTCCCATCGGGCATGAATATTGGAGCGGAGAAGACAAAAGGAGAAGCAAGATCCTGTTTACTTTCTACTATCGTTCTCTTCGTCCCGTGAAGCAAAACACCTGTCAGCCTATTGGTAATCTCCAGCAGTCTTCCGTCTTCCTCTCTCAGTTGTTCTGTTTCTCGGAAGAGGAATTCGGTTGAATCCAGCCAGTGATAGCGGTAAGCGGTCTTGGGAATCTCGAATAGCTTTTGGATCTCTCCCTCCCCATCTGCATTGGCCAGATACATCCAACCATACAAAAGAAAGGAGATCTTCTTGCCGTCGGGCGACCACTGAGGATCAGCTCCAGTGCCAATTTCAATGACCTCAAAATCTGCCTCCTCCAATGGCTTTTGGCTGTTGGTGGTTATGGAAAAAACGACCATCAGAACAAACAAGCACAACAGCCCAACAATCAAACTTTTGGCTCTCATTTCACCTTTCTCCTTCTTTAAAGGTTCCTTTTGAATTATTGCTTTCTACTAATTTAATCATTTTGAAGAATTTTGGCAAGCAATTTTATCAAATTTTTTATGCCAAAGACAGTAGAGGGGCACCTCCGGTTGGTAACGGACGACTCGTGGGTTACCTTCTCTTTGGCGAAACGGTCAAGCGGAGAAAAAAAGGGCGCCTGTCAAACAGGAATTAGGTCAGGACAGGCGCCCCAGCTCGTAGGTCAAGCATGGCGCAGCCTGCTTGACGAAAAAGACCGTCAACCACTGAATATGAAGCATCTGACCAGTGCATGCACACAGACAGGTATTTAGCTACGCTCCATTGCCGCCCGTGAGCTTGATCGTTATCATCCTACGGCCTCAGGTTGAAAATCCCGCCAAAGGCGGGGGTAGCAGGTAGGTCAGGTGCCCTAAACACCTGACACCAAGATAAAACCCCATTTATGGTGAGTTTCGAACCATTTATGGTGAGCGTCGAACCACTTGTGCTGAGTTTCGAAGCATTTATGCTGAGTTTCGAAGCATTTATGCTGAGTTTCGAAGCATTCTAATACCTCACCCCTATTCTCTCTTTCCACAAAGAGCAAATATACCTTACCTTTGATGGTGAAAAGGATAGCTCCACCGTTTATGGAAGAGCATATCTTGTTTTCCGCTCGTCTTGAAATTCGTATGAATGCATACGCATCCCCCTTTAGTAAAGGGGGATTCAGGGGGATTTGTCAACTTCCGAATCCACTTCCTTCTTCTGGCGGGCGATGCAGACAATTGAATGCTCTCCTGGATATGCGGAAAAGAGATTCGATATGAACCATACAATTGATACAGAAGACAAGAAAGTCGAAGATCCCGGCCCTTGTGCTTCGATTTTGACCAGCACCCTGAGTTTATCGAAGGGTCGAGCAGTTTGTAGGTCGGGTTCCCCGGACAGGCCTGTGGGCGATCCCGCTGACGGCGCTGGAGCTACCCGACAATCTGCTGGCAGGAAGGCTGAAAAAAAACGAAAATTAACTCCAGAAAGCCCAGAAAGCCCAGAACCGCCAGTATCGTAGTTTGTAACCTGCTGACACACAGAATCCTAGCAGGCAGGAAGGGTGAAAGAAAAAATGAAAATGAACTCCAGAAAGCCCAGTATCGCAGTTTGTAGGTCGGGTTGCGATCCCCCCGGAGGCGGGGGAGCTACCCGGCAATCTGCTGACACACAGAATCCTAGCAGGCAGGAAGGGTGAAAGAAAAAATGAAAATGAACTCCAGAAAGCCCAGTATCGCAGTTTGTAGGTCGGGTTGCGATCCCCCCGGAGGCGGGGGAGCTACCCGACAATCTGCTGACGCACAGAATCCCGGCAGGCAGGAAGGGTAAAAAAACAAAAATGAGCTCCAGAAAGGCCAGAACCGCCAGTGTCGCCTGGGTAGCCGGGGAACCGCTCCTCCTCTCCCCTCTGGGGAGAGGAGAGAGTCGAAGATCCCGCCGCAGGGGTGAACCGTATGGTTCCCCCCATAGGCGGGGGTGAGGGGTTACTGGTTGGTTTGTTTCTTAGAACTCGGTCTTGCCGGTGAATTTAAAGTTATCAATCAGCATGGCAGGAGCCACTATACACCCTACGTCTTCCCACCAGGAGGCAACGATTTTTCTCTCCTTCGAGACCTGCTGGACATTGGAAAATGCTTTCAGCATGCTCTCGGTGAAGCGCAAGTTCTTAATCCCGTGCTTGATCTTTCCCTCCTCTACCCAGAAGGTGCCGTCTCTGGTCATTCCGGTTAAGAGCGCATTGATGGTATCCAGAAGCCCGTTTATGTAATGAAACCTGGTCACCAAGATCCCTTTCTTTACCGATTCTATCATTTTATCCAGAGAGGAGTCACCGCCCTGGATGAAAAGGTTCATTGCAAAAGTTCCCTCGGCGTTATCCGGAGTAAGGGCATGACCGGTTGATCTCTTCCCCTCCCTGTAAGCGGAGGCAGAATCATACACCACTCCTTTCGCTATCCCCCGCTCTATCAGCATCACCTTCTGTTTGGGCACGCCTTCAAAGTCGAAGGGGAAGGCGATTGCGCTCTCATCGATGCCGTCATCATACATGGTCACGTTCTCACTCATGATCTTCTTCCCGATCCGATTGGAAAGAAAGCTGGTCTCCTCTTGAAATGACTTCGAGCCAAACCCGATGTAATTCATCCATTCCACCAAAGCCGCCACGGCTGATGGCTCTAATATCACCTGATACTCTCCGGGATCAAGATCTTTTGGATCTTTGCTCTCCATACATTTTTTGATAGCAACTTCAGCCAGATTATCCACCTCGATTAAGTCCACATCTCTGGAGAGCTGATCCGCATAACCAGAGCTGTTATCTCCCATCACTATCAAATTAAGGTAGGCGGAGGTGAGCGGCTGATAACAGGCAACGCCTTTGGTATTGACCACCGCTATCTCAGAATCACCGGTGGAAAAAGATCCAGCGCAAGTAAGTTGCAAAGCTTTTGCCTTATCAAAGATCTTTTTGACCGCCTCCGCCCTTTGAGTGGGGGAAAAGTGCGCGGCCTTCTCAAAATAGGTATCAAGCTTTGTGAATTCTTGCTTGGTGGGGAGACCGGGAAAATCAGGATTCTCCCTCTGGTTTCTGGCGATCTCCGTTGCATCAAAAAGGGCTTTTTCCAAGTCTTCCTTGATAAAAGAGTTGGTGGATGCCACCCCGATCTTTTTCCCCAAGGCGGCCCGGAAATATACCCTGCTGTTCCGCTCGGAAACGTTTTGATGGATGGCGGAGTTGGCAAAGCGGGTGAGTCCGCTTTCGCCGCCAATGTAGACCGCTTCGGTTTGATCCGCCTCAGATTTTTTTAAAACCGCGGTCAGTAAAGTAAGAATATTGTCTTTTCCGATCATTTGCTTACTCCCACTTTAACGTTGCGAAATCTTGTGGGTGAGGTTCCATGTGCCACGTGCATGGTTTGCATGGGCTCACCTTTTCCACAGTTGGGCACTCCCCAGATATGCCAGGATTTACGATTGCACACGGCATCACAGCTATTCCAAAACTGAGGGGTGATTCCAGTATAGGTGGCATTTTTGAACATCCTTCCTAATTTGCCTCCTTTGATCTCCCAGGCCGCCTCCACCCCGAATTGGAAATTCAGCCGCCTGTCATCTATGCTCCAGCTTTTGTTGGTATCCAGAAACACCCCATCTTTGGTATCTCCGATCAGATCCTCCAAATCCCATTCTCCGGGTTCTAAATTTATATTGGTCATTCGAATCAAGGGGATTCGATTCCACCCGTTTGCCCGCATGGTGCCGTTGCTTTGCAGGTTCAAAACAGCCGCAGTCTCTCGAGAGGTTTGATATCCCACAAACAGACCATTTTTTACCAGAAATACTCGTTGAGCTTTGACCCCTTCATCATCATATCCAAAGCTACCTAACCCTCCGGGTATGGTAGCATCAGCAACTATGGTGACCTTTTCAGAACCATATTTCAGCTTATTCCGTTTGTCTAAGGTTAAAAAGCTTCCACCAGCCAGACTTATCTCCGTTCCCAAAACCCGATCCAACTCGGTGGGATGTCCACAAGATTCGTGCACCTGAAGTGCCATCTGGTTGCCGGAGATGATGATGGTGGTCTCCATTTCAGGTAGAGGTGGTGCGGAAAGGAGCTCTACGGCTTCCTCTTTAACTCTTTCGGCGTGCTCCAAGAGCTTCAACTCCTCCACAAACTCATAACCTCTAGCGGCATAACCGCCCCCATGGGAATTGGGGTAAGATCGCCTTTGTGCCTCAGAGCCCTCCACCGCAGTGGCGTAGATCCCAGCACCACTCTCCACTATTGATTGTTCTATAAAAGCGCCTTCGGTGGAGGCAAAGATTTTATCGGTTTTAAAAAACTGCATGGAACCTTCTGCCACCTTTATTTTTGGGTTCTTTTGGATTATTGCGCAGGCATCTAAAAGAAGGCCTATCTTTCTGTCTATGGAAACCTCAAAGGGATCGACATCATGGAGGCTTCTGTATCTATCCTGATGGATTTCTGTGGGTGTCAGCCTGACATCTTCCTTTTTAGTCAGAGCGGAAGCTTTGGCAATCTCAATCGCGGCCTCAGCCACCCGTCTCATCTCCTCTGAGCTAAGGATGGAACTGGCGGCAAAGCCCCAGGCACCGTTGGCAATGACTCGTATCCCGAATCCCTGGTCGTCACTACGGGATAAAGCCTCCACGTTTCCATTTTTCACCTTGACATCTTCTGTGCTGGACCTCTGATGCCTGATATCCGCGTAATCAACCTTCTTTTTTTTCAAATAGTCGATTAGTTCCTTTATTCTATCTTTCAAAATTCCCTCCTTTCACCCAAGCCATTTATTTATCCATAAATTCATTTAGCTTTGAATTATTTAACTTACATTATACCTCCAAGTTTGTCAAGCCAATAAAATAGGAATGTCAACGCAAATTAAAAATGTCAGGTGCGAAGCATTCATACGAATTTTTTGCAAATTAAAAATGTCAGTAATTGATGGTTGCCAACTCAGTTTCCTTTTGCTCGATAACACAACTGAAGGATTTGA
>JAGMBK010000074.1 GCA_023129805.1 Candidatus Zixiibacteriota bacterium | reverse complement strand
CCTGGGATGGCTCTTCCTGGTCTACCATGGGATCGGGGATGAATTCTGACGTTAATGCCCTGGCCGTCTATAACTCTGAATTGATTGCCGGAGGTTGCTTTACCACCGCGGGCGGAGTTTCAATCAATAGAATCGCTTCCTGGGACGGCTCGTCCTGGTCACCCCTGGGATCGGGAATGGATTCTTACGTTTATGCCCTGGTCCTGTATGACTCCAAGTTAATCGTCGCGGGCTGGTTTGACACCGCGGGCGGAGTTGCAGCCAATGGAATCGTTTCCTGGGACGGCTCCTGTTGGTCGGCTTTGGGGTCGGGCGTGAACTCTTACCGCTATACCCTGACCGTATATGAATCCAAATTGACCGTGGGAGGTTGGTTTTCAATTGCCGGCGAAAAGGTCGCGGGATATGTCGCACAATGGACCAAACGTGATTTCATATGCGGCGACGCCAATGGAGACGGAGTTATAGAACTTGGGGATGTGGTTTACCTAATTAACTATGTATTCAGAAACGGCGACCCGCCTGATCCTATAGAAGCTGGGGATTGTAATTGCAATGGAATCGTTGACATCGGGGATGTGGTTTATCTGATTAACTATCTTTACAGAGGCGGAGATCCACCAAGCTGTTAACCTCTGAAGATATTCGCTTCTCAGACACCCGGGCCAAACCTCATAGATTCAGATAGCCTGAAATTGCAAAGCGGTAGGGGCGATTCCCCGCCTCTGGCGGGATGTTCCCCATGAATCGCCCCTACGACTTCGTTCAGGATAAACGCAGTCGAACCGTTTATGGTGAGAGACATCGAACCGCTTGGTTATCTTTTTCCCGTTGTGCCAAGTCTGCTAAGACCAGGCATCTTGTTCAGCAACATTCTTTCCCAAAGCGCAGTAGCCTGCGTTCATTCTAACATTCTACTGTCTATTAGCAACACCTTGCTTTGTGCAAAAATAAGACAAATATCATTCCGCAGGGCGAAATTCTATCGCAGGTTCTTGCGATTGTAGAGTTCCTTTGTTTTCGGACATATAAATATTCCTGCTTTAAGCTCTTATTGCGTAAACGCTTGAAACAATAAAATCATAGCATGAAGTTTGCACTGACTCTGGCACACTTCTTGTATAATTCTAAGTATGTAGTGTTGGTTGCCCCTTCAGATTGTCTTTCTGCACCCAGCTCCGCCTGTTTAACCCGCAGGCGGAGCTAATTTTTTCACCTCACCAACTTGACAATATCCGCTTAATCCGTTCAATCCTTCAGGTCAAGCCTTCACTTCTCCCGCCAGAGGCGGGATCAGTGCGAGGCAGGACGAGTCTGCTGACCAATCCGTTGACTGATTTCTTTTGCTTTCTAGATGAGCTGGCTATATTTTATTCCAAGCAGAATTATTTAAGAGCACCATGACTAAAAGTAAACTGATACTAAAACTGGTCCAAAATTTGGGGGAGCGATTCTCTACTTCTTTAGGGATCGATCTCTCTGGAGCCGACTCGACTGAGATTTTCAAATGGTTTTTGGCATCCATTTTGTTTGGAGCCAGGATATCGGAAAGCATTGTGGTCAAGACATATAGGCAATTTGAGAAAGAAGGTGTTTTATCTTGTCAAAAAATCCTGGATACCGGATGGGATAGTCTGGTGAAGATATTAGATGATGGAGGTTATGTCCGATACGACTTCAAAACCGCCACCAAACTTTTAGAAGTAATGGAAGCATTGCAAAAGCTTTACAGAGGAGATTTAAACCAGCTTCACCAGGAGGCAAAAGATTTTTTTGATCTGGAGAATAGGCTGAAAAATCTGGGCAAGGGAATCGGGCAGGTGACGGCAAACATCTTCTTGCGAGAACTGCGCGAAACATGGGAGAAGGCTGATCCATATCCGGCTGAGCTGGTAATCCTGGCGACAAAAAATCTGGGACTTTGCTCGACCAAAAAAATTAAAAAGGAGATTCTGAAAGAGTTGAAATCAGTATGGCAAAAAAATCCGGTGGAAGGAAAAACTTTCGTCGATTTTGAGACCGCTCTTTTGAGATTGGGCAAAGATTTCTGTCGAAAAAGAAAATGTGAAATCTGTGTGGTCAAAGATTTTTGTAAAAGTCGGTAGCCTGCCTCTGGGTCTACTTTAACAGAATCTTATCTGTCGGGTCAGGGACCCGACAGACACAAGATATAACCCCTGCGCTGTAGTTGCTCGATTTATCGAGCTTAATTCTGCCTGATAAATCAGGCAACTACAAACTATTGAAATGAAAGATTATCCCCGCTATATAACCTCCGGTTTTCCTCCTTTTGATCCCATCCAATTGGCAAAAATGACAGAGGTGATCGTCTGCCCAGGATCATCTCGCAAATATACTGCATTTTACAAGGTGGGGGTATACGGTGGGATTTCTACCGGATATACAGTGGGCTGTTGTCTGAGATGTATCTATTGTTGGGTGGAATGGTCCCGGGATTTTCCCGAGTCACATGGAAAGTTTTTTACTCCTCAGCAGGTTTTCCAAAATCTTTTGCTTAAGGCCAAAAAGAAAAGAGTGTCCAAACTCAGAATCTCAGGAGGAGAACCAACCATCTGCAAGGATCACCTGTTGCAGGTGCTTGAATTTGTGAAGACCACTAATTATCTTTTTATGTTGGAGACCAATGGCATCCTTTTAGGCTACGATCAAGATTACCCAAAGGAATTGGATCGTTTCCGTCGCAACCTGCACGTTCGAGTCTCCCTGAAGGCTGGCACTGCTGAGGGTTTCCAGAGACGAACCGGAGCAGTGGGAAAATTTTATGAGTTGCCATATTTAGCTATCAAAAATCTGTCGCAGACTAACCTTGAGTTTCATGTGGCCTGCATGAGCGATCCCAAAGTGATGCCAAAAGAGGAAAGAGTAGCCATGCTACAGAAACTAAAAGAGGTGGGCTATCGTGGCTATTTAGAGGAGGAGTATTGTGATCCCTATCCCACCTCTGTGGTTCGGTTGGAAAAAGCGGGGTATCATCTTTTCGAGGGAAGATTATAGTCGTAGGTATTTGGACTGCCCGATAATTTGGAGATCGTATTGATTCGTTGATACATATCAGAGCGGGATACCTTTACCCCGCTTTTAAAACTTAAAGTCGAGGATAAGCGCATCACCCTCGACCAACATATCTATCTCTTTTGTTAGCTACGGACGCCTCGTCCGTGACCAAATTGTTATTGGAACATGGGAGTTTCCCGCCGGGTCAGAGGATGCGTATGCATTCATACGAATAACCAACCCCAGCCACAAGTAGCTTCCATTACCACTTGCGTTTTTAAAGGAAATTGATTAAAATGCGTATGCATTCATACGAATATCCTGTCACCTCTTCGCGATAACGGTGATTTACAAGACGGCGATCAACTAAAGAACCTTGCTCATCTATAACCGCTACCGAAGAGTAGTTCTTATGTCCACAGGATCCATAGGAAATGTCCATGCCAACGTAAAACATGTGCTACCTCCTTGGTTTTTTGGTTTTATCTTTTTTTAAAGTATAATCTAAAACAATCCAAGAAGGTAGCCTTTCATAAAATTACAAAACTTACTCATACTAGGAATACCTAAAAGCAGGTTATAGAAAAAATGACTTAGCTATGAAAACATAGTTACAAAGAGGTTTCTGAAAAAGTCTTTGGAGAGCGGGAATTGGAGTGTCCCGCTTTAGCGGGACCAAGAAAGACTTGTTTATCTTTCAAGGATTTAAAAGGTCAAGCTAAAGTCGCGGATCCCGCTTGGGCGGGGCTTGACACTCCAAAATGAAGACTCAAAAACTTGCTTTTTCAGGGCTACCACAAAAAAACATTGATTCAAAAGGAGAATCTTTATAGATTGACTTCTTCAGGGAACGGATTGGGTATAGGAGTGAAAGCAACGATCAATAGAACCGATTGAAGGCTGACCGGATAGCAGATGAATCTCCCCAACAAGTTGACCATAGCCCGAATAATCTTGGCTCCCATTTTCATGATCTTTCTTTTGATCGATAACATGTATCTGCGCTACCTGGCTACCTTAATCTTCATTGTGGCGGCATTAACCGATGTATACGACGGATACTTAGCCAGAAAGACCGGGGTGATAACCGGCTTTGGGAAGTTCGTGGATCCTCTGGCGGACAAGATCTTGGTCTCCACTGCTTTCATCTCATTTGTGGCTTTGGGTTATGTTCAGACCTGGATGATTCTGGTGATCATACTTCGGGAATTTTTGGTCACTGGCTTGAGGAGCTTAGCCGCATACAAAGGGGTGGTGATTCTACCCTCCTATTGGGCTAAATGGAAAACCGGCTGTCAGATGACGGTGATCATAATCATACTTGTCTACGTCAATCTCAAATCCACCTTACTTCCTTTGGGTTACAACTGGAGTATCTTCACCACCGATTCCGCCTTCCGTGCCTTCGATGTCATGATCTTCATCATCATGCTTTTGACCGTGGGAACGGGAATTGATTATCTGGTCAAGAGTGCTTTTTTACTCAAAGGGGTGCTAAAATAATATTTAACCTACGTGGTTCAAATTGAAAAAGAACCAATTAGCCAAGCTGGTCTCTACTTTTTTTTATGCCGGGTATTTTCCTTTTGCTCCGGGGACGTTTGGCAGTTTAATCACCCTGTTAATAATTTGGTTTCTTATTCCGTGTTTTTTTTATATATTACTTCCGATCACTGTGGGTTTATTCTTCCTGAGCGTATGGTCAGCCACCCGAGGAGAGGAGATCTTTGGCAAAGATGGAAGTCCCATTGTGATAGACGAGGTCACCGGTATGGTGATATCTTTGATGTTTGTGCCTAAGGACATCAAATCTTTTGTGGGAGCCTTTCTTCTGTTCAGGTTGTTTGACATAGTCAAGCCCCCTCCCGCACGGCGGATGGAGAGGTTGAAAGGGGGGTGGGGAGTAACTTTGGACGATGTGGTAGCCGGCATCTATGCCAACTTATGTTTGCATCTTATCTTATATTTTATAAATTTAAGGTGAGTTAAGATTTTGATTTTCCGGATGGAGAAAAAGATATGAAAGCAGAAATCATCACCATCGGAGATGAGTTACTTTATGGACAGATCCAGGATTCCAACTCCAGCTTCATAGGCGAAAGGTTAACCGCCGAGGGAATCGATGTGGTTTTTAAAACCAGCGTGGGCGATGATATAAACCGGATGACAGAGGCGTTCAACATCGCCCGATTGAGGGTGGATGTGATCGTCGCCTCAGGTGGATTGGGTCCTACCCCAGATGATCTGACCAAGAAAGCGGTGGTGAAGGCTTTCAAAAGAAATCTGGTATTTCACCAGGAGATTTTAAAGCAGATTGAGGAGTCTTTCCGCAAGCAGGGAAGCCCCATGCCCAAAATAAATCAGAATCAGGCATTGATTCCTCAGGGAGCCAAGGCTTTATCCAATCTCTGGGGAGTGGCGCCGGGAATATTTCTCCAAGATAAAGAAACCCTCCTTTTTGTCCTGCCAGGCGTGCCAGTGGAGATGAAGTGGATGGTGGAAAATGAAGTCCTGCCCATCCTGAGAGCAAGGAAGCCGGAGCATTTTATCGTTTACACAAAGCTAAAGACCACCGGAATTTCAGAATCCGCCCTGTATGAAAGGATAGAAAGGTTGATTGAGCCCAAAGGGGAGATTAAAGTTGCATTTCTGCCCGGCTATCTGGGCGTAAATATCAGACTGACCATGGAGTCGAGGGATAAAAACCAGGCGCAGGTAAAAATTGATGAGTTTGAGCAAAAGATTCGAGAGGTTCTGGGAACCTATATCTACGGGACAGATGACCAGACTCTGGAGGAGATAGTGGGAGGGCTTCTTCTGGAAAGGAAAAAGACCATAGCGGTGGCGGAGTCGTGCACCGGCGGTTTGATTTCAGCAAGATTCACCAACATATCCGGTAGCTCCAAATATTTCGAGAGGGGAGTGGTCACCTACAGCAATGAAGCCAAAACCGAACTTTTAAGCGTTCCCAAAGAGATAATTGAAAAATATGGTGCGGTTTCAGAGCAGGTGGCTATCTTAATGGCGGAGGGTGTAAGAAAGCTAGCTAAGACAGATTATGGCTTATCTGTTACCGGAATTGCAGGTCCCACCGGGGGAACGCCGCAAAAGCCGGTAGGTTTGGTATTCGTGGGTTTTGCTCACGCGAATGATTCCTTCGCCCAGAAGTTTCTTTTCGGAGAGGATAGAAAAAGCAATAGGGAAAGAGCCAGCCAGGCGGCTTTAAATCTGGTGAGATTGTTTTTGATAAAATAGTCAACGGATTGAACAGATTAAACGGATAATGAGGTGGATGAAGGGGGAATAAAAACCTTATTTTAAAGCAGGTCTATCATGCGAACCTTTATTGCCATTGAATTGCCAGACGACATAAAGAAAGAAATCGAGCAATTGCAAGCTCCACTTAAGAAAACCGGGGCTTTCGTCTCCTGGGTTAAGCCGGGGAATATTCACATCACCTTAAAGTTTTTAGGAGAGGTTCCAGAAGACAAGATAAATGAGGTCTTCTCTGCAACAGAGAAAGCCTTGGAAGGAGCAAAGAAGTTTACCATGAGCTTGAAGGGGACTGGCGTCTTTCCCAATTTAAAAAGACCAAGGGTGATATGGGTAGGGTCTGGATCAGGTGAAGAGGAACTTTCCCACCTGGCACAAAGAATTGAAGAAGAGATGGAAAAAATTGGTTTCCCCAGAGAGAAAAGGAAGTTTTCCGCTCATTTTACCATAGGGAGGGTGAAATCTCCTAAAAACATTGAAATGCTTATGGAATTGGTGGAATCCTCTGATTTCCAGACTGAAAAGATCGAGGTAAATGAGGTGGTGGTGATGAAAAGCCAGCTTCATTCTGCTGGAGCAATTTACACGCCGCTTAAAAAGGTGCTGCTTTCAGGATAGGTCAAAAGATTGGTCAGCGGACTCGTCCTGCCTCGCACTGATCCCGCCTCTGGCGGGAGAAGTGAAGGCTTGACCTGAAGGATTGAACGGATGCTACGGATCACGGATGAAATGGAATTTGTAGGGGTCGGATTTCCAACGGATCCGTAGGATGTCCGACCCGATAAAGGTCAACGAATTAGTCAACGGATTAAACGGATTATCCTGTTGGTTCGGGGTACCTTACCCCGAACCCCAAGATTAAACACACGTGTTTGGACAGGGGTTGTACCCCTGTCCGCAATCAAGGAGGGGCGAGGGTTCAACCCCCGCCCCAACAAGGGTCAAAAGATTGGTCAGCGGATTAAGCGGTAGGACGTCCGCCGACCGCCGTCGGCAGACCGCCGACAAAAAAGCGGTCAACGGATTGAACGGATGTAACGGATAATGGATTAAGCGGATTAAAAGGATTCCTAAAAGCGTAAATAGTCAAGAAAGCGAGGTGAGAGGAATGGCAGATATACAAGAGGAAAAGAAAAGGGCTTTGCAACAGGCGGTCACCCAGATAGAACGGCAGTTTGGTAAGGGGTCCATCATGAAGCTGGGATCCGATTCGCTGGGCGAAAGCATTCCGGTGATATCCACAGGCTCTTTGGGTTTGGATGCGGCTGTGGGCGTGGGTGGTGTGCCCAGAGGAAGAATGGTGGAGATATTTGGACCGGAAGCCTCCGGAAAAACCACCTTAGCTTTGCACATCATGGCAGAGGCTCAGAAAAAAGGAGGCATCGCCGCCTTCATCGATGCCGAGCACGCTTTTGATGCCGCCTATGCTAAGAATCTGGGAGTGGACATTGATGAGCTTTTGGTCTCTCAACCGGACACCGGAGAGCAGGCTTTAGAGATTGCCGAAACCCTGGTGCGCAGTGGGGCGGTGGATGTTATAGCGGTAGACTCTGTCGCCGCTCTGGTTCCCAAAGCGGAGATCGAAGGGGAGATGGGTGACTCACATATGGGGCTTCAAGCCAGGCTCATGTCTCAAGCCATGAGAAAGCTTGCCGGCGCCATCAGCAAATCCAAAACCTGCTTGGTCTTCATCAATCAGATCAGGATGAGGATAGGAGTGATGTTCGGCAATCCGGAGACCACCCCGGGCGGCACCGCACTTAAGTTCTACTCCTCGGTGAGGCTGGATATAAGGCGGATAGCCTCCATCAAAGTGGGAGATAGAATTTTAGGATCACGCACCCGGGTGAGGGTGATGAAAAACAAAGTAGCCCCACCCTTCAAAAACGCAGAGTTTGACATAATCTTTGGACAGGGGATCTACAGACTCGGTGAGTTGGTCGATCTGGGAGTGGCGCAGAAGGTGATAGATAAAAGCGGCACCTGGTTCTCCTACAAAAATGAAAGGTTAGGACAGGGCAGAGACAATGCCGCAAAATTCCTGGAGGAAAACCCGGACATGGCTCAGGAGATCGAACGGACGCTCAAAGAGAAATTGGGGCTGATAAGGGAGAAGAAAGAGGAAAAAGAGCCAGTCAAAAAGTAGGTTCGAAATGTCCCCATTTGGGGGCTTTCGGACGAAAACAGAGATTGTCGGATAGTCCCGCCTCTGGGGTGAACCGTACGATACTGTTGAAAAAGTGCCCTACACGCTTTAATCGGCGAGAAGAGATTATCGTAGAGAACCCGCCGTTTCCAGAACCTAACTTAAGTTAGGTTCTGGCAATTGGCGTGATGGCTGTCCTGCTTTCCCCCGCCAAAGGCGGGGCTATACGCTAGAGGAAAAACAGTTGACAACGTAGCCTTCCAGAGAAATGTCTGAAGGGCTTCCAGACATAGAGATTGTATAAGATAATGGCAAAACAAAAAACCATCACCAGAATCGAACCCCAAAAGAAAAATCCCCGGAGGCGATCGGTTTTCATCGATGGTAAATTCGCCTTCGGAGTGGATGAAGAGGTGGTATCCAAACTGGGGCTGGAAAAAGGTGAGGGTTTAACCGAACAGAAGATCAAAGAAATCTTAATCCAGAAAAGTGAAAACGAAGCCAAAGAGGTTGCCTTGAGATTTCTTTCTTTTCGCCGCCGCACCGAAAAAGAGGTGAAAGATAAGCTCAAAAAGAAAGATTTCGAAGAGAGGACCATCAAAAGCACAATTGACAAACTAAAAGAATACGATTTAGTTAACGATTTTGAATTTGCCACCGCCTGGGTAAAGGAGAGATTAGCTTATAAACCAAGAGGTAAAAAGCTGCTCAGGCAAGAACTCTGGAAGAAAGGAATAAAAAAAGATATAATAGACCAGGTAACCGAAGAGT
>JAGMBK010000073.1 GCA_023129805.1 Candidatus Zixiibacteriota bacterium | reverse complement strand
CTCTATCCAATTGAGCTATAGGCGCAAAAATCTCTTTTTCCGCAGGGAATATAACCTACCCTTCTTTTCAAGTCAACAAGAAACTTATCGGCGAACGGGGCGGGTCGTCTCTTACCAGGATAGAAAATGTGGCTAACAGGCAAAAATCTTACATTTTTCTCTTCCATTTTGTCCCTTCGGCGGTGTCCTCCAAAATGATCCCTTTCTTCTCTAAGTCCTTTCTTATCTGGTCTGCCAGCTTGAAGTCTTTTTCCTTGCGGGCATTGACTCTTTTTTCAATCAAACGTTTTACCTCCTCATCCAGAATCAGTTCTTCTCGTCTCAACAGTCCCAGAACAGAGTCAAACCCCTCGATCGTTTCAAGAACCTTGCTGGCGTCCGATGAGGAGGTTTTTTTCTCCTCGGTCACTCGATTGACATCTTTGACCATGGTAAAGAGTACACCTAAAGCCTCAGAGGTATTCAGATCGTCGTCCAGCGCCTCTTGGAAGTCTTTCTTTGCTTTTTGCACAATCTCGTCCAGTTCCGGATTGTGTTTTTCGCCCTTGACCAGTTTGAGGTTATCCACGAAATCATAAAGCCTCTGCAAAGCGTTTTTTGCCGCCTCCAGTCCATCGAAGGTGAAATTCAACTGCTGTCGATAGTGGGTAGCCATAAGCAGATACCTGATGGCAATGGGGTTATATCCCTTGTTGAGAAGGTCTCGCAGGGTGTAATAGTTGCCAAACGATTTTGCCATCTTTTTTCCCTCCACCATCAGGAATTCATTGTGCAGCCAGAAGTTGACAAACCTCTCTCCGGTGGCGGCTTCGGATTGAGCGATCTCATTTTCGTGATGGGGGAAGATTAAATCCACTCCTCCGGTGTGAATGTCAAAATGATTACCCAGATATTTCATGCTCATGGCAGAGCACTCGATGTGCCATCCCGGTCGACCCTTTCCGACCTTAGTCTCCCAGAAAACCTTTCCATCCTTTTCCTCCCATCCTTTCCACAAAGCGAAATCTGCCACCTGTTCCTTTTCGTATTCATCAGATGCCACTCTGGTGCCAGACCTCAATCCAGACATGTCCATGTGAGATAGCTTGCCGTATGCGGGAAAGGAGGCTATTCTAAAGTAGGTGGAACCTTCATTCTCATATGCATCTCCCTTCTGGAGCAGATTCTTGACTAAAGCTATCATATCTTCTATGTGAGCAGTCGCCTCAGGATAAATGTCGGCTGGCAAGATGTTCAGGCTCTTCACGTCCTCAAAGAATGCCTCTTTATATCTTTTGGTATATTCGCCTAAGGTAATCCCCTCCCTCTGTGACCCTGCGATGGTCTTATCGTCGACGTCGGTTATGTTCATCACGTAGGTAACCTTATAGCCTCTATATTCCAGATAGCGGCGCAGGATGTCCCCGAAAACATAAGCTCGGAAATTTCCGATGTGGGCAAAGTCATACACTGTGGGGCCGCAGGTATACATTCTAACTTCGCCCGGATGAATGGTGTAAAACTCCTCTTTTTTTCGAGTCAGGGTATTGAAAAATCGAAGCGCCATTCTGATCCCCTCATTTTATGGTTCTTATTCCTGGTTGGAAAACTGTAGTTGCCCGATTCATCGGGCTTGAATTGCCCAATAAATTGGGCAACTACAAGGCCATTATATTTTTCCAGCTTACAAATGTCTTATCGCTTAATTCTCGAAGAGACTTGACACCGTTTCTGGCAATTCTTTTAATTCTACTATCTGTGCATCTGGGGTTATGGGAGCCGAATAATCTCTTCCCTCATGATATTTCAAGATTCCTTTCATCCCCACCTTCTGAGCCCCTCCAACGTCCTCGATCAATCTATCTCCCACAAAGACTGCCTGTGAAGGCTTTACGTCCAGCTCACTTAAAACCTTTAGGAAAATCTGCGGATGAGGTTTTCTCACTCCTAACTCAGAGGAGAAAAGATAGTTGTCCAGATAGGGATAAATCCCGAATCTTTTCAGCTCTCCTAAGTGAAATCTCTCCGGGAAGATGGTGTTGGACACCAGCCCGATTTTTAAATTCCTCTCTTTGAAATATCTCAAAACATCTTCTGCCCCGTCTATTAAGGTCAACTGATCGGTAATAGGTTTATAGTATACCTCTATGAAACTGTCATATAATCCATCGGAAGTGCTCAGATTAAGAATGTTAAACAAATCCCAGACAACCTTCTCCACTCTAAATTCCTTAAGACTTTCCTGCACTTGGCTTCGAGCCTTCAAAAATTCGTCAGCAAGCACTCCAGAAAATTCTTCAAACTCCGGCAGATTTATATTCTTCTGTCCCAAAAACTCATAACCTTTTTCTGCACACACTCTCCCCAAAACATCCCAGGTGTAGTTTTCAAACTCCAGAAGGGTGCTTCCCATATCAAATAAAATAGCCTTTAGCTTTGTGTTCATCCTGATTCCCTATAATCTCCCCAAGTCGAACCCAATGCGGTCTAACATCTCCAATTAAGAATTACTTTACATACGGTTTCGATACAGATTTGTTTATCTTTTTGACGATTAGTGCGGGCAGGTTTGATCCCTCGGTAGGCTCAGGATGGTGAGCTTGTCCTTTGATTTTGCTCAGGACAGTGAGCCTGTCGAACTGTCGAAGCATAAATCAAACCTCTACACAAGGTAAAACGTAGGGGCACCATTTATGGCGGCCGCTTTTTCTTTAAAGAGTATTTTTGCTACTTCTGTCTTTTCTTCTTCAAAGCCAATCCGGCAATCCTGTCCACTAATTCCGGGAAATCGATGCCTAAAGCTTTAGCCGCTTTGGGCACCAGGCTGATGGCGGTCATGCCGGGAAGCGTATTCACCTCCAGACAAAAGAATCGCCCATCTTCTCCATATCTGAAATCTGCCCTGGCATATCCCTCACATCCCAAAGCCTTAAAAGCCAAAAGCCCTATCGACTGAATTTCTTTGGTCTTCTCTTCGGGAATTTCAGCCGGACATACATAGCTGCTTTTGCCATGGGTATATTTGCACTCATAATCATAGATTCCGTGTTCCGGGATAATCTCCACTACAGGCAAAGGGGTATCCCCCAGGATGCCAACCGTGAGCTCCCTTCCCGGTATATATCTCTCTATCAGAATACGACTGGAGAATTCTTTGGTGCAATCAAATGCTTTCCCAAGATCTTGCCTTTCTTTCACCACAGTAAGACCGACGGTGGAACCCTGATCGTTGGGTTTGACCACACAGGGGAAGCCAAAACTTTTCTCAATTCTTTCTTGAATGGATATGATATCGGAGAGTTCGGAGTCTTCTATTAAAAACCACTCCGGGGTCAATATGCCTTCCCGTTCGAATATCTTTTTGGACACAGCTTTGTTCATAGCCAGGGCGCTGGCCAATACACCAGATCCAGTGTAAGGTTTTCCGGTCAGGTCTAAAAGAGCTTGAATGGTTCCATCCTCGCCCTGCCCTCCATGAAGAGCCAGAAATATCACATCCACCTCTGAAAAATCAAAAGAATGGATAGCCTCTAAAGCTAACTGCTTTCCCTTCATCTCCAGTTCGGCTACATCCGGCGGCCTCTTCTTCACACCTCCGGGTAGATATTTTCCATTGTCCGAAAGAAGATTTTGATCCCGCGCAGTATCTAAAGCCAACACCTGATGTCCGGCTTCTTTCAACGCCATAACTATGGCTTCGCCCGAGACTAAAGAAACGTCTCTTTCAGCGGAAGTTCCCCCCATTAAAACCAGTATCCTCAATTTCGCTCCTTTCAGTACCTCGCATCTTGCTTTGGGGCGGGTCGGATAAATCCAACCCCTACTACCACGTAGGGACTCGACTCATGGTTCGACAGTTCGACAGGCTCACTGTCCTGAGCAAAGTCGAAGGACAAGCTCACCATCCTGAGCCTGTGGTTCGACCATTCGACTTTACTCATGGTGGTGAGCGAAGTCGAACCACAGGCTCACCACCCCGAGTGAAACCGAGGGGTCGAAGGATCGAGCCCGATTTTGCTTTTCATCTCCTAAACTTCCTTGGTCGATTTACCTCTGAAAACCTTCACCACCCAGACTAAAACCACCACCGCCACTATTATCAATACCGTCTTGTTATAAATCTGGAGCATCCGCAGAATCCCTTGCCAGTTCTGTTGAACCCTAAAGGCGGAGAAAAGTATTATGCCATTCCATAAGATAACGCTTATGGAGGTATAGAAAGTCATCTTCTTCAGATCCACGTTTCCCACCCCTGCAGTCAGTGCGATCACAGATCTCACCCCGATCAAAAACCTACTCAGGACGAGAACCTTCTCCCCATATTTTTTGAACCATCTCTCCACCTTTTCCAGATGTGCCCTATCGAAAATTCTCTTTCCGTTTTTCAAAAATATCTTTCTCCCCTTATTCTTACCTAACAGGTAAAGTAGCATGGCACCGCTTAAGCATCCCAGGCAGGCGGAGAGAAAAACCAAAGGGAAGATCAGATGGTTGGTCCCGGCTAAATATCCTCCTACAAAGGTGACCGTGTCTCCCGGGTAGGGAGGGAAAAAATTTTCAAACACATTGCTTAAAAATATGAAGACATAAAACCAGAGAGCCCCGTGGGTCAGGGCTAAGTTCAAAATATTTTCAACTTTGATCCAGAAAAGCTCACTCATGGCGATTCGATTGAAACCTCACCCCCCGTCCCCCTCTCCATTTCACGGTTCGACTTCGCTCCCTTCGACCTTGCTCAGGGACAGTGAGCGAAGTCGAACTGTCACCGTCCTGAGCTTGTCGAAGGATGGAGAGGGATTCACCCTGAAGGGGAGATAGGGGGTGAGGTCCTTTATTACTTTTTCTCCATAAGAACTACCGCATAGGCGGCCATCCCTTCTTTTTTTCCTACAAATCCCATCCCCTCAGTGGTGGTCGCCTTCACCGAAACTTGATTTATATCGATCTTCAGAACGAAAGCGATATTCTCTCTCATCTTCGAAATATACTGAGACAATTTGGGCTCTTCTGCCACGATGGTCGAATCTAAGTTTATGATCTTAGCATTTTCCTTTTCTGCCATATCATTGATCATGGACAGAATTTTCAAGCTGGTAATGTCTTTGTGTTTCTTATCCGTATTCGGAAAATGTTTTCCCAGATCGCCCAAAGATAGTGCGCCCAAGATCGCCTCACCAATGGCGTGAGACAGAACATCTGCATCCGAGTGCCCCAAAAGCCCTTTTTTATAAGGGATTTTTTTTCCACCCAAGATCAAATCCCTCCCCTTTGTTAATCTATGTGCATCGTAACCGAAGCCTATTTTAAACATTTTCTCCTCGGAAAATCAAAGATAGCAAAAATCCACAGAGTTAGTATCTTAATTTGAGCCATGCCTTGCAGATCGTGTTTGTCTTACATTATCTGTTCTCTAACAGAACTAAGGACTTGCATCTTTTTTCTTTTTCATCTCCAGCAACCTCTCAGCTATGGCTAAATCTTCTGCCGTGGTTATCTTTATATTCTCATATTCCCCTTCCAGAACCACAACCTCATGCCCCAATCTTTCCACCAGGATGGAATCATCTGTTCCTATAAAGTCATCCTCTCTGGCTTTTTCGTAAGCGTCCAAAATGAGCTTATATTCAAATACCTGCGGTGTTTGTATCAACCACAGCTTTTTTCGATCCAGTGTGGTTACAACCGATCCATTTTCCACCCTTTTTATGGTCTCTTTAGGTGGAACGGCTAAGATCACCGCCTTCTTTTGCTGACACAACTTGATCGACTCCGAGATCTTCTCCGGGGAGATCAATGGTCTGACCCCATCATGGATAACAACGATAGAGGTGCTTTGGGGACATGCTTTAAGTCCCAGGTAAACTGAATCCTGTCTTTCCTTGCCTCCACATACAATTCTTCTGATCTTTTTAAAGGAATACTTATTCACTATTGTCTGGGAACAATATTCCGGATAATCTTTAGGTACAACCAGAATGATTTCATCGATCAACTCACACCTTTCAAATTTATCTATGGTATGTGCCAGTATGGGCTTGTCACCCAAGGTCAAGAATTGCTTGGGCAAATCCCCCTCCCCGCCAGTGGCGGGATCTCCGACAATTCTTTTTCCCACTCCCCCTGCCACTATTATACCAACTGCTTTCAAGACTACCTCTACTTTTTTCGGGTCGGATGTCCTACAGATCCGTAGGAAATCCGACCCCTACAAATCCAATTTCATCCGTTTAATCCGTTGACTCATCCGTTCAATCCGCTTCATCTCAGTTGAGTCAAATGACCGTTGACCAATCCGTTTCATCTGTTGACTAAATTATCAACATGGCATCTCCATAGCTGTAAAATCTATATTTTCTTTTGGTCGCCTCCCGGTAGGCATCAAGAATTAACTCCCTTGAAGCAAAGGCAGAGACCAAAAACAGCAGAGTTGAGCGAGGAAGGTGAAAATTGGTGATCAAAGAATCAACTATTTTGAACTTATAAGGAGGATAGATGAACTTCTTTGTCCAGCCTGATTGGGGCTTTATCGCGTCACACCTATAATCATCTGCTGCTGTTTCCAAAGCTCTCACCGTGGTGGTTCCCACCGCCACAATCCTCTTTCCGCCCTTTTTAATTTGATTTATCCTTTCAGCGGCTGAAGAATCGATCTTGACATATTCAGATGCCAGAGTATGATCCTTTGGATCATCCACCCGAACCGGTCTGAAGCTGTCCCAACCCACATGCAGTGTTATGGCGATTTTTTCCACACCTTTGTCCTCGATTCTTTTCAATAGCTCTTCAGTAAAATGCAGCCCGGCAGTGGGAGCCGCCACCGCTCCGGTCTCCTTGGCATAGACAGTCTGATAGGTACTTCTATCATCTGCTTCCACTTCTCTTTTTATATATGGAGGTAGGGGAACCTTCCCGATTCTCTCCAGAATCTCAAAGAAATCAGCGTGAGAGTTAACCTTCGCCAGCCAACTTCCTGACCGGGTACGCTCCAATATCTCACAAGACAAACCGTCCTGCTCAAAAGAGATCAATGAACCTTCAGGAACTCTTTTGGATGGCTTGACCAGAACCTCCCACAGTTTGTCGTCCAACCTCTTTAGAAAGAAGACCTCGACTTTTCGGGTATTTTTCTGGTTTATCCCGAAGATACGGGCGGGAAAAACCCTGGTTTGATTGATGATAAGACCATCACCCTCCTTTAGATAATCAACCACCTGGTAGAAAAGTTTATGCTCCATTTTTCCGCTTTTTCTATCCAGAACCAAAAGCCGGGATTGATCTCTCCTTTCGGCTGGATATTGGGCGATCAAGTCTTTGGGAAGTGGATAGTCGAAATCTTTTAAAGAGATGCTCATTTTTTAAACCAAAAGAAAAAGGCTGATAGAAAAATCGAAAGCAGAATGCTGATGCCGATGCAGGTAACTATGGGAAAATGGAACTCGAAATTCTTTTTCTGGACATGAATGTCTCCGGGTAACTTTCCCAAAAAACCGATCTTGCCAAAAACAAGCAGGATCACGCCAATTAAGATCAGCAAGACCCCGAAGGCGATCAGAATTTTTGCAAACGTATAATACATGGGCTTTGTTTTGGCGTTATTTGTTTTCTGCTAGCCACCTTTCCAGAAAACTCCGACAAGGTCAAATAAGGGAAGGTTTTGTGGTTCGGCTTCGCCCTTCGGTCTGAGCTCAGGATCGAAGACTCACCATCCTGAGCGAAGCGAAGGGCTGGATTGTCCCGCCTTTGGCGGGACTTGTCCTCTGGTCATTTGTTCATTTGAATCCATGGGAACTCAACTGAGATCCTGCGGAAAACATCTTTAAAGAAAACAAACTTTTGCATGGTTCACCTAAAGGCGAACACTCCAAATTCTTTTCTCCTTGCAATTTTTCAGAGTCCTCTTACATCATACTAAAGGAAAGTGTCTCCTCGTTTGCGTCTTCACCTGAACTGATCTTTTTATCTCCTTTAACCATTTATGTCCACATCTTGCTCTAAGAATAGATTTGCCGCCCGAGATTTCAACAAAATGGCGCCTCAAGCTTTTTTCAAGTTTTCCACTTTTGTTTTCTTTAAATACCGTTCCTTTTCACTGAAGATGCAACCACAGTATTTTTGGCTGTAAAGCTCCAAACTTTTCGCTTCATTTTTTCCTTCGTAGAAACCCGGGCGGAAATCGGAGTAGAAAAATTTGATCCCCAAATCTGCCCCGATCTTTTCACCTATTTCCTTTATCAACTCATGCTTCTGATAAGGGCTGACCAGAAGGGTAGTGGTGAAACCATCGAAGTTTTGCTCTTTTGCAAAATTAGCCGCCTTTATCAGCCTTATCTTATAACAAAAGCCACATCGGTTCTCCACATCCTGTATCGCCGCCTTCAAAAATTTCTCCAAATCATAGGAGTCATTATAAAATACGGGAAAGGATTTTTTCTGTTCAAGGGTCCTCACCGCATCCAGTCGACTCTGATATTCGGTGAAAGGATGGATGTTAGGATTATACCAAAATCCAAATACCTGATGCCCATCCTCTGAAAGCGTCTTAAGCGGATAAATAGCGCAATTGGCACAGCAAACGTGCAACAAAAGTTTCATTTACTATTACCTCTGCAGGGAAGGAACTTCTTCCTTCCGTCTCTGTTTGGCGCAGGTTAAGAAGTCAAACTGCTCAATATAATCTTTCCTCGTCCGAGACAAGCTGGGACGCCACATTTCAGGCTAACTGGTTATGTCGAAAATTAATATCTTGACACAATAAGGTGTGGAGCGAACTTAAAGGTTCGCCCCTACAGGCTCTTTATCTCTTTTTTCCCTCCCAGAAGGATTCCGATGGGCTGTAAAGTTTCCACGTGGTCGCAGATCACCTTCACAGATGCGGTGATGGGGATGGCTAAGATTATGCCAATGGCACCCCATAGCCAGGTCCAGAACATTACCGAAACCAAGACCGCTAAAGGACTCAAATTCAATTTATCTCCCATCAACTTGGGAGTGATTATGTTTCCCTCCAGATTTTGAAAGACTAAAAATAAAATAAGCACCCAGACGACCGGCATCACTGCCTTGAACTGCACCCCCGCCACTATCAAGGGAGGGATGACACCGATGATGGGTCCCACAAAGGGAATTAAATTCAATATCCCGGCTAAGGGACCCAGGATATAAGCATAGTTAACACCAATGATCAGAAGTCCCACGGTGAAAATTATTGCCAGAGCAAAGGAGGTGCCAAATTTTACCAGAAGAAA
>JAGMBK010000072.1 GCA_023129805.1 Candidatus Zixiibacteriota bacterium | reverse complement strand
CTAAATCTCTGATATTCACCCGAATTTCTGTGGGCCAGACAGCAGTAAACCCATTCGAATAATCGTAGAGATAAAGTTGAACTCCTGTTATTTTGAAAGGATAAGGATTCTCGCCGCAAATTCCCGGATCCATGAACAGCGCGAAACCATTGCCGGGAATTGTATCCGGATAATAATATGCCACCGAGTCACTGTCAGAGTAAATGACACAGAAGTCTTCACCACTTATGGCAAAGGGATGAAGAGGTTGCACCACCCGATCAGCAGGAATCGGAATAGCTTTTAGCTTTTCTATCTCGGAAGCAGATGAGCCATCGCCAGGATGCTTGGCATTGCCGATCCCAAACCACAGAATCCATAACACCAGCAAAATAAAAGGTATTAATTTTTTGCGCATTTACTTTCTCTTCTTAAACTAAAAGGCTAAACAATCAACGGTATTAAAAGGCTTACGCCCTTGTAGTGATCTTGTGCTTCGACTTCGCTCAGCACCATGAGCTTGTCGAATGGTCGAACCTATTAAATCCAGTTTTATCCACTCCTCCTCTCAATTGGAATAGAATCATACAACTTCTCAAAAGAGTATACAATTTTAGTTTTAAAAAAACAAGGTGTTTTGCAGGTAGATGAAAATAAAAACAGGATGGGGTTGTGACGAAGGGAGTTGGCCAGCACATTTTTTGTCGGGTATACTGCGGAAACCCGACCTAAAAAAGGGTGCAGGTTCATTTGAACCTGCGCCAGAGAGCTAACCGAAAGTTGTTTTCGATTGATGACCCTTGCTATCATTAAAAGATGACCTCGATAGACCTTTGAGTCCAGCCTTATTTCAGCAAGATCATCTTTTTTGTTTCACTTCGGTCGTCTGCGGTCAATTTATAGAGATAGATTCCGCTGGCTACCTCTTTCCCCTTTTGGTTTTTACCATCCCATATCATCTGATGAATCCCTGGTTTTTGCTTTTGATCAACCACGGTTCTCACCACTTCTCCTCTTACATTGTAAATTTTGAGGGAAACATGACTTGTTTTTTTCAAGCTATATTCGATAATGGTGCAAAGGTTAAAGGGATTGGGTTGATTTTGTGAAAGATGGAAGCTTTTCGGAACTTCTATTTCAGATTCTTCGACATCGGTAAACATGGTGTCATACAATATTTGAGCAGTTAAGGCATTCTGAACCAAATTGGAAAAATTTAAGTTGGCGTAGAACTCATTCGGGTTGGTCACACTAAAATTGTTAACGAAATTAAGAGGATCCACATGCAAGGTCTCACCTATTACAAAGGCAACTGCGAAACTTAAACTTTCACCAGGAGCGAGTTGCTCAAACGGGCCAAAGGAGAACAAAAAGCGAGTATCAAAGCCGTTTGCGAAATCCCCACACATCACACCATTGGCAGGAAGCCAGCCCTCATCCGGATACCACTCAGGCCAGACGCAGGAATATATCTGGTCATAGTCAAATTCGCCGTTGGACATAATAAAATATTTAGAGACATCTCCTCCTGGAGTCCCCAATACATTATCCGGAAAAAGGTTATCGCTTCCATAAGGGTTCATCGCCTCCCATTCTGTTTGACTTGCAGCTTTCCAGGGACCCCAGTCATAAGGCGAACCACTCATGCTGGAAATCCACCAATTATAAGAGATTTGCAAATCAGGATTTGGGGTATCCAGGACCTTCATACCTATGACGCTTCTGGGGCTTTTGTCCGTGAAAACAGATGCACTGTATCCTCCGTCCATCTCTCCATGTCCATCATTATCAGCCGCCCAGGGGATGTTGACCTCTTGAGTATCTCCTGGGAAAACTTCATACTTTTTCAGAAAGCCAGTTATGTCATCTGCATAAGCGTAGGGACCGCCAAGACCTTCATCAATGTGCATTATATCTGCGTCCATAAGAAATCCAATATATGCATCTGAAAGGAGATAATCACCTATGTTCTCAATGATATACTCGGCAATGATAAACTTGTCAAATCCTGGAATGTTCCAGGAATAGCTTTTCTGGGTGATTCTTACATCCAGAGGAAAATGCTTTCTGTTGTCCCAAGGATCCTGCTGCCAAGGTGACAATGGTATATCCGCTGAAGTATCAGTGTAAACTGCAATTATATCTTGATGAGATATAGCATCAGGTGAATAGCACGGGGTATCTGAAATCGTGCTTCTTTCTATGATAGCACCCTGGGGGAATGAATCGGGCCATAACTCATTAATCAATTGCCAGCCATCGCATCCAACGGAAGTATAAATGGTATCATTTATTTTTGCTCCAATCCATATTGCTCCTTGCCACAAATACTCCAAACCCGATCCAGCAGGGAATTCAAAGGAAGGAGCAATTGCCTCTGAATCGGGATTCTCCATGAAACAGCCACCTGGGGACTCAGGTAAACCTCTCATCTGGCTTCCCAGAAGAGCCCAATTGGTCATGCATGCATTCACCCCCGAGATCCTGTGGACTCTTTGCTGGGGAAAAGGTAAAACCTGTGTTTGGTCAATGGATTCAACCCTTTTTTTCGTTTCCTCTACCTCTTTTGATCTGGCAGAAGCATCAAAAAAAGCAAGAGATAAAAAGACGAAGAGGGTTAATAAAACTGTTACCTTATTACTTTCTTTAAATATCCTCTTCATTTTAATAACCTCTTTCTTAAATGTTTTAGCTTTTCATTCTCTTAAAGATAGAAAGAAGATTTAATTTTTTGAGGAGACAAAATCTCAAAAAGTCTCCCAAAATTCCCTTGTTGATGAATTCCAAAAGTAATTTAAGCTGTATTAAGAATTTGTCAACATTTTTTTGAAAGAATCTCAAAATAACTATCAAAATGGAGGTTTGGAGTGTCCACCTTTAGGTGGACCAAGATTTTTAGCTTTTGTCATCCAGTAGTCTATCAGGTCTCGCTAAAACGAGACACTCCAGATAACCTCACCTCACTGGATTTTTTCGGAGCTCATTTGAAAAAAAATACCCCAGTCCTTATGGAATGGGGTATTGGGGGGAGGAGCAAAAGAGGCGGTAGATTATTCGTTGAAAAGAGTGACTGATTCTTGATAAAACTTCGCTTTTTTGGTTTTTATACGATAAGTTAAAAGCTCCTTTAAAAATAGATTTTTTTCGGAAAGAGGAGTCTGAGCGGATAGCACCGAGCAAGAAACCTCCAAACCCAAAATCCTATGGGGAACAATAAATCTGGTTACGCCGAAAGGAAGAAGGATGCCTTTTTGAGCTAAACCCAAAATCTCCTTTTTATCAAATCGAGGAATCAGATTAATGGCAGAACTATTCTTGAAGTGCTCAAATATCGAAAGCAAATGGTTATCCGAATCCAAATAACAAATTTCCGATCTGCTGTTGTATATGGATATCAACTGATAAAGACCTTTCACTTTTTCTTCCGGTGTTACACTTCCGTTGTTAACCACAAATCCGTTCATATCCCTAAAAAGAAAATAAGAAATGGTTTTCTGGTGATTCAAAGCTTCTTTTCTCCAATTAAAAGGACAAACCGATACTTCCAGATTTAGATCTTTGATCTTTTTGATGATCTCCTCTTTTTGAGCACCAAAGATGAGATGGTTCCAAGAAGAAAGCTTGACCCTCTTGTCTTCATAATCGACCATCTGGATCAATACATCCGGAATATTTAAAAGTTTCAGGGCGGAGACACGATTGACCCCATCCAAAACCAATAACTTTTCACCTCTACCATGATTTAACTTTTCGCCGTTTTCAGTCCTTATGGACCCCACCAGCACAGGATTTTTCAAATGCCCATCCCTTTTGATCTCTTCAGCCAATTTCTGAGTCCTTTTAAAATCGCAGGTCTCGTGAAATACCAGATCTTCTGAATGAACGAATCTGAGCTCAAATAAATTCTTTTGCATGTTTTTTTTCTTTTGTTACTTCTGATTGATCCTTTTAATTAAAAACGTTGTTCACTTGAAGATTCAAGCAAATTACATGCCACAGGAATGTCTTTTGGTCTCTTTTGCCTGAGCATCTTTGGGCAGTTCAACTTGTTGTAAAATATGGGAATAATCTGAAAGGCAAAGAGAGCTTCACCCCGGCCAGGAAAGATTTTTGCCTTAAGTTACTAATCTTTTAAGTGAAAAGTATGCAAAGAGGTTCATACATCTTGCAAGTTTATAAAACGAAGAACGTCGCACACAAGGTGCGACGCTACATTATTGAAACCGTAGCGTCGGGGTTCATCCTGAAGGGGATTCACCCTGAAGGGCTTGTCCCCGACGAGACGAAGAACGCCACTGGAGGGTTACCCTGAAGGGCATCCTGAACCAACGTGTTTTTCAAATAGAATTAGCTTAATCATAAACAGAATCCGGGTGTTGTCAAGACTCAGACCTTTTTGGTCTTCCAATTTCCCTGCTTGAACCAGAAAGCTAATGCGGTTCCCTTGGCGATGGTAGTTAAAGTGATTGCCCACCAGACACCGTTTACTCCAACCCCCCAAAAGATGGCGATAAGATAAGCCAGGGGAATTCTGAGGACCGACCCAGGAATGGAGACGCTCATGGGTGGGATGGTATTTCCGGCGCCGGAGAAGGAACCCTCCAATACGATTTCCAAAGCCATAAAGACCTGAGAGAGGGCTAAAATTCTCAGATAATCAATGGCGATCGTCACAACTTTAGGATCGGAGATGAAAAATGAAGAGATCCAACGGGGAAAAAGAAAAAACATGATGGAGATGAACCCGGTGATCAAAACCACGATGTGGACGGTTCTCCAGGCACATTTTTCGGCTCTTTCTGGTTTTCCCGCTCCCAGATTCTGTCCCACCAGAGCGGCGGCAGCCTGGGAGAACCCGAAACAGGTTAGAAAGGAGAGCGACTCCATACGATTGCCAATACCCAAAGCCGCGATAGCCACGGTTCCAAAAGTGGCGGTAACCTTATTCAGAAAAATGTAGACCACGATGAAAAGTATTCCGGATGCGGAGAGGGGGAGCCCGATTTTTAAGATTTTTCGGACTACGGAGAAATCCAGATTAAATTTTGGCAAAAGAGAAAATGCAACTCTCAGTTTGCCTCTTATTATCAAAAATACATAGATAACTGCGGCGATCCCCTGCGAAATAATGGTTGCTAAAGCCGCCCCGTTGGTTTCCATGCGAGGGAAGGGTCCGATTCCAAAGATCAACAAGGGATCTAAGATAATGTGCAAACCCAGGCTGACCAAAAGCACCTTCATGGGGGTTTTGGTGTCTCCGGATCCCCGGAAACAGGCGCCAAATGTTTCGATTAAGAACAGAAAGGTCGTGCCAGCAAACACGATGCGCACGAAATTAACTCCTAAATGAGTAACCTCCGGCTCCGTTCCCATCAGGCCGAAAGCATATCTTCCTCCCACCAGAATCATGAAGATGGCAAGGATTAAGGAAGAGATAATGGCAAAGAGGTATGCTTGTCGGGCTACGTAAGCCGCTTTGGTTTCGTCTTTTGCTCCCACATATCGGGCTACCAGAGCCACGGTTCCCACAGAGATAACATCGCTTAACACGTAGATGAACCAGGTCAGGAAGGTAGCTGATACCACCGCGGCCAGATCAACTGCTCCCAGTTTTCCCACCCAGAACATGTTAGCTATGCCCCGTGCGGTTTCCACAAACATTGAAATGACCACGGGCCAAGCCAGTCGAAAAATGCTTCGGGTAATGGGACCTTGGGTAAGGTCAACTCTTTTCTGTTTTCTTAGATCTGGTTCGGACATAACTCCTTTTCCAGGTCCTTTGGACTTTTTTTGCTTAACAAAATTTCTTCAACTCTCGCTGGTGTTGCCGGACACCCCAAACCCAGGGGCGAAGGACAAATAAGATAACCTTTTTAGCCTCACTTTGCAAGGCGACATTGAGGGGTTTAAAATTATATCTAAAGCACCAGAATTTAAAGCCGATTTAAATGCATAAAGAGAGTTTGGATCGACTATAGCATTTTCGGAATATAGGCTTTTGTTGTCGGAAGTAATGGCAATATGATCGTGCATTCATAAATAGTGGGATAGAAATTGACCAAGGGATTATAGAATAAGATGCTAACAAGCCCAGCGCCAGCCGGCAAAGGAGATGAGACATGAAGGACAAAGGTACAAGTCGCAGAATCATCGGGAAGAGGATGATCTTGGCTGCCGTGGGACTTGGGGCACTCTACTGGATTCTTGAATCCGGAGTAGATGTTTTTCTGTTCCACGAAGGTAATATTATCGAGGAAATATTTACCTTGGATTCGCATAAAATCTGGATGCGCTCGCTGGTCCTCGGCATTCTTATCTTGTTCAGTTTCTATGCTCAAGGGATTATCACCGAGCGCAAGCGAGCGGAGACCACTTTAGCCGAACAAACCAGACAGTTGGAGTATGCCAATGAAGAGCTTGAACGCAAGAATACAGAGCTGGATCAGTTTACTTACGTTGCCAGCCACGACCTGCAGGAGCCGCTGCGCAAAGTGACTGCCTTCAGCGGCATGCTTCGTCAAGATCTGGAGGACAGCCTGCCGGAGCGAGCAGAGAAGGATATTGGTTTTATCGTTGACGCGGCAAGGCGTATGCAGAAACTGGTGCAAGACCTTTTGGCCCTTTCACGCTCGGGAAGAGTAGCCATGAAATGGGAGACGGTTTCCCTCAACCACTGTGTTGACCAAGCCATAGAGACATTGGCAATGCGGATAAAGGAAAGCCGAGCCGAAATTACTATAGACGACTTGCCTCAGGTGTGGGGAGACCGAACCATGCTGACCCAGCTCTATCAAAACCTGCTCTCAAACGCGTTAAAGTTCATAGGTGCCAACCGACCACTAATTCGCCTGACCGCCGAGCGAATCAACGGGCAACTGACTCTCGGCGTAAGAGACAACGGCATCGGTGTTGAGCCGAGATACGCCGAACAAATCTTCGCTCCCTTCAAACGCCTGCACGGGCGCGGGGAGTACCAGGGCACCGGAATTGGTCTGGCGATATGCGCTAAGACCGTTGAACGGCACGGCGGCAAAATCTGGGTTGAATCGAAAACCGGAAAAGGCGCACACTTCAAATTCACCATTGGTGAAGTACTGCCTATGAAAAAGGAGGAAAGCTCATGGGACAATTCAATGGAAAGCCTGCGGTCATCTTACTCGCCGAAGATGATCCCGGCGATCAAGAGTTGACCCGGCGGGCTCTGGAACAGAGCAGGATCCGGAACGAGCTCTACATCGTTGAAGACGGTGAGGAGGCTCTGGATTATCTGCTTCGGCGGGGCAGATACGAAGACCCGGCCTCATCCCCCAAGCCAGACCTGATGCTTTTGGATCTCAATATGCCCAAGATGGATGGGAAGCAGTTGCTGAAGCAGATGCGGGCTGATCCTAAGCTGCGCCGGATCCCCGTGGTGGCACTCACCACATCGAAGCAGGAGAGTGACATCATCCGTACCTACGACCTCGGAGCGAATTCTTACATCGTTAAACCCGTGGACATGGATCAATTCATAAACGCTATTAAAGTTTTGAAGGATTATTGGTTTCAGATCGTGGTGCTGCCGCCGCGAGGAGAGTGAACTCTGGAACGCAAGAAAATTACAGTCCTCGCAATCGAGGACGACCCTGGGGACATTCATCTTCTACGCCGTTACCTTGAGGAGATTCCAAGGTGGGAGGTTAAGTTTCTTGCTTTCACCAAACCAGCCGACGCACTGGCTCAACTCTCCCGGCATGCCCAAGACATTATCCTTCTCGACTATGTTTTGGGAGCTACAACAGGTCTCGAGGTGCTCAAAACCATCCAGCGTTATGGCTGTAAGTGCCCGGTGGTGATACTGACCGGGCACGGCGACGAGGAACTCGCTGCCGAACTCATGCGGTACGGAGCGGCGGACTATTTGCCAAAGAATCGGTTGTCAGCTAACAGCCTCAGGCGCGTCATTTCCAACGCCATCGCAAAGTACAAATTGCAAGAAGCACTGGAGGAACATCGCCGGAGGCTGGAAGAGATCAATCAGGACCTTTTGCGCAAAAATAAGGAGATCCAAAATTTCTACCACATGGTTTCCCATGAGCTCAGCTCTCCTTTGACATCGGCGCGGGAGTGCATGTCGACGGTGTTGAATGGAATGGCCGGTCCTCTGAACGATAAGCAGCGTAAATTCTTAGAGATCGCCAGGCAGAGTTGCAGTCAGATGTGTGTATACGTCAACGACCTGCTTGATGTAGCCAGGCTGCATACCGGGAAACTTGCCATAAATCCATGCCCCGTTTCCATCGACAAATTGGTGCATCGGGTTGTGGCATCAATGTCTCCTGCAGCGCAGGAGAAAGGGATTCGTTTGAAGCATATTATACAACCAGACCTGCCGGAGGTCGGTATTGACGAAAACAGGATCGCACAGGTTCTTTCGAACATGCTGAGCAACGCGCTGAAGTTTACCCCTGAGGGTGGTGAGATCATGGTCCGAGTCGCTGACAACCCGATTTCTCCAGAATTCGTCCTGGTATCGGTCCGTGACACCGGACGGGGCGTAGAGCCGGACAAACTCCCCTACATCTTTGATCGCCCCTATCAGGCAAAAAGCAGTGATTGGATGGACCGCGGGGGTATGGATCTTGGCTTATATATTTGCAGGGAATTGATCAGACTGCACGGAGGGGATATTTTGGCTCACAGCGAGCCGGGCAAAGGCAGCACTTTCTCATTCACCATCCCGAAGCATGCCCCAAAGGAAGCCTCGGATAAGGTAAAGGAAAAAGAGGGTGCGTATGAAAAAGATTCTCGTAATTGAGGATAAGAAGACGATCGCTCTTGCCTTTACGCCTCATTTTGCGAGACGACATTCCGGGACACCCTAAGTTATATCTAAAGCCCAAGAGTTTAAAGCCGATTTAGATGTAAAGAGAGATATCAAAGTCCCCACAACGTCCCCACAGGCATTCTTTTAAAGGAAAAACTTTTTGTTTGAAGATAAAAATCTTCTCGGACAAACGTAGCTGAAACACATATCTACCACCTTGATTTACCGTCCCCTTTGAATCTACAAAAGGTTTGAAATTATTCAACAGATTTTTGTAATGGGAAATTTATTCGTGCCTGTCGGGTCCCCAGAGGTTGTGTCGTAATGTCATTCTAAGACGTTAGCCGAAGAATCTCGATTTTGTAACTTATTGGAATTATTAGATTCTTCGCTTCGCCATGCACCAAGAAGGTGCGGGACTTCCCGGACGGGAGCGTCTGCTCGCTCAGAATGACAACTGTACGTTTTTGAAGGTTGCGACACA
>JAGMBK010000071.1 GCA_023129805.1 Candidatus Zixiibacteriota bacterium | reverse complement strand
GAGCTTTTTGGTTGTCGTTCCAGAAACCGGGTTGCAAAGAAAGCTTCTCCAACTCATTGATCTTTTTCTCTTTTCCCTCCAGATCAAAGATACTCCCTTAATTTTCCTAATCTTCCCTTGATATTATCGATAGCTATATCCATATCCGTAGTCATAATTTCCTCCTTAGTAAGCGAATAAAAGCTTGTTTTGTGTCTTCAAGACAATCTATTAATATAATCTTTAATCTAATAAAGTCAAACTTTTTATGAGAGGAACATACATTCTATGATGTGGTATGATCGATTTCACCGAAAAGGATGATTTGTCACTTTTATCCTCTTCTCAAAAGGGAAATAATTCAACTCCCTAAGCTCTCTTAAATGAAACTACGGCAATTCTTGAGTAAAATTTAATCCAGTATCCATGAAAGTTTTGCTTGAAACGTAATGGCGACATTTATGGCGTCCGTTTTTCGTCTGGGACAAGTCCTTCGGGGTGAATCCCCTTCCTTCGACCCTGAGGTCTCACTTCTCCCGCCAAAGGCGGGATCAGTGCGAGGCAGGACCGAAGGGCAGGATGAACTTCGACAATACAATGTCGATCCATCTTTTTTAATTGACAACCATGTATGATCCTCATATTTTGCGTTCAACTTGAAAAAATAAAGGAGGTTTAATTTGTCTAAATCTCAAAAACATGACAAGGGAAGTAAGATCTTCTGGGGATTGCTATTGGTAGTGGTCGGGACCTTGATTTTGCTTCACAACCTCGGATATGTAAGAGAGGATATCATACGTTTCTGGCCCGTGCTTGTGATCTTGTGGGGTATCAAGAAGCTGATCGAATGAATGATACTTAGAAAGCTGGCGTAGCCCCGCCTTTGGCGGGGCACCGAGGCTACGCGCTTTTAAAATTTCAAAATGCAAAAAGAAAAATTCAAAGGTGCAATTAAAAATTTAAAATTATTCTTAGATCTTGTCTCTTTGTCTCTTGTTAATTTTCAATTTTGAATTGCAATTTCACATTTTGCTCTTTGATTTTTGAATTTCCTTTAGTCGCGTAGCCAAACCTTAACGGTTTGGTATGAACCAGGATGGTTCATACCGAAACTCACAAACTGTAAAGGCTTGCTTACGCTAAATCTGGACGAAACGCAGCACTTTTGTTTAAAAAAAGAAACTTTTAATCTGCCATGAAAAGCAATGTTCAACAAGAAACCTTGAAGATGTTTACCTTTCTTACGGAGATCTTGAACCGAAGGGTGATCAATTCTAAAGGAAAGATCATCGGCAAGGTGGTGGACTTAAGGGTTAGGTTGGGAGAGCTTTTTCCTCCAGTGGTCTCGGTGCGCGTGCGACAAAAAAGAGGTGGAGGGATTATATCGTTTCCCTGGCACGCAGTGGAGAGCATCAACGGAAATGTGATCAGATTAAAGGAGGATGCGAAAAGCCGGAGGTTGGATCTGAAAATAGAAGAGGGAGAGATACTTCTAAAAGATGAGATATTGGATAATCAAGTGTTAGACACCCATGGAGCAAAAGTGGAGAGAGTGAATGATCTTCATCTATTGCTGGCTGAGGGAGAGCTCAGGGTGGTGCATGTGGATTTCGGCATAAGGGGTATATTCCGCCGTCTGGGCTGGATCAGATATGTGGATGCTCTCACCAACTGGCTTTTTGCCTATCAGATCCCCAACAAGCTTCTTTCCTGGAAATATGTTCAGCCTCTGTCGCATGACCCCCAAAAGAAAGCTTTAAAGCTCAATGTAACACACCGCAAACTCTCCGAAATTCATCCTTCCGATCTGGCAGACATCCTGGAAGAATTGGATCGACACGAACGATCTTATGTGTTCGGAGCCTTGGATGTGGAGACCCAGGCAGATGCATTAGAGGAGACAGACGATCAAACCAGAATCTCTTTAATTGAGGAGTTATCCGAGGAGCGTGCCTCAGACATATTAGAGGAGATGGAGCCAGATGAAGCAGTAGACCTGCTTCAGGATCTACCAGACGAAAAGAAGCAGGAGTTGATTAAGGCTTTAGAGGAAGATAAAAGAGAGGAGTTGGAGGAGCTTCTAAATTTTGAGGAAGAAACTGCCGGGGGCATAATGACAACTGATTACATTTCATGTCTACAAACAGATAACGTGGAAAAAGTTATGGGAATCTTCAAGCAATCAGATAATCCTCTGGATAATATTTCATACATCTATGTGACGGATGAACAGGAGAAGCTGCTTGGAGTGGTGACACTGCGAGAGTTGATTTTGAATCCACCGGAAGCGAAAATTAGCAGTTTTATGAACCGGGATATTATCAAATTGAAAGTCGATGATCCACTCAAGCAGGTGGCTGAAACCTTTAAGAAATATAAATTCTTGACCATACCGGTGGTGGATGGACAAAATCGGATGGAAGGGATAATAACCCTAAGGGATGGAGTGGAGGCGATCTTCCCGGAATTTGGAGAATAAAAGAGTGTAGGATTTCAGACACCAGCAACCAGACACCAGACGGCAGACGCCAGACTTCAGATTGATCCTTTATCTGCTTACTGGAGTCTGCTATCTGCCTACTGCTTTTTGCTATCTGCCTACTGCTTTTTGCTATCTGCCTACTGGAGTCTGCTATCTGCCTACTGGAGTCTATTATCTGCCTACTGCAATCTGTTATCTTTCTACCTTTTCTCTTATGATTAAAGGTCTGTTATCAAAATCTCGATGGAAAAGTGCACTTATCCTTCTGGCGGTGATAGGTCCGGGAATAATCACCTCCAACGTGGATAATGACGCTGGCGGGATCGCCACGTACTCCATAGCCGGTGCTCATTTTGGCTATTCTCTGATCTGGTCGCTTATTCCCATCACCCTGGCGCTGATTATAATCCAGGAAATGTGCGTTCGCATGGGGGTGGTTACGGGCAAAGGGCTGTCTGATTTAATAAGAGAGCATTTTGGGGTAAGGATAACTTTTTATCTTCTGGTGGCTTTAATCTTCACCAATTTCGGAAATACCATAGCGGAGTTTGCCGGAATAGCCGCCAGCTTGGAGATATTTGGTGTCTCCAAATATATCTCCGTTCCTCTGGGGGCTTTCTTCGTCTGGATGCTGGTGGTGAAGGGGACTTACAAATCAGTGGAGAAAGTTTTTCTGGTGGCTTGTCTTTTTTATCTCACTTACATTATATCCGGTTTTTTAGCCAAACCGGATTGGAGTGCGGTGAAAGACAGCATATTGACTCCCGAGTTAGAGTTTTCCGCGGGGAGCTTTGGCATGTTGATAGGGTTGATCGGGACCACCATCGCCCCCTGGATGCAGTTTTATCTGCAGTCAGCGGTGGTGGAAAAAAACATAAGACTGAAAAATTATAAATACTCCAGGGCGGACGTTATCTCCGGAAGTTTCATGGTAAATCTGGTGGCTCTTTTTATAATAGTAGCTTGCGCTGCCACTCTTTCCAAAGCAGGAATCAGAATCGAAACGGCAAAGGATGCGGCTTTGGCATTAGCACCTTTAGCAGGAAAGTATTGTTCCTATCTTTTTGCCTTCGGTCTTTTGAATGCGTCACTTTTTGCCGCTTCTATCTTACCACTCTCTACTGCTTATGTAGTCTGTGAAGGAATGGGATGGGAACAAGGGGTAGATAGGAAATTCTCCGAAGCACCACAGTTCTATGGTCTATACTCTCTTTTGATATTTTTGGGAGCAGGTGTGGTGCTCTGGCCCAATCTTCCACTTATCCCCATCATGTTCATCTCTCAGGTGGTAAACGGTATAGTTCTTCCCGTAATTCTTATCTTCATATTGATACTCATCAACAACAAAAAGATCATGGGGACATATACCAACGGGAAGGGTTTTAATATCTTAGCCTGGCTGACCGTGATGATTCTGATCGCTCTCAGTGTTATGCTTCTGCTGTTGATGTCGGGGATAGTCTAGATTTTTTCCAACCGTTAGGGATTAAAAAACAAGATCGGCTTTGCCTTTTTCCAACGCCCATATTTTAGTCTCGCATAAGATAAGAGGCAATATACGTAGGTCCGAAATGTTCCCAACTGGGGGCTTTCGGACGATTCAAACTAAGGTTTCTTAAAGGTTGGATAGGTCGGTAGCCGCAGGCTTTAGCCTGCGAGCCAAGATCAAAGTGTGGGAAAGATCGACCGTTTATTGCTTGACACCCATGTAGTTTCCCCGTAAATTGAATTCGTCAAAGCGTTCATCTTTAAGGAGAAGAGATGGCTTCTTTCCCCACTACGAGATTTTTGGCGAACATAAGATTAAAATACGTGGTTATCATCACCCTGCTTTTGGCGTTGATCCTGTTTTTGATCGCACTTTTTGGGATCCAAAAAAGCAAATCCAACATGCTAATGGTGATGGAAAAGGAAGGGATAGCTTTGCTGGAGAGCTTGATTCTGGCAAGCCAGAATGCCGTTCGGGCAAATGCTTTAGTGGAGGAGTTGGTAGGGGAGAGGCTTCGCGATATCGCCGATTTGGTAAATCAAATGGAAAAAGATGGAAGAGTGAACAACTCCAAATTAGAGAGCCTGGTTAAAAAAGGCAACCTCTCGCGAATTGATATTATGGATCACCAGATGAATCTGAAATATAGCAGTAATCCCTTGGATAAAGATATATATGAGGATTCGACCACTTCGGTGATCCCTTCTGTTACGAGCATCTTGGAAGGAGAAGAGGAGGAGGTGGCCTTTGGTATCGAAGCCAGAACGCTTTTAGCAGAAAAAAACTATGCTGTTGCTGTGAAAAGATCAAAAGAGGCGGGCGCAGTGGTGGTGGTTGCCTCCGCTTCATATCTGGAGAGCTTCAAAAAAGAGATCGGAATCGGCTACCTGATCCAGAAGATCAGCCAGCAAAGCGGAATAGATTACATCGTCTTGCAATCGATGGAAGGAATAGTGCTGGCATCCAAGAAAGTGGAACGGATGTTGAAAATCGAGGAAGACCCTTTTATTCAGATCGCTCTGACAGAAGGAATTGCCAAAAGCAGAATCACCTCCTTTGAAGCGGAGGATGTCTTGGAGGTGGTGAAATTGTTTAAGTCTGAAGAGATTCCGTCTGGAATTTTCAGAATCGGGCTTTCTCTAAAAGGGTATAAAAAGGTGGCTTCCGGCTATCAAAAACAGATGATCTTATTCTCCATTATTTTGTTCATTCTGGGGCTTTTGACAATCGGAATCGTAATCATCAATCAAAACTACTCTATTCTGGACAGATCATATAAGGAGATCAAGACCCTTACCGGAAACGTGCTTGAAGCCATGCATAGCGCGGTGATGGCGGTGGATGAGGAGGGCAAAATAGTCACGTTGAACCGCCTGGCTGAGGATCTATTCGGAGTAAGCAGAGATCATGCTATTGGGCAGGATTATGACTCCATTTTTCCGGATGATTCGTGTCTTTTGAAACAAACTATGGAAAGGAAAAGAACCACCCGGGACGTGGAGACCGAATTTCGCACCCTTTCCGGCGAGGATAAAGTTCTGATAATCGGAACCTCCTGCCTTTTTGACGAAGAGAAAAAATTCAAAGGGGCGGTGGCGGTGATTCACGATATCACCGAATTAAAAAAATACGAGGAGGAGGCAAAAAGGGCAGAAAGGCTTTCCGCCCTTGGCGACATGGCCGCAGGTGTTGCCCATGAGATAAGAAATCCTTTAAATGCCATCTCCATTACCGCCCAGAGACTGAAGTCTGAATTTGTCCCCCAGAAGGATCAGGAGGAATATACATCTTTCACTCGGATTATCTTGGATGAGATAAAAAGATTGGATAATATCATAAATCAGTTCTTAAGCCTGGCTAAAGCGCAGAAGCTGAATTTAGTCCCCACCGATATGGGCAAATTTTTAAATGAGGTGGCGGATCTAACAGAAATTGAGGCAAAGGAGAAAGATATTCATTTGAACAGAGAAATTGACAAACTCCCTGAAATAAAAATTGATCCAGGTGAGCTGAAGAAGGCTCTTTTGAATATAATGCTGAACGGAATCCAGGCAATGCCTTCAAGTGGGACATTAGGTATTCGTTCTTATCTAAATAATTTACAAAGAAATATAATAATAGAAGTTAAGGATTCAGGAGGTGGCATTCCTAAAGAAAAACTCTCCAAGATTTTTCAACCCTACTTTTCCACCAAAGAGAAGGGAACCGGACTGGGGCTTTCTATAGCCTATCGAATCATCTCCGATCATAAAGGAAAAATCGAAGTGAAAAGTGAGGTGGGAAAAGGAACCATTTTCACCATAAAATTGCCGATCACATGAAGCGTAACAGGTAAATTACGCTTAACAAATTATGGGATGAGTTATGGCACTTTATCGAATCTTGATAGTGGATGACGAAAAACCGCAGAGAGAACAACTATCTGGGTTTTTAAAAAAACAGGGCTTTGGCGTCACAACTGCAGAATCTGGTTTCGAAGCGATTAACATCTGTCAGGACAAACATTTTGAGCTGGCATTGATCGATCTGAAGATGCCTGACATGAATGGAATTGAGCTTTTGAAGAAGCTGAGGGAGTCAAACCCGGAAATGCAGGCGATCATGATAACCGCCCATGGCTCAGTGGACACCGCAGTTGAAGCAATGAGGTTGGGTGCCTATCACTATGTAAATAAACCAATTAACCTTGAAGAGTTAAAGTTGAATATTAGCAAAGCTTTAGATAGCTACCATCTTCTGATGGAGAATAAATATTTAAAGGAGCAATTGGAAGAGAAATATAAGGATATTCAGCTAATCGGGAACAGCAAAGCGATAAAAGAGGTATTAAGCACGGTTTCCCGGGTGGCGAAAGCCAAATCCACGGTTTTGATAATAAGTGAAAGCGGGGCCGGAAAAGAGCTGGTGGCAAGGGCAATTCATGCTTTAAGTGATCGAGCGAACCAAAGATTTATTCCCATCTCCTGTGCAGCTTTGCCGGAAACTCTTTTTGAGTCGGAGCTATTCGGACATGAAAGAGGTGCCTTCACCGGAGCGATCAAGAGAAGAGAAGGTAGATTTGAGTTGGCAGATGGAGGAACACTCTTCTTAGATGAGGTGGGAGACATTCCTCTGGAGACACAGGTCAAACTTCTGAGGGTGATCGAGTCGCAGGAATTTGAAAGATTGGGCGGCAAGGAAACCCTGAAAGTGAACGTGCGCATTATCTCTGCCACCAATCAGGATCTGGAGAAGAAGATCAGAGAGAAAAGCTTCAGGGAAGATCTATACTACCGGCTGAACGTGATCTCCATATTTATTCCTCCCTTGAGGGAAAGAAAAGAAGATATTTTGCTCTTAGTGGATCATTTTATCAAGAAGGCCAACCAGAAATGCGGCAGATCTATCAAAGGGATCACGCCGGAGGTGAAGGACATAATTTTGAATTATGACTGGCCTGGAAATGTGCGCGAGTTGGAGAACGCGATCGAGAGGGGAGTGGTTCTCTCCAGAACCGACGTGATAGATAAAAATGACCTGCCGTATTTTGGGCTAATCAAATCCAAAGAAACAAGTCCCTCTGCCAACTTGTCCCTCAAAGATATGGAAAAGAATCATATCTTGAATACCTTAAAGATGACCGGTTGGAACTTGATTAAAAGTGCAGAGATTTTGGGGATTCACCGAAACACCCTTCGTCTCAAGATGAAAGAATATGGAATCGAGAAGGTCAACGGATGAAACGGTCAACGGTATGAACCGTATGGTTCATACCTTGCTTCTCGTTGGTGTTCTTCACCAACGGGAAATGAGGGCGGATGAAACGGTCAACGGACTTGTCCTAAGGGCTTGGCCTGAAGGATTAAACGGATGAAGCGGATTGTATGTGTCCGTGTGATTCTGGTTAATCAAACTTAAGGAGGGAGAGACATGGAAAGAATGATTGCCTTTTGTGGACTGGTTTGCTCCAAATGTCCGGCATTCATTGCCACAAAGAAAAACGATGATGATGAAAGAAGAAAAGTGGCTGAAATGTGGTCTAAGGAGTTTAAGGTGGATCTGAAACCCGAAGAAATCAACTGCGATGGATGTGTGGTCGACAGTGAAAACCTTTTCAGTCACACGAAGGTTTGCGAAATACGAAAATGTGGAAAGGAGAAGAAGGTCGAAAACTGCGCTTATTGTGATGAATATGCTTGTGAAAAACTGACCAACTTTTTCAAGATGGCTACCGAGGCAAAAACGAATCTTGATGAAGTAAGAAAGAATCTCTGATTTTTTCATTTGCAGAACGCCATTTTCATTTGTTACTGTTTTTGCTTATCACCAATGGCGTTTAGTTCGTAGGGCGGGCATCCTTGCCCACCGAAGAAGCGGGCGCCATGAGTGACGCCCCTACAATTGCCACAATTGTAGGGGCTCGATTCATGGAATCATCCTGAGCCTGCCGAAGGATCGAGCCCGAAATATCTTTCAGAACTGACAGAGAATGGCAACTTCCCCCGAGCAGCACGACAGCGCGAACCCATCTATAGGCTATCTCTACGCCTCCATTTCTGCAATGATGGGAGCCTTGCTGATCGTCACCGGCAAATTTGTGCTTTACAGTATCTCCCCTCTGGCATTGAACGCTATCATCTTTCCTGCGGGTACGGTTGTGCTGGGACTGGCTATGATTCCAGGCAAGAGGTGGAAGCGAATCGCTAGGATGGATCGAAGGGCCTGGGGTTGGACCATTGCTTTCAGCGTTCTGGCCTGCGTGGCAATCTGGGCTCATTGGATTGGAATCAAAATGATGGACCCAACGTTGGCATCTTTTCTCAACCGCTTCGAGACTCTGGTTACCATTTCCCTGGGCATTGCGATTTTAGGAGAGAGGTTCTCACGGGGCGAGGCATTGGGAGGTTTTCTGGTACTGGGGGGAATAGTGTTGATGAAGTTCACCTTCAGGGCTGAGTATTCACTCGCCTTTTGGATCGTGCTGTTCAGCGCCGTCTGTTTTGGGATCGCTGAGTTCTTTGCCAAGATAGCCGTCCGTTACGTCGATCCGTTGACCATCAGCTTTCTGCGCAACGTGATAACCGCTATCTTCTTCTGGATTGCAGTGCCGATTGTGGGGACTTCGTTTGAAGGGGCGCATTCAGTCTGGTGGGCGCTGATCATCCTCGTCTTTGCCGGGCCGGTGCTGGTGCGGCCGATTTACCTGTATGCCTTAAAGCACCTCGAAGTATCCAAGGTTGCCTTGATTAACCAGAGCCAACCTATTTTCGTGGCAATCTTGGCGCTTGTGGCTTTAAGCCAGACACCCGCCCCGCGGGAGATCACAGGTGGACTGTTTGTCATAGGCGGCTGTTTATTTATTATCATAAGCAGAAAAAAAGCTAGTCCAGCGAATGCTGGAAGGTTTCCGGCAG
>JAGMBK010000070.1 GCA_023129805.1 Candidatus Zixiibacteriota bacterium | reverse complement strand
GATTGCGTATCAGTTGGGGTGCCGTTATCAGTTTGGGTGGATTTCTTCTTAGAGCAGTTTCCCAAAATTAAGGCTATTGCTACCATCAACAAACATAAGATTCTAAGATAGCTTTTCATCTTTCATTCCCCCTTTTTTTTAGCTTTAACCAGATTTCTCATGTTGGGGCAGGGGTTTAACCCCTGTCCCAACTGAGAGGTTTATCCAAACCAGAGCTATTTTTTTCTTCCTTTCTTACTTCAAACTCAAAGCAAAACATCTTTGGTCCAAAACAACTTACTTAGTCCCTGATAAAACTTTGGCATGTTCCTCCTTTCTGGGGCAGACTTGTCGCTCTCCACCACCAAGCCGACCCACAGCACAGTTTTTATGCCTCTGGTGCCATAGGTTCCTGTTTATTTAAAGCGAATTACTCGGGTTAAGCTTAAATCTTAATTTGTGGGGGCGTAAAAATGGTGAACTTTCTATCTTTTTATTTGAAGCTTTATTATTCTTTTCGGAATTTTTTAATTACTCTTTAATTTTTCCCAACTGTTTTAATGGACTGCCTTTTCCCTTTGACTCTCTACCGCTTCAAGCGGGTGCTTTTCACCCGCCGTTCGTTTCCCATTAATGAGGAACACCAATGGGAAGCAAGGATCCAGCCAAAGATGTGGCAGGTCACTCAAACATAAGATATTTTGCAGATTTAGTGAAATTATCTCTTGATTTCCTGCACACTATGATGGGACAGAGGTTCAAACATTGCCCCAACCAGAGCGATTTTAGAATTTGGTTAACAATTATTTTTGATTTATCAAGCAGCCCTTGCTATGCTTGACCCACATCGACCATTCACTGTGCATTAGTATCCCCTGCTTTATATTTCCATGCTTTTAATAGATACATGGTAAGGAGCACAAACGTTGAAACCACTAATACCCAGTTGACCACATACAACGCAGGATAGCGCAAAGTAACCAAAGTAGCCTTGGTAATTAAAGGTGAGGGTTGGATTAATATTTGTGCAAGCGTGCCGGTCAGTGAAAAACAAGTTACGTTCATGGCCCACACAAAGAGGCGACGTTTCCACTTGGATTGAAGTCTTTGGGGAGACGACTCCCATCCTAAGACTTGGTAAGCTTCTTTATGTTTGGTATTCAGATCAACCTGAAGAAGCGCGTTGACGCGAACTGTGATTTCTTCACGAAGATACAGTCCGAGTCTGTGAATTCGCCAACCGTTCACTATCCACAGACCTCCAGTGAGGAAGCCAATCAACGGAATCAAGTAGAGCGCAAATCGAGGATTTAGATTACTATTTTCCCCGGGAGTGACTAAAGCAAAAGATAATAGTGAGCCTGAGATTCCGAGACAGATAAAGACTAAACCTTCGCGCCATCTTATCATGGTTAGCACCTCATCACGCAAAGCACTGTACTCTGCTAAGTGGGCCTGTATTGCGAGGTCTTTGTTTGTAGTGTCAGTCATCTCCTACTTTTCTCCTCTTTTTCGTCTTTTCCCCCTCTTAGTGGGATCCTTGTGATTCCCGAAACTATAATAACAACGTGGCAATCTGGTCAAGGGTGCGATTCCCCCGCTCCAGGCGGGTGTTCTTCACCCGCCGTTCGTTTCCCGTTGGTGAGAAACACCAACGGGAAGCAAGGAGAGCTTGGCACACCTCAGGGCTTGGTCAGGGTGCGGTTTTGTGGCTCAGAAATTTTTGCAGAGAAAAGACAGGGACCTTTTCATACCCTTCTGGTTTCTCATGTTGCTTAATGATTCGATCAATCTCTTTCATTACCCGATGGGTGAAAGAGATGTCCCCACAACTCTCACAGACTAAAGCCGGGACATCTTTAAAACTATAGAGTTTCTTACCCCAACGTGCTTCGTAAGTAATAATTTGTTGTTTAGATTCTCCTCCACACAAGGCACACTTCATTTTCATTTCCTCCTTGTCCACGGGGTAACCCATTTCTTGGGATCCAGCCAATGGACTCACCTGCTGGGATGGAGGTTGAACCCCCATCCCTCTAACGGACAGGGGTGCAACCCCTGTCCGAACATAGATTTCGCTCACATTAATCATTCACTCGAGCCTTAATCGTCCTTCGGGATGAATCCAATTTATCTCCGCCGGATTTTGACGATACAAATTAAATATAAAGTGGTTTTAAGATTTAGTGAAATTTTTTTGATTTTTCGTTCAGTGTATGATGAGACAGGGGTTCAATCCTTGCCCCAACGACCAAAAATGTTATTATTTTATATTTTCAATTTATCTTTCAACTTCGCATTATCTGGATGCAGTTTTAGCGCCTCTTTCCATTCCTTCTTTGCTTTTTTAGTTTCACCTAAGGCGTTGTATATGTCCCCCAGGTGCTCGTGCATGATGGGATCGTCTCCCACGACCTCTAAGGCTTTTTTGATTTGTGTTTCCGCCTCCTTGAGCCGCCCCAATCGATACAAGACCCACCCGTAGCTGTCCAGATAAGCGCCATTCTCTGGTTCATACTCCAGAGCCCTCTTAATCATCGCCAGCGATTCATTCAGCCGGATGCCTTTGTCCGCCAGTGTGTATCCAAGGTAATTTAAAGCAGAGGCGTGGGTGGAATCAATCCGGATGAGCCGCTCAAATGTTGCCACAGCCTGGTCAAAATCTCCGCTCTGCTCATAAGCGGATCCAAGTGCAAAAAGTATCATGGTGTCGTGGGGGCGTTTGTCAGAAGCTTTTCTTAAAATGACGATGGCGGAATCATATTGCTTCTGTTGAGCGTAAGCGGTTCCCAGAAAGTACAATAGTCCCACCTTGTCATTGACTTTCTCGATGCCTCTTTTGTAAACCTGGATGGCTTTCTCTGTGCTATCCTGCTTTAAATATACCCAGGCTAAATTCACCCAGCCATCGGGCACAGAATCTTCCAAAGAGACGGCAGTTTCGAATTCAGCCTTTGCTTTTTCGAGATCTTCTTTCTGGAAAGAAATTTTCCCCAGAAAGTAATGAACCTGAGCGTCATCAGGATGGGACTGAATATATAAGACGAAAAGACTTTCTGCCTTCTGGTAGTTTCCTTGCGAAAGATAAAGCGCTCCCAGTCTTTTTTGTGCTGCAGGATCATCTGGAGAAAAGATAGAAGTGGTCTCTGCCTCTTTTATGGCTTCTTCCATCCTTCCGGTTCGATAATAAAGGGTGATTATTCTGTTCCTTATCTGCTCATTGGAAGGCTCCAGTTCCAAGAGTCTTTTGTAAACCCTTATCGCTTGCTTTAAATCCTTTTCGGCTTCATAGCTTTTGCCCAGCCCATATAACGCCTTTCTGTTATCCGGCTTCACGTCCAACACCTTTTTGTATTCTGCGATAGCTTCGTCATACTTGCGAGTCTGAAATAGTAGGGTAGCTAATTGTAGATGAACCGTGGCAGAGAAAGACTGAAGATATCCCAGCTTTCTCCAGTATTGGATAGCTTTGTTTATATCCTGCTTCTGTTGCCACAGGACTGCTAAATACCAGAGTGAATTCACATCGGTGGAGTCAAGTTCCACCGCCCGGGTGTATGCTTGAATGGCACTATCAGCCTCTCCGGTGGCTCGATAACATTCTCCCAGCAGACGGTAAGTTCTGGCATCCTTGCCTTCAATCTGCAAAGCTTCCATCTTGGCTGAATCCATATTCTTGGTTACAAAGTATGCCAGGGCTAGCGCATATCTTATTTCCACAATATCAGGCTGGAGGGCTTTCGCTTTCTGATATTCAGCGACAGCGGCGTGAAAATCTCTGGAAAGCTCGTATAAATCTCCATTGACAAAATGCTCAAAGGCTTTCGGGTCTAGTTGCCTTTTAAATTTTTCCCTTACCTCGGCAGGTATGGCATCAGCTGAGCGCGATAGCCCACAAATCAGTAAAAATAACCAGAATCGTAAAATGAATTTTTTCGCCATGGTCTTGAATCCAGAACGTTTTCCTTTCACCACACCACCACTTTCCAATTTATCAATCCTCCAGCAAAAAGACAAGAAAAATATGAGCTTACAACAGGGTTCGGAGAGCTTTAAAGCAAGATTTTTCTTGACACATCCAATTATACATGTTAGCTTTAGCAAAAGTTTGCACTAACAGAAAATGTTACTTTTTAGCTTATGAGACTCTTCTGCTTGCACTATCCTTTCCGTTTTTGTTTTGTAATAGATGTCCGCATGGATCAACCTGTTTAAGCTGAGGAGGTGAAGTTTGGCGAATCAAAAAACCAGGAATGATTTTGAGCCTTATATAAAACCGAGCCAGAAGATGGCGGAAATCACCTTACAGGCGGTGGTTCTGGGTATAATTCTTTCCGTCGTTTTTGGAGTGGCGAATGCATATCTGGGTTTAAAGGTGGGCATGACCGTGTCCGCCTCTATTCCTGCCGCAGTCATTTCCATGGCGATCCTACGTGGAGTATTTAAAAGAGGGACAGTTCTGGAAAACAACATAGTTCAAACTATCGGATCGACAGGGGAATCCTTAGCCGCGGGCGTGATCTTTACCATTCCAGCATTTTTCATCTGGAATCAGACCATTCCGGGTTTTTCTCACAAGATCTCCAACTTAGACATCATCTTTCTTTCGCTTTTGGGGGGAGCTTTGGGAATACTCTTTATGATTCCCTTGAGAAAATATCTGGTACAGCGTGAACATGGCAAGCTGAGATTTCCGGAAGGGACCGCCTGTGCTGAGATCATCAAGGCGGGTGACGAAGGTGGAGGGAAGGCCAAGACGGTCTTTGCCGGCTTAGGTCTGTCGGCTTTATATAAAATTTTGATGGGCGGCTTCAAGTTATGGCCTGAGATACCGAATACCGACCTTAAGTTTTTCAAAGGTGCCAACATTGGAATAGACGCCACTCCGGCTCTTTTGGGTGTGGGATATATCATAGGTCCGCGCATATCCGCTTTGATGCTGGGAGGAGCGGTTTTAGGCTATCTGGGAATTGCCCCACTTATTGCCTATATTGGTGCGCATATGCCAAATGTCGTCCCTCCAGCAGATAAGCTCATCTCCGAGATGACTCCGGCTGAGTTAAGGGACAACTATATCAAATACCTGGGAGTGGGGGCGGTGGCTCTGGGTGGATTTGTTAGTCTGATCAAATCGGTTCCGGTCATCTTCCATTCGTTCGCAGTGGGAGCCAAGGAGATATTAGGAAGAAAGACCACAGAAGAGATAGCGAAGTCCAGAATAAGAACCGAAAGGGAACTTCCCATGGGGATGGTAATTCTGGGGGCGATTGTGGTGATCCTTTTGATCTGGGCCTATCCGGGAACAGAGCTTCATCTCTTGGGAGCTACTCTGGTGGTCATCTTCGGATTTTTCTTTGTGGTGGTGGCGGCCAGAATAGTTGGAATCGTGGGGAGTTCCTCCTCCCCGGTATCTGGAATGACCATCGCCACACTTTTGGTCACCAGCGTGATCTTGCTATCCTTTGGAATCTCAGGCTTTAGAGGAATGGTCACCGTGATGTCCATAGGAACTGTGGTCTGCATAGCCGTGTGTCTTTCCGGCGATATTGCCCAGGACCTGAAGACCGGCTATCTTTTGGGAGCCACCCCCAGACATCAACAGATCATGGAATTTGTAGGACTTTTATTTCCCGCACTGATGATGGGCTTCACCGTGTTTCTGTTGAGCAGTGCCTTTGGATTTGTAAAGGATGCCACCCATCCCTCGCCGCTTTTAGCTCCTCAGGCTAACGTGATGTCGGTGATCGTTCAGGGGGTGATGACAGCAAATCTACCCTGGGTTCCCATCATGGTGGGGTGTATGTTAGCGGCTGCCATTGAGTTGGTCGGCATCTCCTCGCTTCCTTTTGCCATCGGTCTTTACCTGCCCCTGGTTCTCTCCACTCCCATTATGGCTGGCGGCTTGATTGCTCTTGTGGTAAGAAAGGTTTCAAAAGAAGGGTTGGCAAAGAAAAGAGAGGAGTTGGGAATATTATTTGGCTCAGGATTGGTGGCAGGTGATGCACTGTTGGGCGTGGCGATTGCCTTTATAATTGCATTTTCATCCGGCTACCGAGCCTTCTATGAAGGTCATGAAGCGGTGTCCCTTACTGGCGCCTATGGTCCCTGGGTATCTTTGGTAGCTTTTGCCGGGATATCTTTTATGCTTTACTGGTCGAGCCGTATGAAAGGGGCAGGCAAGTAAAAGAATTTAATTTTTATCCTCATCTGGGTGGGAGTTACTCTTCACCCGGTGCAGGTTGGCGTGAAATTTTAACTTTTCAAATTTGACGACATAGAGTTGTTTAATCTAATATGGCTGTCAAAATCAGGAGGAGTGATGGATAAACTTTTGAAAGCGGCGCAAGTAGCGGTGAATAACTGTCTGGCAGTGAAGAAAGGTGAATCTGTTTTGGTGATTACGGATGAGCCTGAAAGAAAGATCGGTTATGCCTTCTGGGAGGCGGCAGAAGAGGCCGGCTCTGAAGCTATGCTTTTAGAAATCTTGCCCCGCTCCAGCAATGGCGAGGAGCCGCCAGAGGCGGTGGCAAAGTTCATGAAGGACTTCGATGTTCTGATCATCCCCACCAGCAAGTCCATGACTCATACCAATGCCAGAAGAGAGGCGTGTGAAGCAGGGGCAAGATGCGTGACCCTTCCCGGAATCTTGGAAGATACCATGGAGAGGACCTTAAATGCTGATTACCACGAAATCGCAAAGCGAAGCATTAAACTGGCAGAGATAGTAAGTCAAGGTAGGACAGCCAAGGTCACCACACCTGCGGGGACGGATATCACCATGAGCTTAGAGGGAAGAGAGTGTCATGCTGATACCGGTCTGGTGCACAACCCCGGTGACTTCTCCAATCTGCCTGCGGGTGAGGCTTACATTGCTCCGGTGGAGGGGACGGCAAACGGAATCATCATGGTGGATGGAGCCATGATGGGAAAGGTGAAAACGCCCATCAAGATCGTGGTGAAGGATGGCTTTGCCACCCAGATTACTGGAGACAGGTCTGCTGAGGAATTAGAAAAGGTTCTGGAGCCTTTCGGTCAGCCGGGCAGAAATATCGCAGAGCTGGGAATTGGGACCAATCACAAAGCCCAAATAGTGGGAAGCGTTCTGGAGGATGAGAAAGTCATGGGCACGGTGCACATGGCTCTGGGAGATAACAAATCCATGGGGGGAAATGTATCGGTTCAAAGCCATCTGGATGGAATCCTTTTGAAGCCCACCCTGTGGATCGATGATAAAAAGATAATGGAAGATGGTGTGCTAAAAATATAAACAAAACCAAAGCTTTTTTGTGTGCCTGCCAGGTTCGTATGAATGCATACGCATCTCCTGACCTGGCGGGAAGCGTTGGTCCGCAGGATCTTTGAGATCTTTCTCGTTGCGTCAGGAGCTTCTCCTGACGCTCGGTTCGTGTCAGGACTAAGTCCTGACACAACTTTAAAACAAAAAAGTAAGCAGGGATATACCCTGGTAGATAAGCCAGCAGGGGAGAGGCAAGCGAAAACACAGCTCCTTCTTCCAATATCGTTTGAAACGGGTGCGTAGCAAATAGGGCAATGGAGCGGAGGTTTTGGATGAAACGGATAGTGGTTGTTTCCAGTATGGTGCTCCTTTTGTTTTTTGCATTCCAATGTGACGATAAAAAGAAGCCGAACAATCCCAGGCTGGAAGATCCCAGCTATTATTTCCCCATCAACCTTCATTATAAATGGACTTATGCGATCTTGGGGAATCAATGTAGTGCTACGGGAGACACCTTTGTTATCACCGCCGAAACTAAAAACAATCGAATCATAGATGGGGTTAGCTACTCAGGTTGGGACATGGTAACATCACCTGGCGGCGGGATCAGCTTCGTATACCGAGTCGGAGATAGCATTTTTTATAAGAAAAATGTTAACGATCCGCTGCCACCTTATATGATTCTGGTTGGGCCCATCCGGGTGGGAACTGTCTGGAAAGGCACATCGCTCTACGGGTATGAGTATCGCATCTTGGGTTTTGAGGATCTTTATTCTCCCATAGCAAATGACACTTATTCGGGGTGTGCCAAAGTTGAAAGGACCTCTTCAGATGACAGCAAGACAATAAAGTATTTCTGGTGGGCGCCGCAGAAGGGAAAGGTAAAGGAGGCTGTATATCAGTCAGGGGAATGCCAGCAGGGGGAAGAACTCAAGCGTCTGGATAAGCCCCCAGATACTCCTTAATAAAGGCATTCTGGATACCTATCTTCAGTATTTTTTTCTTCTTTCGATAAAGTAATTTGAGCCGGACAGAGTTTTGGTGAAGCTTTTTAAATCCGCGATCATGTGAGATATCTCGCCTAAATGTCTGAACATCTTCTTCTGGTTTACTACCACCGCAATGGATAAGGTCATAATGGGATAACTTTCCTTCTCCCCTCTGCGATTGGTGGTGACGATGTAGCCCCGCAGAATATCCTCTTTCTGGTACTGACGGATTATCATACGATCAAAGATTTTGATGATCTCGTTACATATGGCGTGTATCTTCTCCGGTGGAATTATAAAAACAAAGTCGTCTCCTCCTATGTGTCCTACAAAACCATACTTGGTGGAGCTGTAAACCACGTCCCGGATGATCTCGGAGGTTATCTTTATGAGGCCATCCCCATAATGGTAACCGTAATAATCATTGTAGGCTTTGAAATTGTCCAGATCAGCATAACAGGCAGCAAACTTTTTCCCTCTTTTGATCTTTTTGCTAATCTCCCTTTCAATGATACAGGTTCCGGGAAGTCTGGTTGTGGGATTCACCCCTAAATCTCTTCTGCTTCGATTTATGATCATCTTCAGTTTAGAGGAGAAAAGTTTATTGTTCCATTTAGAGAAAAAGAACTCATCTGCTCCAAAATCGAATCCGGCTAAGACAACTTTTATCTTAGGATGGGGATGATACAGAACCAATGGAGCTAAAGACAGAATGGGATGTTTCTTTATCCGTTTGGTCAAATTCAGTTCACCCACAAAAGAATCCGCCCCAGCTACGACCACCAGATCCAGAATATATTTCTGAATCAAGCTCTCCAGTTGGACAAATTTGGAGAAAGGGAGGAACTTCACTCTCCTCCTTTTTAGAGATCGTCTAAGTCTTTCCTTGATCTCCACACCGTTCTGGTATAAAGCACAATAAAACATACGAATCTTCATTCCCCTCTCCTTTCTAAGAAGAGGGGACAGGGGTGAGGTTTCCAAAGTCTCAACTTACTAAGAGGAGCAGGAAACAGTTTGCATCTTATTATTGATTTTTTTCTCCCACACCTGTTTTGGGCTTGACTTGAAATCCCCCTTTAGTAAAGGGGGATTTAGGGGGATTTTCCAAGTTTCAAATCCCCCCTCCCCCCTTTTCTAAAGGGG
>JAGMBK010000007.1 GCA_023129805.1 Candidatus Zixiibacteriota bacterium | reverse complement strand
CTTGCAATCAGTGGCAAGGGTCTGGCCAACAAGAGACTGTCCAACAGCCTCACCAAAGGTGTCCACACTATGCGGATCATGGCCACCAAGCGCTCGATCAAGTGCTATATCGATGAGGTGCGAGTCGCCAATGTGCCGAAAGTAGAGAATTTCGATCCGGTTGGTTTTCGTTTGGAGCCTGATCATTGGACCATGCCCAAAAGTCCGATATTGTTTAGAGGATTCCGTTTTGCCGAGGGTGGCAAGAGTATGCGGGAACAGCTGGACGAAACGGGAAAGATCGTCACACACGGGATTCTCTTTGACGTCGACTCCCACAAGATAAAGGGTGAATCATACAAGACTCTAAAACAGATCGGTCAGCTTCTGCAGGACGACCCCGAGTTGCGACTTTCAATCGAAGGTCATACCGACAGTGACGGTTCGGATGAACACAATCTGACGCTTTCACAGAATCGGGCCAATTCCGTGCGGGAGTATCTTATCTCCACATACAATATCAAGCCAGATCGACTGGAGGCAAAAGGTTGGGGAGAGTCAAAACCGATCGACACCAATGATTCCCCGGAAGGAAAAGCTAACAACCGCCGGGTTGAGCTAATTAAGCTCTGATGGGTGAGACGGTGCAATGATCATGATTGGGGAAAGAACCCCGGTTGGCTTGTCTCACTACGGGTGGGGACGTGAAAGTAAGGTTTTAGCAAGCTGGAAGGCCAGTAGTCTGCCCCTGGCTCCCGCTGACAAAAAAAGAATACGAGCACAGAAAAGTCCTGCCGGTTGTGTTTGAAAACCCAACCGGCAAGGTGAATCTTCCATATTGACAGATTAGCCAAAATATCCTTGCTCTGTCAGCTCTTGCCCGCCTTGGCGGGTGTGATCTGAGAGTTCTCGATGCATCGGCATTAGGATTCATCCTGAAGGACTCATCCTAAAGGAAATGCCGATGCTATTCAGCTTCGGGAATTCCCCCGCCTCTGGCGGGATCTGGCGACTATTCCCGAAGCATCAAAAAATCCCATTCCAAGCACGCTTCTGTTTCTTTAGACTCAGTATAATCCCTCCCCGATCTATTCTCAAGAGACACAGCCGTAATTTTCTTTTTGTGTATTAGTTTATTGCCTCTACACTACTGAAAAAATTACATTTTTTACAAAAAAAATCTTGACACGTAGGTGCAAATTTATTATTAAGAGATTATAGAGAACATAATCAAAACTCATTTTCTATGACTTTTGAGGCGAGGATTGAAGAAAAAAAAGAAAAGAAATGGTCAAAAAATCTCGGGAGAAGCTAAGAAAGGAAGTAATTTCAAGGAGAAGTGGTTGGATTATTTGTTACTGCTATTAGTGCTTTTGATCGCCGGCTTCGTAGTCTATACATTTCGGGATGAAGTTAAAGAGGCCTTCACAGGTGAACGTGATGACATTCCGCCTGATTTTGACCTTGTATGCAACTATGATTCGAGTCTCCAGGCTAACCAGCTAATTTTTAAGGCTGTGGATGAAGATTTGAGGATACTATATGTGAAGGGTGAAAAAAGAGAGAGGCACGGGTACGTTACCTTGAAAAAAGGAAGTCAACTGCCCGCCAATGGGTTGGTCAGGAGTGGCGACTCTGTTACGATTTCAATAGAAGATTCTCTGGTTCAACGTCGTGATTTGCATGGATTTTTCGTTATATTTACCGGACCCTCGGAGCGGCCATGCACAAGTCGTACTGTGGAAGCGCATTACCCAGTGCCGGAAAGAACACCTGAAGAAACATCTGAGCAGACGACCAAGCCGCAAAAGTATTGCGCCTTTTGTCCAACTATAGAGGTTGGTGATTCTCTGCGAATAATTATTACCAGGCGAGCCGGAGGAAAGAAAGTGTTAGGTGTTGTTCTAAGAAGGGATGATGTGGAAGAATCACCCAAGCTTTTGATAAGAAAGGAGTGGATAAAGGCGGGCTACTGTATCGAAACGATACCAAGCAATGGGGTGAGAAGCGATCCGCAAAGCTTAAGCGGATTGAACCTGGAAGAAGTTAACTAATTCCCGTATTTGGCCAGAAATATAAGTCTATGAAGAAAATCAAACTGCTTGTCTTTATTATTGCCATTCTTATTTCGTGTTTTTCTTCTGATGTCAGAGCCCTTGATGCAGTATCAGTTTGCTGGTGGGTCCAAGACTGTAGTACCAAACTACCTTTGGACACGGCTGTCGTGTATTTAAGAATCTGGGACCCGGATTTAGGAAGTGGAGAATATTTCTTTCATCACTGCACCACCACCTCTTCTGGACTTGTTAGCTACCCGTTTGATGTTGACGATCTGCAGCGAAAAGTTCGCTATTATGTGAGAAAGCCTGGCTACATTCACGCAACTGGTGAATTCATTCTCAACACGGGTTTGGACATCGAAGTTTGTCTTTGGCCAATTGGATATAAAGCGCCCAAAGAAAATGCACAATCTCCAGCAATGATAACTGGAATTGTGAAAAGTGATAAAGGAGAGCCAATAACCGCAGCAATCATCCAGGCTGCCATAGAAGACAGTTCTGATTCACTCCCACGGGAATTCAGCAATTCCTTCGGCGAGTTTAGATGGTCTTTTCATCCCAGTGTCTTCGGAAAAAAGCTTCAATGGAACATTAGCAAGGATGGGTATCTGGATTCCAAAGGTAATTTCTTAATTGAGAAAGATCAATCGCTTTATGTCACCTTAGCTTCTGTACCCTCTCCTGCTCCAAGTCCTCCTGAGAAGAAAAAAGGCTTTCTAAAAAAATATGGCCCTCGTGTAGCTGTCTTTGGTGTTTGGGCGGCAGGTGTGATTATTGGGGCCTGGAATATGCATAAGTTTTAATTCTCTGTTTATCAACCAAAAAATGAAGTTTCTGAAATGTCTATCTTTCTGCTCACGCTGGATGTTATCCCAGACGGGTCTCCGTCATCCACAAGAGCGAAGTTGGCGAGGATGATAACATCCTCGCTGAGCGAGATTTTCTTTTTTCTACCTTTTCGAAATCTAACGAATAATGCTTCCAATTCTTCCCCAACGTATTCGCCAGGGGAAATAAGCAGAATTTGTAGGGACAGCCCTTGTGGCTCTCCGCATTGGTACTCGGACAGGGATTCATCCTGAAGGATTCATCCTGAAGGACAAGCCCTGTCCCTACATATCTTCAAATCTTCAGGTCTATCGAATGACGCTTCCGATTCTTCCCCAGCGGATTCGCCAGGGGAAGTGAGTGAGATTGTAGAAGAGTATTTCAAAGAACGAGGTTATGTAGGGGTTGGTCCATCGGGGAGCTTCAGCATCCGGAGCCCAGGAAAAATATATCAAAAAAGCCTTCCCTTTGATATATTCCCTTTCCAGAAAACCCCAGTCTCTGGAGTCCTGGCTGTTGTCCCGATTGTCCCCCATGACAAAATACTGACCTGACGGTACCTCGAATGGACCGAAGTTGTCACGATTGGAATATGCGGCAGGAAATATCTGATAGTCTGTGTGTTTGGACGGAAACCAACCCTCTGCCAGTTCCTGGTCAACATATAGCTTCTTATTTATTACCTCCACGGTCTGACCTTCAGAGGCAATTATCCTCTTTATGAAATCCTTGCTGGGATTCAAAGGATACTCAAAAACAATAACATCACCTACCTGAGGTTCAGAGAAACGATAGATTAACTTATTGACCAAGAGAAAATCACCCCTCAGCAGGGTCTCCTGCATAGAGCGAGAGGGAATGCGGTATGCCTGCACCACATAAGTGCGCAACAATATGCCAACAATCAGAGCGATACCCACGGTCAAGGCATATTGCTTGAGTTTAGACTTGCCCTTTCTTCTCATGTTTTTAACTTTGTAAAGATTTCCCTACTTTTGAGTCGATGCTAAGATTTATTATGTGTATCGGAAGTTTTTTGAGGAAATTTACGAAATCAAACCTTTAAACATCTTAGGCTGAATTGCCAAAGAAAACCAATTATTGAGAATCTTTTCGGTTCACTGGGAGATAGGATGGAAAGTTCCAGCACCTAACTTAAGTGCTGGCATTTTATAAACTGCCGTCGCACACCTTTATCTGCATTTCCGCAGGATCCATAGGACAAGGCAAACAGAGTTGCGATGCTACATTTTTACAGGATAAATGTATTCTACAAAAAGGAATAAAAAAGTAATCTTTGGGGATGGAGGGATACAAATTTGTCTTTGGAATTGCTTGACTTTGGCAAAGTGGGCGTATAATTTAAAGGTTAAGGATTTTTGCGCCAATGAAATATGGCGACTTACGTTTTAAATTATGTGGAAACAATCATGGGTGAGGAACCATGGATAAGTTTGTGATAGAGGGTGGAAGAAAACTTGCTGGCACGGTAGGAATCCAAGGCTCCAAGAATGCGGTTCTGCCCATTTTAGCCGCATCTCTTTTGGTGGAAAAGGGGGAAACCCTAATAAATAACGTGCCCGATCTGGCGGACGTGAAGACCATGCTCAAGGTGCTGGAGAAACTGGGCGCTAAAGTGAAAAGTTATGCCGACGATAAGTTCTGTGGGTCGCCTTCCAAAAGAAGGGTGGTGATAAATGCCGAACATCTGAAAAGTTATGAGGCGCCCTACGATCTGGTCAGGAAGATGAGAGCGTCCTTTTTGGTGATGGGACCTCTTTTGGCCCGGTTTAGAAAGGCAAAGGTTTCGCTTCCCGGTGGATGTGTATTGGGTCCGCGACCGGTGAATCTGCATCTTTCCGGCTTTGCCAAGCTGGGAGCAAAGATCAAGGAGGAGCATGGCTATGTGATCGCCTCCGGCAAAAAACTTACTGGCAGCCTCATCTATTTTGACCGCCCCACTCATACAGGCACTGAAAACATTTTGATGGTGGCATGTTTGTCCCCAGGGAAAACCACCATTGTAAATGCCGCCTGCGATCCGGAAGTGGTGGATCTATCCAGGTTTCTTTCTCTGATGGGAGCAAAGATCAAAGGAGCGGGAAGTTCCACCATCTACGTGGAAGGAGTGAAAAAGCTTAAAGCTGTGGAATATACGCCCATCCCGGACCGATTGGACGCCGCCACCTTTATGATGGCGGCCTGTGTCACCAGAGGAAGTGTGGAGTTGAAGAATGTGGTGCCAGAACATGTGAGAATGGTAACTATGAAGTTGAGGGAGATGGGCGCGGAGATAACGGAAAATAAAAAAATAATCACAGCGAAGTGTCCCAAAAAGCTTAAGCCGATTTCGGTAACCACCTATCCGCATCCCGGATTTCCCACTGATATGCAGGCTTCCATCATGGCTTTAACCTGCATTGCCGACGGGACCAGTCAGATAAAGGAGACGATATTTGAGGAAAGATTTACCCACGTGATGGAATTCTGCCGACTGGGAGCAGATATAAAGATTTCTGGGGATAGAGCTACCATAAACGGGGTTCGCCGACTCAAGGGTGCCTCGGTTATGGCTTCGGACATCAGAGGGGGAGCGGGTTTGACCTTAGCAGGTCTGGCCGCAGAGGGAATTACCGAAGTGTTAAGAGTGTATCATATCGACAGAGGATACGATCATATGGAAGAAAGGCTTGCTTTGTTGGGCGCAAACATAAAGAGGGTGAGAAGCTAAAGGAGGGAAAGGGCAAGAAAACGGGTTTCTTCCTTTGCTTTGGTAACTGAAATCTAAGAACATCATGTATCGGACAAAGTTAGCATAAGGAACTGGTGATCCAACGAAACTCACCCACACTTCGCTATATATTTTAAGGAGAAAGGGCATAGTGAATAAGTCAAATACTTCAAAAAGAGGTTGAAAGATCATTAGAGGTGTCGATATTCTAAAAAGGATAGGATGTATTTTTTGAACATTGATCCTTAAACCAGCCCAGATGCCGTGGGGAGATCTAAATCATGAGATATTTTATCAAGCAGACTGTTTTGTGCAGTCTATCTCTGCTCTTGTTGATCGGCCAGGGGATGTCACAGGAGCCCTATTTCGGAAAGAACAAGGTTCAGTATAAATCCTTCGAGTGGCATTTCATTCAGACTGAGAACTTCGACATTTACTATTATAAAGGTGAATATCATCTGGCTAAGTTTGCCGCAGATGTGTTAGAGGATGCCTACCTGAAGATAAAAAAAGAGCTCCGCTATGACTTGACCAAGAAAGTCCCGGTGATTCTTTACAAATCACCTAATGATTTTCAGCAGACCAATGTCATTCCTAATCTGATCGAGGAAAGTGTGGGCGGATTTACCGAATCCTTCAAGACTCGAATAGTGGTGCCATTTACTGGCTCATACGAGGATTATCGGCATGTGCTTCATCATGAGTTGACCCATGCGGTGACGTTCGACATGCTTTACGGGAATGCCTTCGGTTCGTTTTTTAGTCGACAGTATCTATTTCAGCTCCCCTTATGGTTTGCCGAAGGGTATGCGGAATATTCTTCTCGAGGCGGCTGGGACATTCAGGCGGATATGGTGATAAGAGATGCCACCATCAATGGATATTTGACGCCAGTGGAACTTGCCGGAGGCTATTTGGTGTACAAGGAAGGGCAATCCGCCATAGGCTATATCGTGGAGAAGTACGGAGAGGAGAAGCTTTCTGAGATTCTGAACAAAGGCAAAAGTAAACTTTCCATGGACAAAGCTTTGAAATCTGCCATCGGATTGGATCAGAAGTCGTTTTCCGAGGAATGGATGAAGGCTCAGCGGAAAAAATACTGGCCCGATATCGCCTTGAGAGAAGAGGCCAAGGAATTTGCTAAAAAGCTCACTCATCATCCAGAGGACGGCTCTTATATTAACGAAAAACCAGCTTTCTCCCCCACAGGCAACCGTCTGGCTATCTTTTCCGACAGAAGCGACTATACAGAAATCTATATCATCTCCTCCATAGATGGAAAGGTGTTAAAAAGACTGGTGAAAGGGGAAAGATCAGGAGATTTGGAATCTCTTCATTCCTATGTCAGCGGTCTTTCCTGGTCACCGGACGGCAAAAACCTGGCTTTTGTGTCAAAAAGCAAAGGGATGGATGCTTTGTGTCTGATCAGGGTAGAAGATAGGAAGATATACAAGAAACTCCTTTTTCCTCTGGATGTCATGCGTTCCCCATCGTGGTCGCCAGATGGCAAAAGCATCGCCTTCGTGGGCATCAAAGATGGAAAGACAGATCTTTTTATGTGCCATATCGATACCCAAAAATTAATTAAGCTGACTGATGACCACTATGACGATGCGTATCCCAGCTTCTCTCCGGACGGCAGATTTATTGCCTTCGGTTCCGATCGACCTGTGGAGGTGAACGCAGATTCATCGGATTATAAATACGGTCATCATAATCTCTTTCTTCTAGACCTGGACTCTTGGAGAATTACCCCTATCACCACGGGAGAAGGGAACAATACTTCTCCCACCTGGTCGCCTGACGGCAAAAAGATCTGCTTCGTCTCGGATCGAAATGGAATATACAATCTTTACGTGGCAGATCTGGATAGCTTAGCGGTTCTCCCCATCACCAATGTCCTTTCTGGCTGTTTTTCCCCCTCCTGGTCAAAGGATGGTGACAAGATCGCCTTCTCCGCTTTCCAAAAAGGAGGCTGGGACATATTCCTGATCAAAGAGATCACGCCGGCCGTAAGGGAAGGAGATTCACTGACCAAGACACCCTATCTTTTGACATTGGAGAAGGACACTATCTTTACCACAACTGATACTGTCCAGGCGGAGAAACCTATGGAGAGTAAGTTGGATTTTACTTCCTATGTATTTAAGGCTGGAAAAAGTGAGCTAGATAGCTTGGCGGAGTTAGTGGCGGTGGAGGTTATAGAGGAAAAAGACAGCATTAGCTACAGGCTTCCCAACGGCGAGTACAGAGAACGTAAGTACAAGCTCAAGTTTTCTGCTGACGTGATTTCAGGAGCGTTAAACTATGATACCTACTTTGGCTTTCAAGGACAGTCGTTTATCGCGGTAAGCGATATGCTGGGGAATCACACGTTTATCTTAGCCACCGATCTGGTCAACACCATAGATCAGAGCAATTTCCAGATATTCTATCTTTACGGCGCCCGAAGATTGAACGTGGGGGGGGGCATTCTTCATACTAAATATTACTATATAGATGATCTGGATCGTCTTTTCTCCGACCGGCTCTACGGAGCACTGGCATATCTTTCCTTTCCTTTCAGCAAGTTCACCCGGGCAGAGCTGAACTTAACCCATATTTCGGTAGACCGGAAATACTACGATCTTCATCCTTCCACTTTAACCTATGATGATCGAAGCGCGAAGGTGCTTTTAGCTTCCCTTTCCTGGATTAACGACACGGTTATTTGGGGGCATACCAGTCCCATCAACGGGAGCAGAAGTTTATTCTCTTATGAATATGCGCCATATATAACACCGCGGAGCATCACCTATGGTGCGGCTATGATGGATTATCGCAGATACTTTCATTTCAAGAAAAGATATAATTTTGTCTTCCGGTTAAGCGGAGGATTTTCGCATGGAGATGATAAGAAGACATTCTTTCTGGGTGGACAGTCCAACTGGATAGGGCCCAGCTTAGGCTCGCAGAACATATATGGCATAAATGATCTTTATTTTGGAAACATGGTGACCCCGCTCCGGGGCTATAAATATTTCGACATAAGCGGCACAAAATTTTTCTTAACCAATCTGGAACTGCGCTATCCATTTGTTGAGCACCTGGTCATGCGATTCCCTCTCCCCATAATTCTCCACTACATAAACGGTGCCATGTTTTATGACATGGGAGCGGCATGGGATGAGAACAAAAAATTCAAGGGTGGAACCTCAAAGGGTGGGACCAGACTTAAAGACATAAAAGCTGGCTTTGGGTTCGGAGCCAGAGCGAATCTGGGCTTTTTCGTTTTGAGATATGATGTCGCCTGGGCAACCGATTTTAGCTGGGTTTCACCCGAACCCAGGCATTATCTATCTTTGGGCGCAGAATTTTAACCTGCCCAAGCAATACTTTTTCATCGCCCATATCAGTGCGGACAAGAGATTTATACCTACCCAGGTGTGTGAGATTGCATCCCGAACAACAGATAAAATCCAGGTATCCTTAAGATTAGATATAATCAGGAAATGTAGCGTCGCAACTTTGATGAGCACGTCTTTGGTCCAACGTAAAAAAAAGCCAACCCCCAATGGGCTGGCACTTTCGCTACGAGGTTTTTTCGAAGGAAAAGCTCCTTATTTTGCTCCAGTCCCCAGAATAACTGCAGGGATAGTCTTGACAAGTATTTTGGTGTCCAACCACAAAGACCAGTTGTCGATATATTCTAAGTCCATTTTCATCCATTTTTCGAAGTTGATATTGTTTCTTCCGTTAACCTGCCAGAGACAGGTCAATCCTGGCTTCATGGAAAGTTTCCTTCTCTGCCACAAATCATACTGGCTGACCTCCTTTGCCAGAGGAGGACGTGGACCCACCAGGGACATGTCTCCTCGCAGGACGTTTATAAGCTGTGGAAGCTCATCCAAGCTGAATTTTCGCAAAGACTTTCCCACTTTAGTCAGGCGAGGATCGTCTGCCATCTTGAAGACCGGACCGTCCATCTCATTTTTTTCGGCAAGAAGATCCTTCATCTGATTCGCATTCTCCACCATGGTGCGGAACTTGAACATGATGAACTTTCTTCCATTCAGTCCACACCTTTCCTGTTTGAAAAACACGGGTCCTTTGGAGGTAAGTTTTATAAGAAGCGATAAAGAGAGCATAAGAGGCGAAAGAAAAATTATCCCCACCAGGGTAAATATTCTGTCGGATATGCTTTTTAAAAGCAGGCAGGTTCCTGAATCCGGGGCAGTGGAGAACATTATGGCGGGCTTGTTCTGAAATTCCCCGATCTTCCTTCTGGAGAATCTCAAAGGGAAAAAATCTACCAGAACGCAGGTGGGCACCCCCATCTCTTCACATATGAGGAGACTATCTTCAATTAAGTTTAAGAATCTTTTGCAAACCGCAAACACCACATAGTCCACGTGGTTATTTTTCAAAATATGGGGCAGATCCTTCAAATTCCCGATAACCGGGAAATCGTGAATTATTTTTCCCCTTAAACCCTCCTCCCAATCCAGGAGTCCCGAAATGCGAAAACCCCATTCCGGATTTTTTTTCACCTCATAGATGAAATCTTTTGCTGGTGAGCCGGTACCTACGATCAAGATGTTTTTGTAATTATACCCTCTTTTTCGGAGATAACTTAAAAATTGAGATATAGATTTTCTGAAGGATAACAAAAGAACAAAATTCAGAAGGAGGAAAATCAAAATAAGTATCCTGCTTTGGTCCAGCGATTTGGTGAAGAAAAGAAAAGCTAAAAGTAGAGCGAAGCCTTTTAAAACCACCACTGCGGTGTTTTTGAAAATCTTTCGGAAAAGCTTGCCTCGATATTCGTAGCACTCCTCTTTGAAAGAAAGAAAGAATGCCCAGATGGGTAGAATGAAAAATAAAAGTCTATAAGGCCCCTCAACATTTAACGGATCAAAGAAGGCCAAATTTCCAAGACTCTGCCTGATGAGAATGGCTAAATGGAAAGAGACAATAGTAAGCCCCAGGTCAGCAATCAGATGGAGACGTTTGAAGCTATTTAAGTTTTGCCTCAACATCATCCCTCCTTTGTTTAAGAAGATCCCGGGGACGGACATAGCTCAAATCACTCCTGAGAAATTAACAGATCAATCTTTAAGGTGAGAACGGTTGAGTATAAAATCACTCAGTTTCTTTTCTGCAAAATCTTTAGGTCTGTCTCTTTAAAAAGGTAAATGACCTTTTAGATAAACACTTTGTGGAAATCAAAACAAACAGCCGGAAAGCGTATTTTCACATCTTCAGAAAATGATAGCTCAAGTTTAAACTAACCTGGCTAAAATCTTCTTTATGATCTTGTATGTTTTTATAGTTCACAAAATCAAAATAATTCCAACTTAGCTCACAGCGGAAGAGATTTGTATAATTATACTGCAAGGCTATGCCTAAATTGTTCATCTTTTCCACCACCCCGCTGGGAAATTTCTCTTTATACTCCCCTTCAGCCAACATCCAGGGTTCGCTCCAGGGAGAGTCCACTCCCCCCTCTCCACATCTTCTCTTCTGGTAGGTGATCTTCGATTTCAATCCTCTCCTCAGCCAGGCAGAAAGGCTGGCACTGAAGTTATCCGTATCCGGACCCATAGGATTGCCCAAAAGCTTTTTGCGGTTAAGATAACGATTTCTTTCCTCCTTCTGATTATAGGTCCAGTTATTTATGCGTATATACTCCAGGCTCAGCTCGGTGCCTTTAAAACCGAAGATATCCAGAATACAGAAACCACCTGAATAACCCAGCTCATTAGGTTCTTTATCTCCCTGGTTTTTTTTCTCTATCTGAAAGTCGTCTATTAAAAACTCTCCATAAAAAAGTAGTCCTCTTTTAGGGCGCAGATTGAAGTCGAAAGCAAAGAAGGTGTTGTCGTCTCTTTTTTCATTCAGTTGAGCGCCATGATACCATAGAAGAGGATTAAGGTAATAGGCTTCCACCTGGCGATTTCTTCCTCCGTATACTATGGTCTCCGAAAAACCTAACTGGGCTTTGGAAAAAAGGTTTAAACTTATTCTGTGACCGGAAAGATAGCGGTTGATGTGGGAGACATCTCCGGAAAAATCCTGGGTGGTAAGGGGAGACAGGAATGCGAAGAAGGCGGTCCCTTGAAAGATTCCCCAACCCCCTTGAATTTTAACCATGTCCAAAGGAGAGGCACGTTCTGACAGTATTAACTCTTGAGTAGATTTTTGCCCCCAGGCGATTCTTTCCCTCCCCAAAAGTACCTTAAAGTAAGGCAAATTAAATGCCAGATAAGCCTGGGCCGCATCTCCGGCAAATCCTCTCCACACTTTCCCCTCATAGTGGGGATCCTTGGCTAAATTCTCGTCGATCATATAACGGGTGCAGGCGAAAAAATTGGAGCCAATCTGAGCCTTGGCATAGGGCAAAAAGGTTTCTCGAAAAACAGCTTTTGTTCTCGGCCTAAAATTTGATCCCTCTTGAAAATCCAATCCCCAAGAGAATTTCTTAAGGACTTTTCTATCATTCGGAGAACTTGCTTTAAGCTCCAATTCGTTTATCTCGCTTAAGAATTCATTTTCCAGCTCTCCGAGCAGATAGTCTTCGGGCCAGCCTAAGGAAAGCTCACCTTTAAGTCTCTTCTCCCGAAGGGACAAAAGCTCTTCGGCGACCTTACCTCTGAAATATGGTTTTGTGCCCAGGTGAAGTTCGGTTATAAGCCCCCGGGCATAAAGTTCGTCTAAGTATTCATAAACCCACCTGTAAACCTCCTCTCCTACTGGGATTGTCTCCATCAGACCGGCCTGAGCGATGTTGATTGAGAACAAAATGATAGTAGCCACACATAGCAATATGGATTTCATTTTCATTCTCCTCCAATTCTTTGTGGATTTGGTTTAAATTTTACTCCAGAGAGATCGCACTTGGCTAAAATTGCTCTCGCCTCTTTTGCAATATGAAAACATATGGATGCCAAAGCTTCCATCAACCAGGACGATTCAGAAGTGTCACCCCTAAAGATCGGGAACTAACAAATGGCATTTTGTTGTCTGCCGATCCCTATGATTTTGGTTAGAGTTCGGAAAATCTAAGATACGCATGTTTTTTTAAAACAACGCCAATTCAATGGATGAATTTGGGGACGCTAATGCACTGAGGCTTCATTTATTTTTTCGGCATTTTTTCATGTCACTTGACCCCTTTAATTTGATTTCGAAGGTCTGATGGTTGGTTGGTGAAACTAATATCTGCATTCCGAAAGCCGATATAAATTTAAAAAAAGGAAATAGACCGACTCAACCTGGAGGTCATTTAGGCTGAGGTAAATTAAGGGGGCTAAAGCCGCCTTGAAGTTATCCCGAACTTCAGGGCGGTTTTTTTATGTTCAGATTCCAAGGAATGGATCATCGTCAGGCGCCAAACCATTTAGGCATCTACCCCTTCTGAATTGAGTCTTCACACGATCTGATTTTTATTCATTTTGATGTGTATGCTTCTATTGCATTGCGAACAAACCCCACCCCTTACCTCTTCCTTTCCATTTAATGGAGAGGAAGAAGTGGGTGAGGTAATCATCTGAACGGCAGCCTGTAGGGATTCCCTCTGCCAAATTCATGGAGAGAAGCCAAAGGGAAAGAGAGATAACGGTCGAACTTAATCGAGAATCGGTTCGACCTGAGTGGCCAATGGGAGATTCTTTAAGAAGGCACAAAATAGGCGAATTCTTTACTTTGCTCCAACCATCAGGATTCTGGGCTTTCTTCTTCCTTTCTTTTTTCCTGTATACGGGCAGATTTTCCCCTCAATCCCCTCAGATAAAAAAGTTTGGCTCTTCTTACCTTTCCCTGTCGCACCTGCGCTATTTTGGTAATGTTGGGAGAGAGCAAGGGAAAAATGCGCTCCACCCCCACACCGCTTGAAACCTTCCTCAAGGTGAAGGTCTCCCCTGTCCCTTTGCCCCTCCGCTGAATCACCACGCCCTCAAATACCTGAACTCTCTCCTTATCTCCTTCTTTGATCTTGGTGTAGACTCTCAACGTGTCTCCGGGACCAAACTCCGGGATTTTATCTTTCAGATATTTTGCCTCAACAGCTGAAATCGGATCCATTTTTCCTCCGCGAAAACATAACGTTAATCGTGTTTAAATAATTGGAAATAAACTCAAAAAAGCTTTATTTCCTTTCCCTTTCAATCTTCTTTATCCATTCTCTTTCCTCATCGGAAAGTTGTTCCCAATTTAATAGATCCGGCCTGTGGTTAAAAGTTCTTTTCAAAGCTTCTTTTTGTCGCCACTTTTTGATCTTTTCGTGGTCTCCAGATAGAAGCACCTCCGGCACCTTCAATCCTTTAAATTCTGGGGGACGGGTATATTGAGGTGGTCCCAGGATTCCCTCAAAGAAGGAATCGGTTTGAGCCGACTCAAAATCTCCCAAAACGCCGGGAATCAATCTTACCACGGAATCTAAGATCACCAAAGCAGGAATCTCTCCTCCGGTCAGCACGTAATCGCCGATGGATATCTCCTCCACAGGATAAAGCATCTTCAACCGCTCATCGGTTCCCTTGTAGTGTCCGCATATTATGATTAAGTGATCCTTCAGGGAAAGCTCTTGCGCTTTGCTCTGGGAGAATTTCTCTCCACAAGCGGTGGTCAGAATAATGCTGGTTTGCAGTTTTTCATTATCTTGATCCCACAACGAATCTAATGCTTTACACAAGGGCTCCAGCTTCATCACCATCCCCCCTCTTCCTCCGAAAGGTGTATCATCTGTGGTCTTATGTTTATCCTCCGCAAAATCCCTGATGTTATGTATGCGCACTTTTAAAAGATTCTTCTCCCTTGCCTTCTTAAGTAAGCTTTCATCCAGGGGCCCGGAAAACATGCCAGGGAAGATGGTTAAAATATCGATCAGCATATAGAGTTTTGATTTATGGGTCTTCTCCCAATTAGTTGCTAATATTTCTTCAGAATCCATAAGTATACACTGTATGGTGCATACCAATAGGACTCTCACCAAAAAATAAGCTGTTGCTGTTTTTAACCTCTCCCCCTTTCCCTGACGGGTCTCCGTGTCCCCCTCTCCATTTTATGGAGAGGGGGAGATAGGGGGTGAGGTTATCATTATGCCAGCATTATTAACTCCTTAGGATTCTTATTCCTGCCGACAATCTCAGCCACTAACGTGAAGTAGAACTTATTATTTTAATTTACAGGTCCAACAAACCTTCTGTCGGCTCTATGATCATCTCCTTTTTTTCCAAGTTAATTCTTTTGACCACCTTTTTTATCGCTGGAATGTGGTATTGTTTTTTGTCACCCTCCACCAGATATAAATCATTTGCCGGAAGCGAGATCACCTCTTTTATCTTTCCGATTCTTTGTCCTTTGGTGGTGACGACCTGAAGTCCGATTATGTCAAATATGAAATATCTCCCTTCAGGAAGCTTTTCCAGCTGGTCTTTTTCTATCTCTATGAACCCTCCCACCAGCTTTTTTGCCTCCTCCGGGGTTTCTACCTGCTTCAGTTTGAGCAAAACTTTTCCTTTAAATTCTCTCGCCCATTCCACCTGAAACTCTTTGGTGCTTTCCTCTTTTGAGATTATCACCTCTTGGAGTTTTAGAAACCTGTGAGGATCGTCGGTTAAAGGGACAACCACCATTTCTCCCTTTATGCCCCGCGCCCGGGAGATCCGCCCTATGGTTACCCTATCCATGTCTTTTAATTTCCTCTACTCCAAGGAAAAGAGGAGAACCCCTTCAGACGCTTTCCTGTTTTTGTTAAATCCGATAATTAATCCTGTGTCTCTCTTTTCTTGAATTTCTCTTAAGTCTCGAATCTATTCTTCTCTTATACTTTTATAACTCCCCGTCTCAGAGTAAAGCTACTCTTTGGGTTTCTCCTCTTCCTTTTTACTCTCTTTCTTATCCTCCTTCTCACCCTCTTTCTTATCTTCTTTCTTGCCCTTTTTCTTATCCTCCTTCTTTACTTCCTTTTTGTCTTCTTTTTTATCTTCCTTTTTAACCTCTTTTTTCTCTTCTTTCGGCTTTTCCTCCTCTTTCTTATCCTCCTTTTTTTCCTCTTTCTTCTCTTCTTTCGGCTTTTCAACTTCAGCTTTCTCCTGCGGGACCCCTTCTGCCGCCGCAGGGGCAACATCCTCAGGTACTTTCCCCTTCTTTTTCTTCTTCTTTTTGAGTTTTTCCTTAAGCTGGGTTGACAAGGTGATTTGGGAGACGTCCTCACCCTTCTTAATCATCTCCCATTTTTTCGAAAGCCCAATCTGTTTTAAAATACTGCTCACCGTATCAGTCGGCAAGGCACCCTGTTTTAACCAGTAGTAGACTCTCTCTTCCTTCACCTCCACCTTTGCCGGTTTTTCGATGGGATTGTAATGGCCTAAAATCTCAATGAACCTGCCATCCCGGGGCATACGGGAATCTGTGGCTACAAACCGGTAAGAGGGTCTTTTCTTTGCGCCCATTCTTCTTAGTCTGATTTTTACTGCCAAGTTTACCTCCATTTAATATGGTTTTTTATTCCATTTTTTCTAATTGCCTATTGATCGAATTCCAACTTCATACAGAGTAGCATGGTTAATGTCAATTAACCAGCCCAATAAATTGGGCAACTACAAAACCAGCTAACGGAAGGAGAGAAAGCCCTTCTCGAATTTTTTAAGATCCATTTTGGCCACGTTTTTTATCATCTTCTGCATCATGAAGAATTGTTTTAGAAGTTGATTAACGCTCTGAACGGATGTTCCGCTTCCTTGAGCGATTCTCTTTCTTCTGCTCCCATCTATGATATGAGGTTTCTGTCTTTCCTCTTTGGTCATGGAGTTGATTACGGCTTCCACCCGCACCATGGCTTTTTCATCAATCTCGAGTCCACGCATCATCTTTCCTCCCATACCAGGAATCATCTCCAGAATCGACTCTAAAGGACCCATTTTTTTCAACTGCTGAAGCTGAGCGTAGAAATCATCCAGGGTAAAAGCCTCTTTCCTTAACTTTTTCTCCAGTTTCTTGGCTTCTTCTAAATCTACCGCTTCCTCAGCCTTTTCCACCAAAGAGACCACATCTCCCATCCCCAGGATGCGCGAAGCCATTCGATCCGGATAGAACATCTCCAAAGCATCCAGCTTCTCCCCCACCCCCACAAACTTTATGGGTTTGCCGGTGACGGCTCGAATGGAAAGTGCCGCTCCTCCTCGGGCATCCCCATCCATCTTAGTCAAAAAGATCCCATCTAAGCCAATCTTCTCCTCGAAGGTTTTGGCTATGTTAACCGCATCCTGTCCGGTCATGGCATCCGCCACCAGAACGATCTCCTGAGGAGAAACCGCCTTTTTAATGTTTAAAAGCTCCAGCATCAACGGCTCATCGATATGCAGCCTTCCTGCGGTGTCGATTATCACTAAATCCTTACCTTCTTTTCGGGCTTGCTCAACAGAGGTTTCACATATTTTCACCGGATCATCCTTGGAGGAAAACACAGGAATGTTGAGCATCTTGCCTAAAATCTTAAGCTGATCCACCGCGGCTGGACGATAAACGTCTGCCGCCACCAGCAAGGGGAATCTTCCTTTCTTCTTGTAATATCGCGCCAGTTTTCCGCAGGCAGTGGTCTTGCCCGATCCCTGCAGACCAATAAGCATGAACACGGTAGGAGGCTGGGCAGAGAATTTCACCTCCACCCTTTCTTTTCCTAAAAGATTGGTCAATTGCTCATTGACTATCTTGATAATTTGCTGTCCGGGAGTGATGCTTCGAAGAACCTCTTGACCAATGGCTTTGGCTTCCACCTGACTGATGAACTCCTTCACCACTTTATAATTAACATCTGCCTCCAGAAGCGCACGTCTCACCTCTTTCAAAGCATCCTTGATATTGGTTTCAGAGAGCTTTCCCCGTCCCCGGAGTTTTTTGAAAATACCTTCTAACTTTATGGTTAGATCTTCAAACATCTTCTTAGACCAAGTTTTGACTAAAATTCCTTAGATTAACGAAAAAAACTTTTTTATCCTCTCTGGGGTGCACCACATGGTGCACTCTCAGGCTATCATACGCCCGATCCGCTAAAATACGAAAGTTATAATATAAACACCCAAATTATTTTAGCAATAAAAATCTCACGACGCATCCTATTAGGAAATGCCGATGCACCAAACTTCAATTTCGCCACTTATGATTCCCTTAAAGCTTTAACTGTCCGGCAATAGTTTTTGCTCTTAAAGATTGCCGCCCCTGCTACCAATATGGTTGCCCCTGCCTGTTTTACCTGCTTGGCTGTCCGGGGGCTTATCCCTCCATCCACCTCTATTTTTGTCTTTAATTTATGATCCCGTATGAATTTTTTTGCCTCTTCTATCTTGGGCAAGACTGAAGGAACGAACTTTTGTCCTCCAAATCCGGGATTAACTGTCATCAATAAAAGCAGGTCTAGCTTCTTTACAACAGGCTTGATCACGCAAAATGGTGTGGCGGGATTTAGAGCGCACCCCACTTTGACTTTAAAGCTTTTGATCAAATTTATGGTTCGCTGAAGATGCTTGCAAGCCTCGAAGCTCACGGTAAGATAATCCGCACCGCTTCTGATAAATGATTCCACAAAAGAGTCTGACTTTTCGATCATCAGATGAACGTCTAAGGGAAGCTTGGTGCAACGGTTTATGGCTTCAACGATCATGGGACCAAAGGTGATGTTGGGAACAAAATGCCCGTCCATTATATCCAGATGAAGCAGATCCACCTTACACTTTTCCACCCGTTTGATTTCTCTTTCTATGTTTCTGAAATCAGCAGATAACAGAGAAGGTGCTACCTTTATCATCTGTCACCTCATGAAAAAAGTATTTGGTTTGTCGTTGGCGAAGCTCGTATCGAAACTTGGCAATCGAAGCTCGTTCCAAGACCTGCTTCGAGCATCTATACGAACGTCGAGACCGTGAAACGAGCCTCGATTGCATTTTGTATCGGACGTAATCGTTGTTTAGTTCCCAATCCAGAAGAAACCTCCATCATTCAGTGGTGCTGACTTCCAGATTTATTTTTGATCCCCTTTCAATTTTTTCGCCTGGTGGGAGAGATTGCTTCAATATCGTTCCGGGGAGAAAATCATTATTTACCTTGACTTTTGTCTTTCCCAACCCAAGCCCGATCTCCCGAAGGATCTTCTTGCTCTCATCTAAGTTCATCCCTAAAAGATCAGGCACCACCACTGTGTCTGGCTTTATGCCCAGACTCACCCTCAAGTTCACAGACATTCCATGCGGAACGGAGGTTCCAAATAAAGGTGTGCTGGCGATCACCACATCTTCGGGAAAGGAACCAGATGAAGTCCAGCTAACCTCTCCCAATTCCAATCCTTCATGAACCAACAAAAGCTCCGCCTGTCTTATGGAAATACCCTCCAGTTTAGGCACCAATACTGTCTTTCCACCTTTGCTCACTGTTATCTTTACAATCCTCCCTTCTCTGACCCTGGTATTGGGAGGAGGGATTTGAGAAAGGATAGTTCCCGGAGGCTTGGTGGGATCATACACCTCCGCCAGCACCTGAAGGTTTAAACCTTTCCTTTTTGAAATATCTTCGACCTCTTCTAAACTTAAATCCGTTAAGTCTGGCACCGCCCGCGCTTCTCCCCAGTGGACAACCAGGGGCATGATCACACGGTCAGCCAGAAGCAGCAAAAGAAAAAGGGTTGCAATTGTCCCCAAAAGCAGAAGCGGGTATCTTATTGGTCTATTTCTCCATATGAATCCAAATATGTGCTTTAGTTTTGTCTTTATTGTTTCCTTCATAGATGCTCTCAGAAATTGAATTCTAAAGTTCTTATCGCAACCTAAAATACAATATTTTCCTTAAAAATCCAGTTGAAAATCCCATCTTCAAAAGAACTATACTTTTTCTAATCTACAGGCAAAACTTCCATCCATTTTATGAACATGGGGTAATGTTCGAACCATACCATTCTGATCCACCACGCCAAAATCTACGAAATGGGAGCCCTCTGCCACTCTGAAATCTTTCCTTTGCTCCAAAAACTTTTCAATCACCTGTTCATTTTCCTCTGGCGTAATGGTGCAGGTGCTGTAGACTAAGATACCACCATCTTTCAAAAGCTCTGCCGCATTTGACAAAATTTCTAACTGAAGCTTCTGCAATCGAGAAGGATCCTCCTTTTGTTTTCTCCAGCGGGCATCCGGATTTCGTCCTAATGTCCCCAGGGCAGAACAGGGAGCGTCAATCAAAATTTTGTCCACGGGATGGCAGGAAAAATCTTTGGCATCAGCACAGCATAAGGCTACAGAGCGCACTCCCAGCCTCTGGCAATTTTCCCTCACCATATTAAGCTTTTTTGCACTTATATCCACCGCCAGCACCAGCCCCTGATCCGACATTCTCTCTGCAATGAAGGTGCTCTTTCCTCCGGGGGCGGCACATAGATCCACTATATAATCACCCGGTTGAGGATCAAGAAGCATAACCGGAAATCCGGCACTTTCATCCTGAAAATAGATTAATCCCTTCTGTAGGGGAACAAAACGGTCCAGATCCACCTTGGATTCGATTGAATAAAAACCTTTTAGGAATTTGCTTGGCTTGAATTTTATCTTTTCCCGCTTGAATATCTCCTCCAACCCCTTATGATCAATCTTCAACGAGTTCATTCGGCAACAAAGTCGCGGTCTTTTGTTGAAAGCCTGACAAAGTTTGATGGTCTGCTCTTCACCGAAAATCCCCAACCACCCCTCTACCACCCAGCTAGGAAAAGAATAGAACAAAGAAATATTTTCAACCTTATCCTTTTCCCAGGAAGGAAAACTCACCTGGCTTTTGTCACGCAAGTAGCTTCTCAAGACTGCGTTGACTAAAGCCACCGTCCCTTTATGCCCGAACTTTTTAGCCAGTTTCACCGACTCATCTACAGCCGCACTCTCCGGAACCTTTGTCAAAAAATCTATCTGATAAACTCCCATTCTCAATATGTTTCGTATCATCGGAGTCAACCCCTCCAGCTTTTTCTCCAAGAACAGACCAAGAACAAAATCCAGCCTCCTTCTCATTTTGATGGTTCCATGAACCAGTTCGCGTAGAAATCTTCTATCCAGGGAGGAAAGATAAAGATTTTTGGAGAAGGACAAGATGGATTGATGGGTAAAGGTGTCATTGACCTCTACGTCATGCAGAATTTTTATTGCGATCTCTCTGGGATTTGTGCTCTGTGTTTTTTCCACTCTCTTAAGAAGACTCAACTGTAGGGATCAAACTTGCTTAAGGTTTCTTTTGAAAAATTCAGGTTAAGATAAAGTTTTCAGCTAAATTACTTCCATCGGAGTTATGATCTGTTTATTCTTCATGATAAAAAGTCCGGTTCTTTTGAAAAGCAAGCCTGCTACTTTCTTTTCATCAAGACCAAATCCATACACCAAAATCTCCTCTGGTCGGGCATAACCATCACTTCCCAGCCCCAGATGCATTTTCAGGATAGCCTGATCATCCAAAGGTTCACACTCTAATTTCAGAATGTGTCTTCTTATATCTATCTCCTTAACCTGTTGCTTGGAAATTCTTTTCACCCACAAATTCTTTTCACCCATGATGGATTCAATCAGCTTCTCCGTTTGATCTAAGGGAATCTTCAGCCCTACCTCATAGTAGGCCAAATTTATGATGGAGCTTAGCGAGTCTGATTTGCCCAAAATCGGTCTGCCTCCTAAAAACTTAAATCCCGATGGCAAAGCTTGGTTTAATCGATCAAGGACGGCAGAGGTGTAAGGTTCGGTAAGCTGGATGTCCAGATACTCCTCATCAGATACAAATCCTAAGGGAAGAGGAGGACCCCAGGCGACCTTCTGGTGAGGATGAAACCCTTCCGTATATGCGATGGGAATTCCCGATCTGCGGATGGTGCGTTCGATCATACGTCCCACATCCAGATGAGAGGTAAATCTGACCTCCTCAGATTTGCTCCATTTCAGCCTCACCCGACTGCGCACCACGGTCAGCGCCGGCGATAAAGGTTTTTTCTTTTTCCTACGACCATACGAGGGAACGGCAGTGGTAGTGGATTCCTCGGATGGGGCAACTACTTTTTGCAATCCTTTTGCGGGAGCGGAATCGCTCATTTTTACCCCGCCGGGTAAATGCTCTCTTTGAGAACTAACTTCTAATGGATACTTTTTCTCTGGAAATGCGTTCTCTTGAAAAGCGTAAGCCCGATCTCTCTCCTTCTTCAGATATTCCTTTCTGATTCCTTTGTCAATATGATCCCAGGGAAGGGGCATGTCTGGGTCCTTTTCCTCAGCGTAAGAGTTTGGATCGATTCCTTGCTCAGCAAATGCTTCTCTCCAGAGCTGATAATTGAAATGTTCTGTCCAGCTATCCAGCCTTGCCCCTTTCTTCCAGGCAGAGAAGATCACAGAACAGATTCGTCGATCTCCCCGACCTAAAATTCCCTCCAGATAGGAAATTTTGGGATCCCTGAATTTCAGATGTAATCCTCCCCTTCTGGAATTGATCTTCAGATAACGAATCTTTCCCTGCAGGCTATCGGTATCTTCTAACCTTTCCCATTGAAAAGGAGTATGTGGCTTGGGGGTAAAAGGCGAGATGGTCACATTCAGATTCTTCCCTCTGCCTGTCTCTTTTCCTACTCTTAAAATCCTTTTCAGCAGATCCACTATTCCCTTTAAATCCTCCTCCCTCTCAGTGGGCAACCCGATCATAAAGTAAAGTTTGATCAAATTCCACCCGGAGGAAAAAACTATCTTAACAGTATTCAAAATGTCCTGCTCATTTAAGTTCTTGCCGATAACGTTTCTAAGCCTGGGAGTGCCTGCTTCCGGAGCAAAAGTCAAACCCGGCTTTTTTACCCGGGCTAAAAGCTGAGCCAACTCTAAGGAGAAAGAATCCGGTCTGAGTGAAGGGAGTGAGGTGGAAACTCTCTTTGAGTAAAATCTCTGACAAAGCGTTTTAACTAACTCAGGCAGTTTGGAATAGTCGGTGGTGGAGAGGGAAAGAAGAGAAATCTCATCCCAGCCAGAGTTAGCTATTCCAACTTCAGCCTGTTTGACTATCTCTTCCACTGGTCTTTCTCGCCTGGGATGATAGACTATGGTTGCCGCACAGAAACGGCATCTTTTGGGACAGCCCCGCATGATCTCTATGGTCAGCCGGTCATGGGTGGTCTCCAAAAAGGGAATTATAGGGGTTTGCGGATAATGCTCGTTTTTTAGTTGAGGGATGGTTCTCACCTTAATCTTTTCTGGAACATCCGGCAACTTCGGCACAATCGACTCAAATCTATTTTCTGAGTTATATTTGACTTGGTAAAACTGGGGAACGTATACCCCGGGTATTTTGGACAGTCTGAGAAGAAGCTCTTGTTTCTTCATTCGTTCTTTCTTCCCTTGCTGGATAGTTTCTAAGATCTCCTCTATCATCTCCTCTGCATCACCCAAGGCGAATAGATCGAAAAACTCTGCCATAGGTTCCGGGTTCATAGCAGAAGGTCCACCGGCGACGATCAAAGGATATTCCTCGTTTCTCTGAGAAGAATAGACCGGTATCCCGGCTAAGTCCAGCATATTAAGGATAGTGGCATAGTTGAGTTCATAGGTTAGGGAGAAACCCAGGATATCAAATTCTTTCAGAGGTGTATGAGTCTCCAAGGAAAAAAGTGGGATATTTTGTTCTCTTATAACTCCCTCTGCATCCACCCAGGGAGCAAAAACCCTTTCAGCTACCCAATCTGGTCTTCGATTAATTATGTAATAAAGTATAGCTATGCCAAGATAGGACATTCCGATCTCATACACATCCGGGAAGGTTAAAGCCACCTTGAGCTTTTCCTGATGATCCTTTTTTATCGCTCCCAGTTCATTTCCAACATACCGTCCCGGTTTCATCACCAAGGGGAGCAAATCTTTCTTTATCTTTTCTGAAAGTTGATGCATCATGATTCTTCTTTCGCCCCGCCTGGGGCGGGGCGGCTACCGCTTAAGACACCCAACTCCGCCTCAGGCGGCGCACCAAGGCGTAATGCCACAGTTACACCGCTGTTCATTCACAATATGTTAATATAAACAAAAATGACAAAAAACCAAAATATGTTAGAGGAAATTTTGGGGAAGTTGAAGTTTTCGGAGTGCAGAAGCTTGTCGGAGCGAAGCGGAGATCCCGCTTCGCGGGGCTTCTGCGGTTTTAAAGCTTAAAACCCAAAGTCGCACCCCGCCTTTGGCGGGAGAACGGACAAGATGTCCGTTACCAACGAAAGGTTCACCTAAAGGTGAACACTCCAAATTCTCCTTCAGGAGGTTTTAAAGCTTAAAATCAAGTTCGCACCCCGCCAATGCCGGGGTGCACTCCTTTAAAGCTTCCTTACCACCTCCTCTGCCACACCAGTGGTGGTGGATTTGCCTCCCATATCGTAAGTTCTAACTTTTCCTTCTTTGATCACCTCAGCAATGGCAGATTCAAGGCGTAAAGCTTTTTCTGACTCCCCCAACCAGTCTAACATCAACTTCACGCTCAGAAGGGTCGCCATGGGATTGACCTTATTCATACCTGAATATTTGGGAGCAGAGCCATGCGTGGGCTCGAAGACGGCATAAACATCCCCGATGTTTCCGGAACAGGCAAAGCCCAATCCTCCCACCAGTTGGGCAGAAAGATCGGATATTATGTCACCGAACATGTTAGAGGTTACCAATACATCGTAGTCTTCAGGATTTTTGATCAGCCACATGCACATGGCATCGATATTGGTCTCCCAGAGTGGGATCTCCGGATATTCTTTGGCGATCTTTCTTGCCTCCCTGACCATCAAACCGGAGGTCTCCCTTATCACATTGGGTTTCTCCACCACGGTGACTGATCTCCTTTTGTGTTTTTTAGCGTATTCAAAGGCATCCCGAACAATATTCTGGCAAGCCTTCCGGGTGTTCACTCGCAAACTTACCGCTATGTCTTCAAGTGGAGTATCCGCAAACTTTTTCATACGCTCATGATGTTTACATAGCACAGACATCACCTCCGAAGGAAGGGGATGAAACTCCACGCCAGCGTAAAGATCTTCGGTGTTTTCTCTGAATACCACTAAATCCACGTTATCTCGATAATTCAGTGGGTTGCCTGGATAAGCCTTGCAGGGTCTTAGATTGGTCCTGAGGTTAAATAACTGGCGCAGTTTTACGATGGGACTAAAATAGATGTATCCTTTGCCTTCAAGAGCAGGATCCAGCTCTGACTCCGCCTCTTCCTTGGGTTTGGAGGTGATGGCACCGAAAAGGCAACAGTCAGTATTTTTCAAAAGCTGGATGGTCCTCTCCGGCAAGGCATCTCCTTCCTTGCACCAGAACTCCCAGCCAATATCGCCGGGGATATATTCTGCATCCAACTCTATCTTCTCCAAAACTATCTTAGCTGCATTCAAAACATCCTTTCCTATCCCGTCTCCGGGAAGCCAGGCGATTTTGTATTTTGCCATAAAAGATTTCCTCCTTTGTTTTATATTATATGTCTGCAAGCAGAAGGATTGTTGAAGAATTTATACTTTTGGCGGGATATGCATATGCATTCATACGAAAATTCCTACCCCTATGCAGAAAAATGTTCACCTTACCATGGGACAGGATTCACCCTGAAGGGCATTCAGCCCTGACATCATGTTCTTCAAAAGTCCATTTTAGCTTAACCTTAATTGGCAAGAAGAGCCCGGCTGGACCATAAGCCCGTTTTTTTACGACTGGAACTCCTTGCGCAAAGCGTCCACCGCCTCTTTGGCTTTATCTTGTGAGACCATGCAGGTGACCGAAGACATGGAGGTGGAGATGGTGTCTATATTGACCCCCGACTTGGAAAGCGCATTAAACATTCTTCCCGCTATGCCCGGGGTCTGCGCCAGTTGATGACCGGCGATGGAGACTAAAGCTATGCTGGAGGTGTGAGAAACCCTTTCCGCTCCTATCTCATCCTTTACCTTCTCCAGAAGCGTGTGAATAGGATCCAGCTCGTTTTCCGCCACGGAGAAAGATACGTCAACCTTGCCCTTATAGCCGATCCCCGAGACTACTAGCTCAATGTTGAAGCCCTCATTTCCTAATTTTCCAAATATCTCCGCCGCGATTCCGGGTTTATCCGGGACGGAATGAAGGGTGATTTTTGCTACATTGGTATTACTTGCAATATGAACGTCCACCATAGATTCGCCTCCGAATTTTCAATAAATGGTTTTTCGCCTGAGGTCTCCCAAAAGCTATTTATCCACAGGATCCTGAGACTGGTCTAAATTTACGAATAACGGGTGAGAAAGTCAAACAAATTTTGGATTAATTCTGCCCACTGAATACAAATCATAGACCAGCACCTAACTTAAGTTAGGTGCTGGAATTTCCAGCACCCCCTCTCCACGCTTGTAGCAACCTCTATTCCTTCGTGAAACTTTACACAATCTTTAATTGACTTTGAAGA
>JAGMBK010000069.1 GCA_023129805.1 Candidatus Zixiibacteriota bacterium | reverse complement strand
CATACACTAACTTCAGTTTTTTGGGTTTTTTTAGGTCAATTATGGCAAACTTGGCAAACTCCTCCTCCGTTGACAAAGCCCCGGTGTAAGTGAGAACCTTGCCATCAGGGGTGAACAATCCCCCATAGTACAAGCCCACTTTCGTTATGTCCTTGACTTTCTTGGTTTTCTCATCAAACACAAATAGCTGGCTTTCAGAGAAGCTCAACCATCGAGTGAGGATCAGCTTGCCATCCAGATAATCATCCGGCCCAAACCAGCCCGGCTCCGTATAAACCGTATCTATCTTGCCGGTGGAGATGGTGTATTTTATCAAGGTTTGGGTCTTGCGATCACTGGATATGAGATAGAACTCATCTTCGTTTTTGAAGACGATACTGCGGTACTGAAGGTTAGGGGCAACCAGAAGGGGATGGAATTTACCGTCCCGGTCAAACTTGTAGATATCGAAATTCTCATTCCCATACTGCATAATTCCTACCAGCACATACTTGCCCGAAGGATGGACATCGAAAAAGCCGATGGAGATACCCCGGTCCGCCCAGTTGTTAGGGGTGAGCTGATGAGGAAACTCCATGGGGTCATCCATGTAAAAAAGTGTCTGAACCTGACCAGTGATCCTCATAAGAAAATAGATTCTGCCGGTATTATCTATCTTCGGATCGGTGGCTAAGTCTATGCCCAGAAGAAAGCTCAGATCATCATAGGTGGATTGCCAGTGCTTGGAGCCTTTCAAGGCATCGTCGGTAACCTGATTGCAGCTATCGATGTAACTTAGGATGCGAGAGGTATCCTGTATGATCCAGGTATCCGCTCCCTTCAATATCTGCTCCACCCTGGATTCAGCCCAGATGTCGGAGCAAGAAAACCATACACCCGCCAGAAACGCAACTAACAGTAAAACAGCTTTGAACTTCATTTAACACCTCCTTGAAGGTTTTAGTTCTTCTTAAGATAGCAGATATGGTTTGTCTGGTCAAGAAAATCTTTGGTGGATTTCTTATTTTTTTTCTTCCGCCACGCAGGCTAAAGCCTGCGGCTACCTACCACTCCGCGCTGTTGTTGCGGGGTACCCATACCTTTGCTTCCCGTTGGTGAAGAACACCCACCTGGAGCAGGTTTTCCAGACCAGAACCTAACTTAAGTTAGGTTCTGGCAATCGAGGGGATGGCTGTCCTTTTTTCCTCACAGCTGATTATTAGGATTAAGCAGATACCGATAATTTTTATCTGCTTAATAGATTCGCTTCGCTCACTACAAGTCTGTTACATCTGCTGTGAATGATTAAAGCTCCTGGGCGGATGTTATCATCCGCCCAGGTGTCGTGGGAAGATAACATCTCAGGCAGAGCAGTTTTAGCTTGACAAGTAAGGGGGATTCTTTAGCTTATAAAAAATCTTTAACCCTTTGTCAGGACAGAGATGCTAAAATCTAAATTTACCATTTTCTGGTTAGCCTTACTCCTTCTCACTTCTACCATTTACGCCGCCGGGCTTCCGGTCAAGTTAAAGGCAGTGGATACGCCCAACGATAAAGGCAGAAGCATCACCCTTACCTTTGAAAAGTTACCACAAGATTCCGCAGAAGTTGAATATGAGATATTAAGATCAGCGGTAGAAGAGAACAGTTTCCAGTTGGTAGGGAAGGTATCGTCCAAAGACACAAAATTCATCGACAAGAGTGTGAAGGACGGGGTTGAGTATCTTTATCTATTAAAAGGGACCAAAGAGGATGATGTTTCGTTTTCTGCGGTTTTCGGACCGGTGGCCTCCGGAGGGCAATGGTTTCATACCCAACGGATCAACGTCCTTTTGGGCGTGGTTATCTGTTTTATATTCATCTTGGGCTTCATCCTGTATGGAAAAAGGGGAAAGAGGATTTTCATCAGGCCGATTGCCGGCTTGCAAGCGGTGGATAACGCCATCGGAAGAGCCACCGAGATGGGAAAGCCCATACTCTACTCCTCCGGTCTGGGCAAGATGGATCGAGTGGCAACCATGGCATCCATGAACATCTTATCCAGCGTGGCGGAGAAGACGGCGGAGTACAATACCCCCTTGATCTTTCCCAATTATGATCCGGTAGTGATGACCACAGCTCAGGAGGTGGTCTTTGAGGCATATTCAAAAGCGGGACATCCAGAGGCTTACAATCCGGACAATATATTCTTTGTCACCCAGAGCCAGTTCGGTTATGCCGCGGCAGTGGGTGGGATCATGATCCGTCAGGTTCCGGCTACAAATCTCTTTTTCGGAACTTTTGAGGCAGAAGCTTTACTTCTTGCCGAGACCGGAAATTCTATAGGCGCACTCCAGATCGCCGGAACGGATTCAACCATCCAGCTCTCTTTTTTCATAGTGGCATGCGATTACACCTTGATAGGGGAGGAGCTTTTTGTCGCCAGCGGTTATCTGACCAAAGATCCACAGATATTGGGAAGCATAAAGGGGCAGGATTTTTTGAAGGCACTGGTGGTTTTGTTGATCTTGATCGGAGGAATAGCCGGTATCTTGGGATGGAGTTGGGTTATCAAACTCTTTTCGGTTGGATGATATATTGATTTTCACACCAGAACCTAACTTAAGTTAGGTTCTGGTGCTTGCAGAAAGAAAAAATGCAAAGAACAATTCCCATAATCGTCTGCTTTGTCTTCGGACTTTTCATGCTGGTTCAGTTCTTTGTTCCTCATGGGGTCTCTGTTTCGGCTTACCAGACGGTCTTGGACTGGATGCAAATAATTTTTGTTTTCACTCTGCTGGTAGGAGTGATAAGCTATGCAAAACTGAATGCAAAAAAAATTGCCCGGACTCAAACTGCGTGGGGATACAATTTGGTTGGCCTTATTGGTCTGGCTGTGATGGTCATCTTGGGATTATGGAAAGGGACGGGGGAAGGGACCCCGTTTTTGTGGATGTTCAATAACCTGCAAGCTCCCATGCAGTCCACCATATTTTCGCTTCTGGCTTTCTTTGTGGCATCGGCGGCATACCGCGGATTCCGTGCCCGAAGCTGGGAGGCGGGCTTGCTGCTGGCAGTCGCAATAGTGGTAATGCTGGGACGGGTTCCCCTGGGAAATTTTATCTCCCACTGGATTCCCGATGCGGCCAACTGGATCTTACGCACTCCCAGTATGGCCGCCAAAAGAGGAATCTATATCGGAATCGGGTTGGGAACCATCTCCACCTCATTAAGAATAATTTTGGGGATTGAGAGAACTTATCTTGGTGGAAAATGAGATGCCAAAAAGAATTGTAGGTCCGAAATTCCCCGCCAGAGGCGGGGATTTCGGACAAGAGATGTCGGATAGTCCCGCCAAAGGTGGAACATATCCGACCTACGGAATAGATACATGAACATTAGAAGATTCTATATTCCCGAAGCGATTTATTTCATTACCTCGGTGACCAGGGAAAGGAAGCAAATATTTAATAAGGATAAAAACATCGAACTTTTTTGGCGTACTCTTCGCAGAGTTGGAGAATATTACCCACATGAACTGCAGGCTTTTGTGTTGCTTCCTGAACATTTTCATTTTCTAATCAAACCAGTCAATTGCAGTTTTTCCAAACTGTTTCAGTCACTTCATAAGAACTTTACTCTTAATTTCAAAGCTTTCCATTCTATCAAGACAAATCTTCGATTGTGGCAACACCAATTTTGGGATCATGTGATTCGAAGCGAGAAGGATTGGCAGTTTCATCTGAATTATATTCATTATAATCCGGTTAAACTTGGATATGTGTCCAAACCAGAAGATTGGGAAAATTCCAGCTTCAAAGGATGGATCGAAAAAGGTGCTTATACCATAGGTTGGGGACATAAGGAAATCGATGAATTGGAAGAGATAGATCTTGAGTAGGAAGGAAATAGTTGTAGGTCCGAAATTCCCGCCTCTGGCGGGATTTCGGACAGAGAGTGTCGGATAGTCCCGCCAGAGGCGGGACATATCCGACCTACAAACTAATTTTTCATTTTGAATTTCTAATTTCTTCATAATGTCTCGACAATTGATATTTATTCTGATCGCTCTCTCCGTTGCCATTCCTCTGGTGATCAAAATCGGACTGCCCCATGAGGTAACCTCGGAGGTCATGCAAGTATATGAAGAGATAGACCAACTGGATTCCGGCTCGGTGGTTTTGATCTCTTTTGACCATGAAGCTTCCTCTCTGCCTGAGGTGAAACCTATGGCTCAAGCTATACTACATCACTGTTTTGCCAAGAAACTTAAAGTGGTTGGATTGGCGCTTCTGGCTGAAGGAACTGTTATTGGAGACCAGATTCTAAGACAGACAGCAGATGAATATCAGGCAAACTATGGGGAAGGCTATGTGTTTCTGGGATTCAGGCCACAATATCAAGCAGCCATCCTGGGGATGGGAGAGGATATAAAGAGAGTTTTTCCGCAGGATTACAATAATCGTCCTTTGGGGCAAATCCCAATGATGAAAAAGATAAAAAATTATGAAGATATCTCTCTTATAATTTCGGTGACAGATGGTGATATGCCGGTCTGGTGGGTGGATTATGCTGTCTCCCGCTATCACATGAAGCTTACAGTGGCGACAACCGCAGTGATGGCGACATCCTTTTATCCGTTTCTTTCCGCGGGTCAAATGGTGGGTCTTTTGGGCGGGCTCAAAGGAGCCGCAGAATATGAGATGCTGATCGAAAAACCAGGGATGGGACAGAAGGGAATGGACGCTCAATCTGTCTGTCATCTGGTGATCATTCTTCTGGTGATTTTAGGAAACGTGAGTTATTTTCTGAAAAAATCGTCCACAGTCCATGGTCGACAGTCTACGGCAAAATCATTTTAGCAGTGGACCGTGGACTGCGGTCGGTGGACAGGGTAAAACATGGAAATCGGAACCATAATCGCAGTTTTCTTGACTCTTTGTATTTTTTCATTTTTGTATAAAGATAATCCCTTTTACAAATTCGCCGAGCATCTGCTGGTGGGCATATCCGTGGGGTATGTTCTGGTTATCGCTTTGAACACCACGCTTATGCCCAAACTTATAAATCCTGTTTTCAAAGAGGGGAAATTTGATTATATTATACCCGGAATCTTGGGTGTTTTTATGTTACTTAGATTTTTTCCTAAATACGTTTGGCTTTCTCGAATATCGATTGCTCTAATTATTGGAGCGGGTGCAGGTGTTGCCATCCCTGCCACCCTGCAGGCAAAGATCTTTGCCCAGATGCAAGCGACCATGAGCAATATGGCTTCCATAAATGGAGTCATAGTTTTTGTTGGCATCGCCACCACCCTGGCTTATTTCTTCTTCTCCAGGGAGCATAAAGGCTGGTTTGGAGCAACCGCCAGGGTGGGCACCTGGTTTCTGATGATTTTCTTTGGAGCCACTTTCGGATATACGGTCATGTCCCGAATCTCTCTTCTGATTGGAAGGATGCAGTTTTTGCTGGGTGACTTTTTGCACATTATCAAATGACCTCTCCCCCTTGCCCGCCTAAGGCGGGCTTAGTCCCCCTCTCCCCCGCCGTTGGCGGGATCTTCGACACAAAATGGAGAGGGGGAGATCGAAGATCCGTAGGACAGGGGGTGAGGTAGAGAATGATTGCTTTTCGGTGCTCACATGAATATGTTAGCGGCAAGTCAATTGGAGAAGGGTGAAATAAAACCATGGAAGGAGAGAGAAAACACACCAGCTCGGGCGGGAGTTGAACTCCCGCCCGTAAAGGCAGAGGATAGGGGTGCAACTCCTATCCCAACATATGAGGAAGTGGGTAAGCAAACGCCTTCCCACCAAGGGAGGGAAAAACCATAAACGTCAAACCTCTCCCCCTTTTGTTCCCCTCTCCTTGCTAAGGAGAGGGGACAGGGGTGAGGTAAAAAAAACAAAGGAGGTGTACCATGTTAAAACCACTAAGAGTGGTTCTTGGGGTGCTGCTGCTGATGTTGTTTGCAGGTCCAGTGTCGCAGATGCTGAGCGAAGCCGAAGCATTTGCCCAGTCTGTTGACACCGCCTGGGTGAAAAGATACAATGGACCGGCAGATAGCACGGATTATGGCTATGCCATAACCGTAGATGATTCCGGCTACGTTTATGTGACCGGATATAGCTATGGCAGTGGGACGGGCTATGATTATGCCACCATAAAGTATAAGCCTAATGGAGATACTGCCTGGGTGAGAAGATACAGCGGACCGGGAAACAGCGTTGATGTAGCGGTAGTATCTCCCCTGATTCACTTAACTCGGACAGAATCAGAGACTAATGCTCGAATTCTTTTTTTCCTCGGTATGGATATAGCCATAGATGATTCTAACAATGTCTATGTGACCGGATGTAGCTATGGCAGTGGGACATCCTATGACTATACCACCATAAAGTATTATCCCAATGGGGATACTGCCTGGGTGAGTAGATATAACGGACCGGGAAACAGCGTTGATGTAGCGATGGATATAGCCATAGATGATTCTAACAATGTCTATGTGACCGGATATAGCTATGGCAGTGGGACGAACTCTGACTATGCCACCATAAAGTATAAGCCTAACGGGGATACTGCCTGGGTGAGAAGATACAACGGACCGGGAAACGACTATGATTGGGCTTATGCCATGGCTTTAGATGGTTCTGGCAATGTCTATGTGACCGGACGTAGCGATGGCAGTGGGACACACGGTGACTATGCCACCATAAAGTATAAGCCTAACGGGGATACTGCCTGGGTGATGCGGTACAACGGACCGGGAAACAGCATTGATGTAGCGATGGATATAGCCATAGATGATTCTAACAATGTCTATGTGACCGGAGGTAGCTATGGCAGTGGGACGAACTCTGACTATACCACCATAAAGTATAAGCCTAACGGGGATACTGCCTGGGTGAGTAGATACAACGGGCCGGGAAACAACTATGATTGTGCTCACGCCATAGCTTTAGATGATTCTGGCAATGTCTATGTGACCGGATATAGCGATGGCAGTGGGACATCCTATGACTATACCACCATAAAGTATTATCCCAATGGAGATACTGCCTGGGTGAGAAGATACAACGGACCGGGAAACGACTATGATTGGGCTTATGCCATAGCTTTAGATGATTCTGGTTATGTTTATGTGACCGGAAAGAGAGGCAGTGGGACAGATAGTGATTATGCCACCATAAAGTATTATCCTGATGGAGATACTGTTTGGGTAAGAGTATACAACGGACCGATAAATGGCGGGGATCGGGCTTATGACTTAGCAGTAGATGATTCTGGCAATGTCTATGTGACTGGATACAGTGAAGGTAGTGGGACAGGCGACGACTATTGCACCATAAAGTATTTCCAAACTGCAAGTGGTGTGAAGGACGAGACCGGAAGCAGAGAAAGGCCTTCTGAGTTTGATCTCTCCCAGAATTACCCCAATCCTTTTAATCCCACAACCAAGATAGAATTCACTCTTTCTAAGTCGGGTTTTGTCACCTTGCAGATTTATGATGTTCTGGGAAGAAAGGTCAGAACGTTAGTTTCCGAAGATCTGTCCTCAGGCTACAAGTCTGTGCTCTGGGATGGGAAGAATAACGATGGGAAAGACGTAGCCTCCGGAGCTTACTTTTACCAATTGAAAGTTGGTGATTTTTCCGAACCCAAGAAGATGTTGCTTTTGAAATGACCTCTCCCCCTTGGTCCCCCTCTCCTTGCTAAGGAGAGGGGACAGGGGAGAGGTATAGAAGTAGGGGGCGACTCATGAGTCGCCCCCTACAAAGCCTTTTCCTAAAATGGAAAGATAATGTAGGGACAGCCCTTGTGGCTGTCCGCACGAAGGTTCGGACTGACCTCTCCCCCTTAATCCCCCTCTCCCCCGCCGTTGGCGGGATCTTCGACACAAAATGGAGAGGGGGAGATCGAAGATCCGTAGGACAGGGGATGAGGTGATAGAATAGTCCGCTGTCGGCAGTCCGCCGCGAAAACCTGAGAAAGGGGTTGCGGCCGACTTGTCCTGAGCAAAGTCGAAGGACGGCGGTCAGTGGACTGTGGACGGAATAAATTATGCAACAGAAAAAGAGACGCACAGTTATCTTGGCTGAAGGTTTCTTCGGTGATCTGGATGCCAAGACCGCCTCCGGGTTGATAATGTATAAGCCCGAAGAGGTGGTGGCAGTTATCGATTCTACCAAGGCAGGAAAATCAGCTCAAGAGATTTTGGGTTTCGGGGGTGATATTCCGATTGTCTGCGATCTGGCGGATTCATTGAAATATGGTCCCAATGCGCTTCTGATAGGCATCGCACCCCGAGGGGGAAAGCTTCCGCCGGAATGGAGAGGAGCTATCAAGCAAGCTCTGGAAAATGGTCTGGATGTGATAAGTGGGTTGCATGATATGTTGAATGAAGATTCAGAGCTTTCTATGCTAGCACACTTGAAAGGAGCAAAGATTTACGACTTAAGGGAGTCGAAAAAATACAATAAAGTCGCCATAGGTGATCCTTCTCTGATCAAAGCCAAGATAGTTCTTACTGTGGGAACCGACTGCAAGACGGGGAAGATGATCACCTCCATTGAGATAGCAAGACAGGCTAAAAAATTCGGATGGAATTCGCACTTTGTTGCCACCGGTCAGAGCGGAATGGTGATCGCCGGAGAGGGGGTGCCCATCGATTCAGTGGTAGGAGACTTCATGTCCGGGGCGATAGAGGAATTTCTGATCGAAAAATCTCACTCCTATGATTTATTATCGGTGGAAGGTCAGGGGACGGTCATTCATCCGGGTTATTCCGGAGTGTCGCTGGCTTTGATCCATGGGTGTCTGCCGGATGCCATGGTGCTTTGCCACTATCCCGGGAGAGAAAAGATCAAAAACTATCAGGTGAAGATTCCACCACTTCCTGAATTGATAAAACTTCACGAACAGATTGCTGAGCCGATAAAACCCGCCAGGGTGATCGGAATATCTCTGAACACTCAAGAGTTAACCGAGGCAGAGGCGAAAAAACAGATTGAAAAAACTGAGGAGGAGATCGATCTTCCCACTGTCGACCCGGTGAGATTCGGATGCGAAAAGTTGATCGGAGCATTAGAATTTCTAAAAAGATAATTTATTTAATTTTCGATCGATGCATTGTCCCAGATGCAAGACCAAGATGAAGGAGGTAGGAAGAGCTTTTCATAAACAGAGAAAATGGGTCTGCCCTAAATGTGGCAGAGTCAGATTTCAGATAGTTAAGAAAGCAAAAAATGAAACAGGATGATAAACAGATAATGCTTTCACCGATAACGTATGATACAAAGATTGGGCTTATTGGAAAGGACTCCCTTCATGGCGGCATGACGGAGACCCGTCTGGGAATTCCCGCGCCCATGGGAGACAATTACTTATCATCCA